>CAXTCL010000025.1:0-27351 GCA_964242035.1 uncultured Acetobacteraceae bacterium | reverse complement strand
TGCAGCCGTCAGGGACAAAAGTTTTTTGCTTCTTTTTTTCAAAAAAGAAGGCCTTCCTTTTTCCTTCCACCCCCGCCAAACCCCGCCCATGCGCATAGCCGCCATCCTAGTCGCCGCCGGCACCGGCACCCGCTACGGCACCCCCACGCCGAAACAGTTCACCCAGCTCGCCGGCCGCCCCGTCCTGCACTGGGCCGCCGCGTCCCTGCTGCCCCACATCCACCTCCTCCAACCCGTGGGCGACGCCGCCCCCATCGACGCCGCCCTGGCCGGCCTGGACCACCTGCCCCCCGTCCCAGGCGGCGCCACCAGGCAGCAAAGCGTGCGCGCCGGCCTTGAAGCGCTGGCCTCCCACGCCCCGGACGTGGTCCTGGTGCATGACGGCGCCCGCCCGCTCATCCCGGACGGCATCATACCGGCCCTGATCGCCGCCCTCGCCACCCACCGCGGCGCCATCCCCGCGGTCGCCGTGGCCGACACCCTGAAGCGCGCGGAAGCCGGCGTAATCATCGAAACCGTCCCCCGCGCCGGCCTCTGGCGCGCCCAAACCCCGCAAGCCTTCCACTTTCCCACGCTGCTGGCCGCCCATCAGGCGCCTGCCCACCCCGGCGCCACCGACGATGCCTGGCTGCTGGAACAGGCCGGCCACGCGGTGGCCATCATCCCCGGCCACGAGGAGAACGTGAAGTTGACGATAGCCGAAGACGCCGCCCGCCTCGAGCGCAGCCTGGCGCCCCCGCCCACTGCCACCATGATCCCCCGCATGGGCACCGGCTTCGACGTCCACGTGACCAAACCAGGCCGCAAGATGATCCTCTGCGGCATAGACGTGCCCTGCGCATTTGGCCTGGACGGCCACTCGGACGCCGACGTCGGCATCCACGCCCTCTGCGACGCCATCTATGGCGCGCTGGCCGAAGGCGACATCGGCCGCCATTTCCCCCCCAGCGAAGGCGAGTGGAAAGACGCCGACAGCGCTCGCTTCCTCCGCCATGCCGCCGGCCGCATCGCCGCCCGCGGCGGCCGCCTCGCCAACGCGGACGTCACGCTCATCTGCGAACGCCCCAAAATCACCCCGCACGCGCCGGCCATGCGGGCGCGCCTGGCCGAGCTGCTTGGCGTGTCGCTGGATGCGATCTCAGTAAAGGCGACCACGTCCGAACGGCTGGGGTTCACCGGGCGTGGCGAGGGCGTGGCGGCGCAGGCGGCTGTCTGCGTTTTGGTGCCGGCGTAGGCAAAGCACGGCCTTCTTTTTTGAAAAAAAGAAGCAAAAAACTTTTGACTCCGCTGTCGCGCCTTCGTCCTGCATCACCCGACCTGGCTTTGCGGGTTGCCTGCACCTTGGCTCTCGCTGTTCCTCTTTTCGGCCTTGCCGCCTGTCAGCCTCAGGCCGGCATTCAGCCTATGACCTGCCCAACCATTCCCCAGCCCCGCGCCGCCGAAGCCGCCCCGCCAAAACCGGCTTCGGACGTGCCGACAGCACTCGCCCCTGGCCGCTGGGAATGGGGTGTCGGCAGCTACGACTGGACACCCCCAGCCTGGCTACCCCGCCCGCCCCACCCGCACTGGCCCGCTGCACCCACCCTGTGGCAATACGGCTATTGGACGCCGGACGCCGGCGCCTGCGTATGGACTGCAGGCCGCTTCGTTTCTTGACCGAGTGATAACCTGCCGTTTCTGCAACAGGAAAGCGTTAGCGCCCCGGAAAGTCCTGATTACCGACCAAATCCATCAAGGGTGAGAGTTGACACTAGGTCGCAACGTTGCTCCTTTACGTAAGGAACAAGGTGGCTCAAATGCATGGCGGTTTTAAGATCACCCGACAACTTGTAGCAGCCGTAGCAGTATTGGCGCTTTGCGTGAGTCAAGCAAACGCCCAACTCGAGAATCGAAATACGCAGCAAGCCGTTACACTCTTTAGGATGTCTTGTATGCGCTTTGCGGGCGACGCTGCAAATCTGCGCTCGTGGATTTCGGGCCACAATCTTGTCCGCGTGGAGGGGCCAGCTGCGGCATATTTTTCGCCAGTAAAGCCTGCCGAGTCATTCTGGGCCACAACCGCCGACGGAAAGTTAGTCATCTCATCCGCTGAGGACGGAGCTTGTTCTGTTCTGGCTGAGCATGGCAGTGAGATTGCATTCCAAACCGAACTAGTAGGCGCGTTGCAGCGTGACAAGGTCAGGGTTACTCCTGTTCAGGCTCAAAGCCGGGGAGGGAATACACAGCAGATACTACGAGCATCTTACGCCTCTAAGCTGTGGACGCTTTCCATAACAACGAAAGCTTATCCTGAAGCTCCCGAACAGCTGCCACTCGTCATTCTTCTTGCTACTAAGCCCAAGTGAGGGCTGCACGTCATTCACGAAACGTTTCACGGATATATCAAACTTGGCCACTCTCAATGCGACCGTCTCGCGGATCTGACGTCCGCTCCACATGCAATACCGAGCCGGATATTGATCCGTGTTACGTGGAGCATCAGGAGCAATCCTAAACGCCATCCCTGATCAAAACCACCGAAACCCCTTCGCCATAACACCCACTACCCCAGCAACAGCCAACCCACCCGCGATACAGATCCTAAGCGCGGAACTCGCTACCTTCTCAGAAAGTCCCTCGGCGCCACCGGAAAT
Source organism: uncultured Acetobacteraceae bacterium (assembly GCA_964242035.1). Taxonomy (GTDB): domain Bacteria; phylum Pseudomonadota; class Alphaproteobacteria; order Acetobacterales; family Acetobacteraceae; genus BOG-908. Next base: position 24,718 of record CAXTCL010000025.1, on the reverse strand, counting down.
CCGATCCGCCAAAGACCGGTAATCCTCGTCCTGCTTGCCACGCACAGCCTTCAGGTCCCAACGCAGCTCCGCAAGCAAATCGTCCGTGCTGGCCGCGATCTTCTCCAGAACAGCCACCTTGGCCTCCAGCGCGCGATCGCCCCGGCCGCCATCGCCAAAACCCACGCGAGAGTCACTCCCGCCAGGAAAGCTCAGCTTTTCGCTCCCATCGAAGATCGACCGCAGGTGATGCCGCACAAGCCCGCAATTGCCGCAGGCGAGCGCATATGTCGGCCACTTGGAAGGCTGGGTTGTGGTCGCCTGGAGTGTCACGTCATTCCAGTTGAGCAGCATCCACTGGGTTGTATTGCAGACGGGACATTGTCCGTTTCGCTCCAGGACATGCAGCCTGTCCTGCACGTGCTTGCGCAAACGCGCAGCGGGGTCGGGGGAAGACATGTCCTCCGCGTCGAAGTGGTCTTCCGACAAGCTGTCAGCCCCGCAAATACGCCACAGCAATAGCAGGCTTACTACTTCTGCCAATACCCAACCGAACCCCGGCTCACCGGACGAGCCGATACCGCATACGCTGCGGCTTCGTGCGAGACGACTAGGCGTGCTGGCCCTTCCGGATGCCGGGCTTCGGCGCACCCGCGTCGCAGAAGCCTCTCTCGAAATTAAACAGCTTCCGGGTTGACCCGAAATGGGCCACGTCGCACCCGCTCCCGCTTGGGGTTCGGGGCCAGCCCGAATGGCCATACGCGGTGAAGCCGCCCTGCCGGCCGCACTGACTCTGTAAAGAGGAAGCAAGGCCTTCTTTTTTGAAAAAAAGAAGCAAAAAACTTTTGTCCCAAGCCGTTTTGCCGGCTCGATCTATCCCGCCGCGCCTACCCGCTGATGCAGGCGAACGGAACAAAAGTTTTTTGGTCCTTTTTTTTAAAAAGGACTGCTTGCTTTCTATAAGACGCCGTCAGCCCGAGCGTTGATCATTTTGGCCAGCGACCGGCCAGATGCTGCTAGATTGCGCCCATCATGGACGCGACCAAACCGATCACCCCCATCCAGACAGACGCCGCCGGCCCCCTGGTCGTCTCCGGCCATATAACGGCGCTCCGCCTGTTCGACATCGCCTACGCCATTGACCTGCACCGCGCCGAACAGCTCTGGGCCGGTCAGGCGCGCCAGGGTGCCCGCTCCCGCCTCACCGGGACGCCGCCGAAAGCCGTCGCCTTCGGTGAGCCGCCACTGGGCCTGGTCCTGCCGCCCATGCAGCTCACTTTGCAGGAAGCCACACCCACTGACATCGAGGTCACCGTCTTCGCCCGGCTCTACGCCTTCGGGGTCGCGACCCTGGCCATCCAGGTCCCGGCCGACAATCTGGACTGGGCCAGCTACACCGCCCGCATGAACGCGGTGGAAGCGGCCATCGGCACGCAGACCGACATAGAATTCTGGCACAACCTGCTGGACATACTGCGCGAACCCATTGGCCCGGCGCTCACCCGCCCGAACCGCTCGGACTTGGACGAGGACTACCTGGTCGCCACGGTCCACAGCTTCGGCAAACCCGTGCTCGCCAGCGAACTCGGCCGCGAGATAGACCTCGTCCCCCTGCTCAGCGGCGAGACGCGGAAACTGGCCGAAGCCGCCCGCGCCGACCTCCTGGCCCGCCGCTTCAGCTACTACACGGACGACCTGGTGGTGCTGACCTGGGACCGCGCCTTCATCTTCGAGCCACGCCGGGACACCGACGTCGCCGACGTCATAGAAGTCGCCAACGCCCAGTTCCTAGAGATGCGCTACTACGACGAACTCCTCGACGCCGAACTGCCCCGCATGTACGACCTGGTGGAAGAAGCCACCCGACGCCTGAGAAGCGGCCCCCGCCGCTTCGCCGTCCTAGCCCGCCGCCTCTACACGCTGGTCGCCGAAGTCACGGAACTCACCGAGAAAGTCGACAACGCGCTGCAGGTGACCGAGGACGTCTATCTGGCCCGCGTCTACTCCGCCGCTCTCGACCTGTTTCGCGTCAAAGCAGTAAGCGCCGCGGTGAACCGCAAGCTCTCCATCATACGTGACACCTACGCAGCACTCTACGACGAAGCCGCCAGCAGCCGGGCCGGGCTGATGGAAGGCGCAATCATCGCTTTAATCATCGTCGAAATCCTGCTGGCGCTCGTAGGCCGGCACTGAAGAAAGCAAGCAGTTCTTTTTTGAAAAAAAGAACCAAAAAACTTTTGCTCCCTGTCGGCGGTTATTGAAACGACGCGCGACAGCGGACCAAAAGTTTTTTGCTTCTTTTCCAAAAAAGAAGGCCTTCCTTGCCTTACGCCAGCGTCAACTTCTCATTCCCGCCAGGATGCGGCGCCTCGCCGGTCGTGACCGCTTTTACATAGCCATAAAGGTGCACCATCGTCGAATTCGGCGCGTCCCAATACTCCGCCTGGTCCACATCCACTTTCAGGATCGCGATGTCAGGATCGTCCACGCCCTTGGGAAACCATGTGCGCATCGCCTCGCCCCAATGCGCCTTTATCTCCCCCTTGTCGCGCACCACTTCCGCCGTGCCGGAGAACGAGATGTAGTTCTGATGGTGCGAGTCCGAATACGTCACGCCCACGCGCTCCTTCGCACCCACCTCGACCACCTTGTGCGCGCTGGCGTGGGTGTAGAAATACAGCTCGCCGGTGAATTCCTTCTGTGCGGCCACCATCGGGCGGGCGCGCAGATGCGGGCCGTCCTCGCTGGTCAGCATGGCGGTCTGGATATGTTTGATCATGCCGGACAGCTTCTCTAGCGTCGCGGCGTCTGCGGTCTTGGTCATGTTCGGGCTCCTTGTGGCGCTAGGCGCCTAGAACACGCGCGTGATGGGGAGGGTTCCGGAAAGGAAGGAAGGCCTTCTTTTTTGAAAAAAAGAAGCAAAAAACTTTTGACTCTGCTGTCGCGCACCTATCCGGACGCTCCCGCGACAGCGGACCAAAAGTTTTTTGGTCCTTTTTTTCAAAAAAGGACTGCTTGCTTTCTTCCCTCCTGTGGGCACCCTACCCCCATGCGACTCGCCCTGATCCTGACCTGCGCCCTGACCCTCCCCGCAAGCGCGCAGACTGACACCGCCACCACCCGCCTGCAGGACGCCCAAATCGTCGCCCGCGGCAACACCATCGCCATCACCCGCCTGCCGATCAGGACCACCACCGGCACCATCTACCGCGACGTGACGATAGAGCTTCACGTGGATGCCCAGGGCCATGTGACGCTGGCCACCGACGCCGCCGGCCGTGCCGTAGCCTCCGGCATGCCGGCGCCCGCTCTGCCCGCGCGACCCTCCGGCCGCCCGGCGCAGATGGCGCTGCAGGCCGTGCCGAGCGGCCAGTCGATCGAGCTGCCGCAGCAGCCCTCGCCGCCGATCGTCTTCCAGCACTTCACCGCCGGCACCTACACCGCACCCGACGGCGCCATACTCCAGGTGCAGGACCGCGGCATCGACCTGATTCACCACGTGCCATCCTGGAGCCTGCGGTCCGACAGCGCCGCCATCACGGAGGCCACCTGGTGGTCCGGCCCGCCCTTCCTGAGCCCGCGCAGCACGCGCCTGAGGCGCGCCCAGATCACCAGCACGCAATACGCCTACGGCACGTCGGATGCCGGCAGCAGCGAGGTGTTCGGCACCGGCGCGCTCATCGGGGTCAAGCAATCCGGCCCCAAGCTCACCATCGTCAGCTTCCATCACGGCTGCTGCACGGACGAGCCCGAACCGGTCGCCACCCTCGTCTTCACCCTGCTGGGCCACTGATGCCCGCCCTCAAGCCGCCGGCGCCAAGGCTGGGCCACATCCTGGAGACGTCGCTCTACGTGGATGACCTTACCGTCAGCCACGATTTCTATGCCCGCGTGCTGGGCTTCGAGCAGTTCCTGCGTGACGATCGCATGTGCGCCATGGGCGTCCCCGGCGCCGGCGTGCTGCTCCTGTTCGCCCGCGGCGGCTCCGCCCAGCCAAGCCAAACGCCGCAGGGCACCATCCCCGCCCATGACGGCAGCGGCACGCTGCATCTGGCCTTCGCCATCCCGGTAGGCGAGCTGGAGGCCTGGGCCGCCCACTTGGCCGCGCAGAACGTGGCCATCGAAAGCCGCATCACCTGGCCGGCCGGCGGCACCAGCCTGTATTTCCGCGACCCAGACCGCCACTCCGTGGAAGTGGCCACACCCGGCCTCTGGCCGAACCATTGAGCGACGCCGGCGAGGCGGACACACCGCGCGGCGACCTCGCACTGCGCGTGCCCGCCGTGCCTGCCGACACCAACGCATCCGGCGACATATTCGGCGGCTGGATCATGGGCATGATGGACATGGCCGCCGGCTCCACTGCGCACGAGCTGGCCGCCGGCCGCGTCGCCACAGTCGCCGTCTCGGACCTGGTCTTCCTGCGTCGGGTGCATGTCGGCGACCTGATCAGCTGCTACTGCGAGATGGTGCGCATCGGCCGCACGTCGATCACCATCGACGTCGATGTATGGGCGCGGCGGACGTTGCCCATACGGCACGAGCGGGTTACCAAGGCGCGGTTCGTCATGGTGGCGGTGGATGCGGAGGGGAAGCCTCGGGCTGTTCAGCAGTAAGGAAGCAAGGCCTTCTTTTTTGAAAAAAAGAAGCAAAAAACTTTTGCTTCCCCGACGCTCCGCAGCTTCGGTGTTTCCGGAGGCACTTGGCTGGTGTCGTGCTGCCTTCCTCAACTCCGCAACACAGCGTGAATATCCCCCGTCCGCGCCAGCACGTTCATCGCAACCTCGTTGCCCATCCGCCGGAGCACGACGGAAATCCGCGCCTCGCCGAGTGCGAGATTGTGCAACGTGATCACGTCTAGGAACTCCGGCAGCAGCGGCCGGTCGAACACCACGCTGCAATCCTCCACATCGAACCGCAAGCCTAGACACGCGCCGAGAGTCGCGTGCAACGCCGTGGCTGCCCAGGCCTGCGGCGAGCACGCGACCGGATAGAGCGTGGGTCCCTGGCCGCGGCGGCGCGCGAAGCCGCAGAACAGCTCTGGCAGCCGGCGCAGATCCACATACAGCGCCGCATCGAACAGGCCGGAGAAGATACGCGACACCTGTGGTTTCAGCCCGTAGCGCGACAGCCCCAGCGCTATCACCGCGTTGTCGTGCGGCCAGACGCTGCCATTGTGGTAGCTCATCGGATTGTAGCGTGCCTCGCCGGAGGCAAGCGTGCGTATGCCCCAACCGTTGAAGAAGCGGCTGGCCATCAATCCTTCCGCCACGCGCAGGCCACGCTCCGGCGAGCAGATGCCCGTCAGAAGCAGGTGTCCGGCGTTAGAGGCACGCACGCGGCAAGGCCGCCGCGCACCGTCCAGCGCGAGCGCGTAGGTACCCAGCTCCTCGCACCAGAACTTCAGCTCGAAGGCCTGCTGCAGGCGCGCGGCCTTCGCCTCCTCGGCGGCGGCCGCATCCGCGTGGCCCATGGCGCGCGCGATGCCGGCGGCCGCACGCCGCGCCGCGAAGACGTAGCCCTGCACTTCCACCAGTGCGATCGGTCCCACGGCTAGCGTGCCGTCGGCGTGGCTGATGCTGTCGAAGCTGTCTTTCCAGCCCTGGTTTGCCAGACCCTCGTCGGTCTGGCGGAAGTAGCTGACGAAGCCGTCCGGGTCACGGTCGGCATAGCTGTCCATCCAGCCGAGGGCGGCCTGTATCTGCGGCCAGATTGCCGCCACCGTCGGCAGGTCGCCGGTGCGATCGAAATAGGCGCCGGCCAGCATGACGAACAGCGGCGTGGCATCCACGCTGCCGTAATAGCGGCGGAACGGCACCTCGCCCAGTTCCGCCATCTCGCCGCGCCTGACCTCGTGCAGGATCTTGCCAGGCTCTGCGTCGGACGCCGCGTCATGTGTCGTCGCCTGGTTCGCGGCCAGATAGCGCAGCACGCCTGCAGCAATCGCCGGGTCCATCCACAGCACGTTCAGCGCCGTCAGGATTGCATCGCGCCCGAAGGCGGTGCTGAACCAGGGTATGCCCGCATACGGATAGGGGCCGCTCGGCAGATCCGTCGTCAGCATCGTCAGATCGCTGATCGCCCGGCGCATAGCCTCGTTGAACACCTCGTTGCTGCTCTCGATCCCGGTGGCGCCGGCGCTGCGCTGGCGGGTCCATCGGCGCTGCTCGATCATCCTGTTGACGAAGCGGTCGGCCGGACGGCGCGCCGCCTCAGCCGCAAGGCCGGGCGGCTTGTCGCAGGCGATCTCCACGAAGATCAGGCTCCGCCCGTGCGCCGGCAGCATCACGCGGAACAGAGCGCGGCCCTCGTCGATGCGCTCGGGCGGCGGATCGAAGCGCAGATCGGTCGTGCGGCGGAGATCGTCCAGCCCGGTATAGGCCAGCCTTACCGTCTGCAGGGTGACGCCAGCCGGCTCGTGCCGCCCATGCCGCGTGCGCGTCATGCCGCGTACCTCGAACAGGTCGACGAAATCCGCGCCGTAGCGGATCTCCACCAGGATCGTGTGCGCCACCACGTCGAAATTGCGTATAGAAACGCGCTCGTGGCAGACACCCTGCCACAGGAAGCGCGAACGGCGTACGTGGATCAGGTTGCTGTCCAGGCCCGCCGTGCCTTCGGGGTCGGTGACCAGATGCGGCAGGTCCGGATTACTCAGGTCGCAGGTGAGCGTCGCGTTGTCGTCGCGCAGCGTCGAGCTGAGCAAAACGAGCTGGCGGCCGCCGACCACCAGCTCGAATTCCGACAGGTAGCGCGTGTCGTTGAAATACAGGCCTTCGGTGCCGCCGGGCCCGGGGCGTATGTCGCCGCGCTGGTCAAACACGCCGAACATGTCGTTGTGTTTCAGCGTGCGGAAGCGCTGCTCCACCAGGGAGATCTGGGCGGTGATGGCGAAGTCGCCTGGGTCCTGGGCTTGGTCGTGCATTCTGGCCTTGTCGCGCGTGGGTAGATTCTACAGCATACAACACCACCCCGTTCCGGTTCCCATGGCGGGCGAGGAACCTGCCCTGCCGAAACAACGTTGCTAGGCGATGGCCGCTCGCGACACATCGATTGCGACATACCGGGGCAAGCGCGACTTCAAGCAGACGCCGGAACCCGCGCCAGGGGCCGCGCCTGCGGTGGACGCGGCGCCGGTCTTCGTCGTGCAGAAACACGCCGCCAGTCGGCTGCACTGGGATTTCCGGCTGGAGCACGATGGCGTGCTGTGGAGTTGGGCGGTGCCGAAGGGTCCGAGTATGGACACCGCGCACAAGCGCCTGGCCATGCGCACCGAGGACCACCCGCTGGACTACGCCAGCTTCGAAGGCGTGATCCCGGCAGGCAATTACGGCGCGGGCGTGGTGGAGATATGGGACCGCGGCACATGGTCCCCGGTAGGTGACGCGGGCACGGACATCGCACGCGGCGAGATGAAGTTCACGCTTGACGGCGCCCGCCTGCACGGCCGCTTCGTGCTGATACGCCTGAAACCCCGCCCGGGCGAGCGCGGCGAGAGCTGGCTGCTGATCAAGGAACATGACGCGTTGGAGCGCGCCGGGCTGGACGCGGCGGAGATGGAAGCCACGCCGCTTCCCAAGCCGGGGCCCTCGCCGAAGCCGGCGCGCAAGCGAGCGGCGGCGGCCAAGGCGACGGTCTCCAAGCCGGCACCGCAGGATGCGCGTGCGGCCAAGCTGCCCGAGGCACAGGCGCCCATGTTGGCCAGCAACGCCGACGTGCCGCCACAGGGGGGCGAGTGGCTGAGCGAGATCAAGTTCGACGGCTACCGGGTGATCATACGCAAGGACGGCGACGATGTGCGCGTGCTGACGCGCAACGGGCTGGATTGGACGCACCGGCTGTCTGCCGTGGCGCGCGCGGCCGCAAAACTACCGGCCAAGACGCTGCTTGCGGATGGCGAGCTGGTCTCCCTGCAACCGGACGGGCTTTCCAGCTTTCCGGACTTGCAGGCCGCGCTGAAGGAAAGCCGCACCGACGGCCTGCACCTCTACCTCTTCGACCTGCTCTATCTGGACGGCCACGATCTGCGCGATCTCAAGCTGACCGAGCGCAAGGCAGCGCTGGTGGCCCTGGTGCCGAAGCAGGATTTCATCCGCGTCAGCGATCACCTGGAAGGCATCACCGACCAGGTGCGCAAGAACGCCTGTGCGATGGGGCTGGAAGGCATCATCTGCAAGCGCGCCGACAGCGCCTACCAATCGGGGCGCAGCCGCGACTGGCTGAAGGTGAAATGCCACGGCCGCGAGGAGTTCATCATCCTCGGCTGGACGCCGCCGCAGGGCAGCCGCATTGGCCTGGGCTCTCTGCAACTCGGCTTCCATGACGAGGCCGGCCGCCTGCATTACGTCGGCGGCTGCGGCAGCGGTTTTACCGAGGTCACGCTGCAGGAGCTGACCGAACAGCTCAAGCCGCTCGCCAGCGATCCGCCGGCGGGGCTGCTGCTGAGCGAGGAGAAGCCGCCTTCGGACATTGCCTGGGTCAAGCCGATTCTGGTGGCGGAAGTCCAGTACACCGGCTGGTCAGGCGCCGGGCGCCTGCGTCATGCCGTGTTCCTCGGACTGCGGGAGGACAAGGCGGCGCCCGACGTGGTGCGCGAGGTGCCGAATCCCGAGGTGAAGCGCATAGAGCTCGGCGGGCGGTCGCATTCGGGCCGCATCGTGCGCGCGCAGAAGCCCGCCGCGCGCAGCTCTGAACTTGAGGGCGTGCGCCTGACGCATCCCGAGCGCGAACTGTGGCCGGCGGCCGACGGCCACCCCGCGGTGACCAAGCAAGATCTGGCGACCTACTGGCAGACGATGGGCAAGACGGCGCTGGACGCGATAGCACACCGGCCGCTCGCCTTTGTGCGCTGCCCGGACGGGATCGACGGCGAGCATTTCTTCCAGAAACACGCCAATCGCGGCATGCCCGCCAGCCTGCGGGAGGGCGCGTTCGACGAGGCGCCCTATTTGTCGCTGGAGGGCACGGACGGGCTGATCGCCACGGCGCAGATCTCCGCCGTGGAGCTGCATAGCTGGGGCAGCACGCTGGACGATGCCGGCCGCCCGGACCGTCTGGTGTTCGACCTGGACCCTGGCGACGGAGTGACCTGGCCGCAGATCGTCCGTGCAGCGCATGACATAAAAGCCAAGCTGGAAGCGGAAGGCTATGCGAGCTGGTGCCGCACGTCGGGCGGCAAGGGGCTGCACCTCGTGGTGCCGCTCGTGCCGTCCTGCGACTGGGATTTTGCGCGGGCCTGGTGCCGCGGCTTGGCCGAAAAGCTGGAACGCGCTTCGCCCGAATTGTATGTGGCCTCTGTGCCGAAAGCGCGCCGGCGCGGCCGGATCCTGATTGACTGGCTGCGCAACGGACTGGGCTCCACCGCAATTGCGTCGTTCTCGCCGCGCGCCCGGCCGCATGCGACGGTTGCCGTGCCGGTCACCTGGCGCGAGGTGACCGACAAGCTCGACCCGCAGGCCTTTACCATCCACACTGTGCCCGGCCGCATCGCCAAGCTGAAGGCCGACCCCTGGGCCGGCTTCGGCGACGCGCGCCAGAGTCTCGTCGCACCACCTGTCGCAACCCAAGCCGAGAAGAAGCGCAAACATGGCTGAACGCCCGATCTGGCGCGGACATCTGCGCCTGGCCCTCGTCTCCTGCCCGGTGGCGCTGCACACCGCGCATCGCGAGACATCGAACCTGCATTTTAATTTCATCAACCCGAAGACTGGCAACCGGGTGCGCATGGTGACGCTGGACGCGCAGACAGACGAGGAGCTGCAGCGGCGCAACCTGGCGCGCGGCTACGAATTTGAAAAAGACCAATACGTGCTGCTGGACGACGAGGATTTCGAAAAGGCGCGCATCGAGAGTTCGAGCACGCTGACCGTGGACAAGTTCGTCACCGCAGACAGCATAGATCCGGTGTATTTCGACACCAGCTACTACATGGCGCCGGATGGCGACTCCGCGCAGGACGTGTACGTCGTCCTTCGCGACGCGATACGCCAGGCCAAGACAGTCGCACTGTCGCGCGTGGTGATCTCCCGCCGTGAACGCGCGGTGGCCATCATGCCGATGCAGGACGGCCTGATCGTGCACACGCTCTACGAACATCGCGATGTCGCCAACCCGGCAACCCTGTTCGACCGCGTTCCGAAAGACAAGTCGGACGCGGACATGGTGAAGCTCGCGACCCAGCTCATCGAGCGTCAGCAGAAGCCGTTCGCACCCTCTGATCTGGAGGACCGCTACGAGGCCAGGTTGCGCGAGGTGATCGACGCGAAGATCAAAGGATCCGGTTTCAAGCCGGCTGCAGAAGTGGCACCGGAGCGCGGCAACGTCATCGACCTTATGGCCGCGTTGAAGAAGAGCCTCGGGCAGACGGAGAGCAAGCCGGCAGCGGAGAAGAAAGCGACTCCGCGCAAGGCTGCGCCGCGGAAGAAGACGGGGTAGGAGAAAGCAAGCAGTTCTTTTTTGAAGAAAGAACCAAAAAACTTTTACTACCCAGCCTGCATTCCGGTGTGCAACTCCTGCCAACACGCACACTGGCATAACCAAAGTTAGCCTTCGTGCAAGCGGGGGAACCAAAGTTTTTTGGTTCTTTTTTTCAAAAAAGAACTGCTTCCTTCCTTTCTAAGGAACACACCATGCCGATAGACAAGAATGCCGTCTGGTTCATCACAGGCTGCTCCACTGGCTTCGGCCGCGAAATCGCCCGAGTCATCCTGGAGCGTGGCGGCCGCGCCGTCGTCACCGCGCGCGACGCCGCGCGCGTCGAGGACATCGCAGGTGAATTTCCGGAGCACGCGCTCGCACTGGCGCTGGACGTCACGCAGCCGACGCAGGTCGCGGACTCCGTGAAGCAGGCGGAAGCAAAGTTCGGCGCGGTCGACGTGCTCGTGAACAATGCCGGCTACGGCTACATGGCCGCGATCGAGGAAGGCGAGGACGACGAGATACGCGCGCAGTTCGAGGCGAACGTGTTCGGCCTGATCGCGATGACAAAGGCGGTGCTGCCAGGGATGCGCGCGCGAGGCCGCGGTCACATCGTGAACCTGTCGTCGCAGGGCGGGCTCGTGGGCTTTCCCGGCGTCGGCTACTACAACGCCTCCAAATTCGCCGTCGAGGGACTGTCCGAAGCGCTGGCCGGCGAAATACGGCCGCTGGGGCTGGGCGTGACGATCGTGGAGCCGGGACCGTTCCGCACCGACTGGGCCGGCCGTTCGCTGCGGATGCCGAAGCAGGACATCGAGGCGTATGCGGAGACCGCCGGCAAACGCCGCCGGCAGATAAACGGCTATTCCGGCACCCAGCAGGGTGACCCCGTGCGCGCCGCCCATGCGATCGTGACCGCGGTGGAAAGCCCTGAGCCGCCGCTGCATCTCCTGTTGGGCAAGATGGCGCTGGACGTGGTGCGCGGACACATGGCAGCGGTGGCTACGGAGTTCGACAAGTGGGAAAGCACCAGCCTGGGGGCTGACTTCCCGGCTGGAAGCTAGGACGTTATAGGGGGCGGATGCGTGAGGAAGAGAAGCGAGCAAGCAGTCCTTTTTTGAAAGAGAGGACCAAAAAACTTTTGCTTCCCGGCGGTGCTGATGGTGCTGTCACACTGGTCTGGCGTCAGGTTCTGGGGGCACTCCTCTGCCTGTGTCTTGCCGGCCCGGCTCTTGGCCAAGTCAGCACGGATGACAAGGCACTCGACCAGCTCGCACCCTCCCCCGCCGCCAAACCCGCACAAAATGCCAGCCCGCCAGTCACCTCCAGCAAAACCCGCAAGCGTCCTGCCCCGCACAGCGTGGCGCCCGCCGGCAAGCGCCTGACGCCGCCGTCGATGCCGGTCGCGCCTCCGATCCATCCAGTCCTGCTGCCGCCGACCTTCACCATGCCGGCGCACCCGCCGCCGCCGCCGCCGCCGATACCTGTGCTGCCTGATGCCGCCGGCGTGGCGTTGCCGCTTCCTGGCGGTGGCCGCATTACTTTCGGCGCCGGCACCTCGGACCTGAACCCGGTCACGCTGGCGGCGGTCCAGGCACTCGCAAAGCAGGCGGCGGCGAACCCGGCGGTGATCGTGGACGTGACCGCCTGGGCGCCAGGCACCGCCGACGATCCATCCACCGCGCGCCGCCTCTCGCTGGACCGCGCGCTGGCGGTGCGCGCGGTGCTGATACATGAGGGCGTGCTGTCGGACCGTATCAGGGCGGTGGCGAAGGGGTCGCTGGATATTGGTGCTGGGCCTGCGGACAGGGCGGATTTTGCGGTGGAGATACCTGGGAAGAAGTAAGGCAAGGCCTTCTTTTTTGAAAAAAAGAAGCAAAAAACTTTTGCTTCTCCGACGCTGCAGCGTTTCCGGTCTTTCCAGGACACGCCCGGCTGGTGCAAATGCGGGGATTCTTCCAAAAAGAACTGCTTGCTTCCTTACTTAAAGCGCATCCCCGGAAACCTTACGCTCTAGTATCAACAGATGCGCCTCCCCCCGAGGCGCATGCGGGTCGATCGCCAGGTACCGTTGCCAGGCCTTCAACGCCCGCGCGTTGTCGTTCTTCGCTTCGGCGATATGCGACAGGTCGGCCAGCGCCGGGAAACAGCGCGGCTCGCGTGCCAGCGCCTGCGCCAGATCGGCCGTGGCGCCCCGCTCGTCGCCGTTGGCGTAGCGCGCCTCGGCATGCAGGCGCCACAGCAGCGCCTGATCCGGCTGCAAGTCCAGCGCGGCATCCAGGTCACCTATGGCGGTGCGCGGATCCTGCTTCGCCAGCGACTGCGTCGCGCGGTCCGTCAGCAGCTGCACCGCTGGCGACACCGCCGCCTGCCACGCCTGGCTGATCTGCTGTTCCAGTATCCCGGCCTGCTGTTCGCTGGGGGCGTGCGCCAATGCGTCGAGCAGCGCCGCCGCGTGATCGGGCGGCGGCGACGCGGCTGCCAGAACGACCGCGCAGGCCAGGAGGGCGGCGCGCATCAGGCGGCCGCCGCGGTGTCCAGCGCGGCGGGCCTGGGTCCGCCGGCCATCCAGTCCAGCAGTTCCACGGTGTGGACGAGCGTCACGCCGCCGCCGGCAAGCTGGGTGATGCAGCCGATGTTGCCGGCCGCCACGATGTCCGGCTTGGTGCGTGCGATGTTGGCGAGCTTGCGCTCCCGCAGCCGCCCGGCGATCTCCGGCTGCATGATGTTGTAGGTGCCGGCCGAGCCGCAGCAGATATGCGGCTCGGCCGGTTCCGCCACGGTGAAACCCGCGCGGCGCAGCAGCGCCTTTGGTGCGTCGTTCACGCCTTGACCGTGCTGCAGGCTGCACGCGCTGTGATAGGTCACGCGCAGGTTTGGCTTGTCGCGCGTCGGCGCGTAGCCGAATTCGGTGAGGAACTCGGTTATGTCCTTGGTGCGCAGGGACACCTCGGCCGCGCGGCCGCGCCACGGTTCCGGCTCGTTGCGGAACATGAAGCCGTAATCCTTCACTGTCGTGCCGCAGCCTGACGTGTTGACGATGATGGCGTCCAGCCCGCCGCTCTCTATCTCCGCCGACCATCCCGCGATCGCCGCACGGGCTGCGTCCATAGCGTCGTCATGGCGGCCCATGTGATGCGTCAGCGCGCCGCAGCAGCCGACTTCCGGGGCGATCACCACATCCGCACCCATGCGCGTCAGCAGACGTATCGTCGCCTCGTTTATCGATGGCGCCAGCGTCTTTTGCGCGCAGCCGGTGAGCAGCGCCACGCGCGCGCGCCGCTCGTGCAGCGCGCGATGCACCTGCGGGCGCTGCAGCTTGCCGGCGTGCGGCAGGCGCGCTGGCGCCAGGCGCAGCATCGCGCGCAGCCGCTGGGCGTTTTGCGACTTGCCCGGGATCAACGGCGCGAACGGGCGCGCCAGCCGCGCACCGATTATCGACATTCGGAACAGGCCAGCATGCGGCAGCACTTTTGCCAGCACCCAGCGCAACGCTCGTTCCGCCGGCGGACGCTCATAGCTCTCCTCGATGTAGCGCCGCGCGTGGTCCACCAGGTGCATGTAGTTCACGCCGGACGGGCACGTGGTCATGCAGGCAAGGCAGGACAGGCAACGGTCCACGTGGCGCACCACCTCTTCGGTCGCCGGCTTGCCGCCTTCCAGCATGTCCTTCATCAGGTAAATGCGGCCGCGCGGCGAATCCAGCTCATCGCCTTGCAGCAGGAAGGTGGGGCACGTGGCGGTGCACATGCCGCAATGCACGCAGGTGCGCAGGATCTGGTTGCTGTTCGCGGTGTCCGGATCGGCGAGCTGGAGCTTGGTGAAATTGGTTTGCATTGCTTGTGGGTCGGCTCCTGCAAAGGAGAAAGGAAGCCCTTCTTTTTTGAAAAAAGAAGCAAAAACTTTTGACTCCGCTGTTGCGGACTCCTCCGGATGATGTTCCGCTGAGCTCTACATCCCGGCTGCAAGCCGGCCTGGATTCAGGATCCCTTTTGGGTCCATCACGGCCTTTACGCGCCTTGCTATGGCGGCCAGCGGCGCGGCTTCGCGTGGCACCACGTTGACCACGGCGCGCAGCGGCTCCGGCCCGCGCAGCAGCGTCCAGACACCGCCGGCAGCTTGCACCGCCTGGGTGATCGCCTGGTGCACCGCCTCGCTCGCAGGCCCCGCCAACATCACCAGGCCGCCGCCCCAATCGAGGTAGCCGCGGGCGCCCAGCGCAGTCGCCGCAGCCAACACGCCAGGACCGCGGGACGGCCGGACGGAGATGCGCCACACGGCATCCTCCGGCTCGGCCGGCAGCACCGCCGCGTCGCGTATGGCGGCCCAGGCGTCCCGGCTCGCCGCCTCGTCCAGCAGCGCGGCGGTCCCGAACCCGGCCAAGTCCGCCTGCAGGCGTGCGAGGCGATAGGCCACGCTCGTCCTGAACTCCTCGATGCGCACCAGTGCCACCGCATCGCCCATGCCGATCCGTGCGGCCGCCTCAGCCGGCAGGTAGGCGGCACCCGATACGCCATAAGGGCTGCCCAGCGCCGCAGACAACGCCGCCACCGCCTGACCTGCATCAAGTCCGGCCAGCACCAGCGACCCGCTGGCCTCGGGCGCTGGCAACACCTTCAACGTGATCTCCGTCATCACACCCAGCGTGCCATGGCTGCCTGTCAGCAGCTTGCAGATGTCCAGCCCCGTCACATTTTTCAGCACCCGGCCGCCGGAGCGCCGTATCTCGCCGGTGCCATCGACCGCGCGCATGCCCAGCACGTGGTCACGCGTAGCACCCCAGGCCACCCGACGCGGTCCGGACAGGTTGGTAGCTACCACGCCGCCCAGCGTCTGCGCGGCAGGCTCGGCGCCAAGCAGCGCCGTATAATCCGGCGGCTCGGCAATCAGGTGCTGACCATGCTCGGCCAGCATCGTCTGCACCTCGGCCACGGTTGTGCCGCTGCGGGCGGAGAACACCAGCTCCTTCGGCGCATACAGCGTGGCTCCCGTCAGCCGCTTGGTCGACAGGCTTCGGGCGGCCTGCACGGGGCGTAACATGCCCAGCTTGGTCCCTGCGCCTTGGACGAGCACGGGCTCGGACGCTGCGTAAGCGTCGGTTAGGGCGGCGGATAGCTCGGCTTCGGTTGATGGTTCAAGCATAGGAAGCAAGCAGTTCTTTTTTGAAAAAAAGAACCAAAAAACTTTTGTTCCCCCAACGCTTCAACGCAACGTCAGGTTCAGGACCAGCACGACTGGTGCAAACGCGGGGGAGCAAAAATTTGGTTCTTTTTTTCAAAAAAGAACTGCTTCCTTCGCTTCCGCCAAAAGCGGAAACACCTTGGACGGATTCAGCAACCACGCAGGATCGAACGCGCTTTTCAGCGCGCGCTGCTGCGCCAGCTCCGGCGCCGTGAATTGCACTGACATCAGGTCGCGCTTCTCCACACCCACGCCGTGCTCGCCTGTCAGGCAGCCGCCCACTTCTACGCAGAGTTTCAGGATGTCCGCGCCCAGCACCTCGGCGCGGTGGAAGCTGTCCGGATCATTCGCGTCGAACATGATCAGCGGGTGCAGATTGCCGTCGCCGGCGTGGAAGATGTTACATACTTTGAGGCGTGCGGCCTCGGTCATCTCGCCGATGCGGCGCAGCGTCTCGGGAAGCCTGCTGGTGGGGATGGTGCCGTCCATGCAGAGGTAGTCCGGGCTGATGCGGCCCACCGCGCCGAACGCGCCCTTGCGGCCCTTCCAGATCGCCGTACTCTCGGCGGCCGACTGGGAGATGCGCAGGCTTACCGGGTCATAGCGGCGACAAATGTCGCCGATGCGGGCCAGCAGCTCGTCCTGCTCGGCGACGCTGCCCTCCACCTCGATGATAAGCAACGCCTCGGCATTCATCGGGTAGCCGGCATGGGCAAAGGCCTCGCAGGCATGGATCGCCGGCTTGTCCATGAACTCGAGCGCGACCGGGATGATGCCGGCGCCGATGATGGCGTCCACGCAGGCGCCGGCGACCTCGTTGCTGCCGTAGCCCACCAGCATGGCGCGAGCCCCTTCCGGGGCGCGCAGGATACGCACGGTCACCTCGGTCACCATCGCCAGCATGCCTTCGCTGCCGGTGATCAGGCCGAGCCAGTCGTAGCCTGCCGCGTCCAGATGGGCGCCGCCGATGTCGATGATCTCGCCCTCGATCGTCACGATGCGCAGGCCGAGCAGGTTGTTTGCGGTGACGCCGTATTTCAGGCAGTGCGCGCCGCCGGAGTTCATGCCCACGTTGCCGCCTATCATGCAGGCGAGCTGGCTGGAGGGGTCCGGCGCGTAGAAGAAGCCTTCGGCGGAGACGGCGCCGGTGATGGCCAGGTTGGTGACCCCGGCCTGGACCGTGGCGCAGCGGTCCGCGTAGTCGATGTCCAGGATGGCGTTCATGCGCATCATGCCGACCACGACAGCGTCCGACAGCGGCAGGGCGCCGCCTGACAGCGACGTGCCGGCGCCGCGCGGGATCACGCGCAGGCCTACGGAATTGCAGTAGCGCAGGATCGCTGCCACCTGCTCGGTGGTCTCGGGCAGAACCACGGCCAGCGGTGGCTGGCGGTAGGCGGAGAGGCCGTCCGTCTCGTACGGCTTGAGCCGGCGCGCCTCGGCGATCACGCCGTCGCCGGGGAGTATGGCTTGCAGGGCGGCGACGATTTCATCGCGTCTGGCCAGTATGTCAGGCTTGGGGGTGGTTTGCGCGATCATGCGCCAGATTTGGCACATGCGTTACGAAAGGCAAGGCAAGTAGTCCTTTTTTGAAAAAAAGGACCAAATTGTGCTCCCTGTCGGCGGCTTAGCCGGCCGGCACCCGACTAGCCCTGGCGGGCCTTCATCCTGGGATTCTTCTTATTGATCACATAGACGCGGCCACGGCGGCGCACGACGCGGCAGTTCTTGTCGCGGGTTTTGGCAGCGCGCAGGCTGTTGCGGATCTTCATGACACGACCTTGGGATACGAACAACGGCCGCACGCGGGCCGATCGGGAGGGGCGCGGATAGCCGCTCCCGCCCCGCTATGTCAAGCCGAGCGGATTGCGTGCCACCGCATCAGCCGGACGCCGAGCCGGCGCATCAGCCTGATGCGCAACAGCCACAGCTCCGCCTCCGTCACGAAAGCCGCCGCGGTGTGCGCGGCAGGCCGCGGCCCAGCCGCCATGGTCCGCACCGCATCACGCCAGCCCGACAATGTCTGGGTGATGTGGCGATCGCTCATGTCCTCTGCCACGCGCACCTCATAGCCCAGCGCCTGGAATGCGTCCGTCACCTCCTGTGCTTTCGGCAGCAGCGGGAGCCGGTTGTCCAGCCGGCACCAGGCGGCAAACTCCCTGTCCTGCACGCTCGGTGGCGTCTCGGCCACCAGTTCCGTCAATACGATCTGGCTGTTTGCCGACAAGGCGTTGGCCAGGCTCTGCAGCACGGGCGCAGGCTGGGCGCCGCGTAGCGCCTCCATCATGAACGCGTGGTTGGCGCTGCGCGGGCGGAAGGCCGGCGCCGCCCTGTCCCACGTGCTCACCGATATGCGCGGCTTGGCGCCCTCCGCCGCCCCGCAACGCGATGCAGCGATGTGGCGCTGCTCTTCGTCGGCCTCGAAGCTGGCGACCCAGGCACCGAAACTGTCGCAGATTGTCCGTGCCGGGCCGCCGAAGCCGCCGCCCAGCAGCAGCACTGTCACGCTGGAGGACAGGGCCAGCGGCTTGATCAGTCGGAGCGTCTCCGGCGCGCCGCCAGGTGCGGCATAGCCCTCGCCCCAGAGCGCTTCGACCGCGGCGACCCGTGTCCTGGGCCAGCGCGTGGCTGGCAGCGCGAGCGGAGCCGCCGCCAACGCTTCGGCGTGCTTCCAGCCCTTGATATCCGCCACCCGCGCTGATCCACCCGTCTGCATGACGCCATCCTGGCCCGGCCGGCTTACCAAAACGTTTCGGGTGTGCCGGGATTGAGCTAGGACAGGTGCCGCGTGCGTCCCAATCCGCTTTTTGGAGGAAGCCGATGGCAAGATTCACCTGGTCCGGCAGGGGAGCCACCTCCGCCTGGAACGATGCCGGCAACTGGACCCCCGCCGGCGTGCCCGGCCAGGACGACATGGCCGTGTTCACCAGCGCCAACGCCACCGTGACCGGCGACGAGGTGGCCGGCGCCATCACCGCTCTGGTGCCGACCAGCCTGACCTTCACCGGCAGCGTCACCACCAGGGGCCTGGCCGGACGGGCGTCCAGCTTCCAGGCCGATGGTGGTGCCAAGGTGGCCTTCACCGAAGGCGCGAACCTCACCGTCGCGGACCGCCTGTCCGTCGGCATAAGCAGCGGAGCCACCTCGCTGGCCTTTGCCGGCACTACGCTGGACACGCAGAGCACGGTCATCGGCGTGCGTGCGGAGGCGGCAGGGGCGCTCACCCTTGGCGGCGCCGCCACGTGGCAGAACACGGGCGCGCTGACGGTCGGGCTCTACGGTGAAGGCGGGCTGAGCATAGACGGCGGCGCGGACCTGCTCGCAGGCACCTTCGGCCGCCATCCGCAGGGCGGCAACATCGTGCTGGGACAGTTCGCCGGTGCAAACGGCGCGCTGGACGCCTCGGGCGGCGGCAACCTCCTCAGCGTGGGCACGCTCTCGGTCGGCGGCGTGCTCGGCGCCGCCTCGCACGGCACCGGCCAGCTCAGCGTCGGCCCGAACTCCAGCGTGGACGCTTATGGCGGCATCACGGTGACCGCAGGCAGCATCGTCTCGCTGGCGGGCGGCGGCCTGGCCGGCGGGGTGATCGACATCGCACGGGGCGCCACGCTGGCGGGGTCCGGTTTCGTCAGCACCACCGGCGGGCTGGCCAATGACGGGCAGATCACCGCGTCCGGCCAGCTCTTCCTGACCACCGCCATCACCGGCACCGGCACGCTGGCGCTCGGCGCCGGCGCCACGCTCGGCCTGGGCGACGCGGACGTGACGCAATCTGCGATACGCTTCCTGGGCCCCGGCGCCACGCTTCTTCTGCAGGAGCCGCCGCCGGCCCTGGCCGGGCTGGTCGAGGGCTTCCGGCCGGGCGACACGATCGTGGCCCCGTATGTGGACAAGATCAGCTTTGATGCGGCGACCGACAAGTTGACCATGTATGTGGGCGACACGGCGGCGGGCGTGCTGTCGCTGGCGGGCAACTACGCGGGCTACAGTTTCCTGGACAGCTACGTGGGGTCGTCGGGGACCATCACGGTTTCGCATCATGGGTAAGGCAAGGAAGCAAGCAGTTCTTTTTTGATAAAAGGAACCAAAAAACTTTTACTACGGCTGTCGCGGACCTCTCCGCGCGACGCGACAGCGGAGTCAAAGTTTTTTGCTTCTGGGCTGCTTGCAAACTCGGCATGGCGAGTCGGCTGGCGTGCGTTTTGCGAGCACCGGAGCGCAGAAAACGTGCGTCACACGGTCGCCAGGGCGAGTTTTTGCAAGTAGCTCAGATTTTTCAAAAAAGAAGGCCCTGCTTACTTCCCTCCTATCAACCTCTCCACGATAGGCTTGATACGCGCCACCTCCCGCCGCACCCCGGCCGCGTTCGGATGCAGGTGATCGTCCTGCGTCAGCGACGCATCGCCCGCGACGCCATCAAGGAAAAACCGGTCGAACAGCAGCCCAGGCCGCCGACCCAGCCGTGCGAACACCGCGCGGAACTGGGCGCCGTACGCGGCACCCAGATTAGGCGGCGCCTCCATGCCGGACAGCAGCGTGCGTACGTGGTGGGCGTCCAGCGTGTCCAGTATGGCGGCAAGGTTGGCCTCCATCTGCGCCGGGTCGCTGCCGCGCAGGCCGTCATTGGCGCCAAGCTCCACGATGGCTGCGTCCGGATGGTCGCCAAGCGCCCAATCGATGCGGGCGCGCCCGCCGGCCGAGGTGTCGCCGGAGACGCCGCCGTCGAGTATCTGCACGGTGTAGCCGTCCGCACGCAGGGCGACGGCGAGCTGCGCCTGGAAGCCGTCCTGCACCGGCAGGCCGTAGCCGGCCACCAGCGAATCGCCGAACACCAGTAGCCGCACCGGAGCGGCGGAAGCGGCTTCTGTCACGCTTGCTGACACGAAAAGCAGGCACACGGCCTTCGCGGCGGCGCGCGGCAGTCCATATCGACGGACAATGGACATGATCACTCCCTCCTCTCCGCCTCTCGTGCAAGCGCGCGGCCTGCGCCTGACGGTGGGGGCGGCGTCCGGCCCGGTCAACATCCTGGCCGGCATCGACCTCGACATCGCTTCCGGCGAATCGGTCGGGCTGGTGGGGCCGTCCGGCTCCGGCAAGACCAGCCTGCTGATGGTGCTGGCCGGGTTGGAGCGTGCCACGGACGGGTCTGTGCGGGTGGACGGCCAGGACCTGACGGCGCTGGGGGAGGATGCACTGGCCCGCCTGCGAAGGCAGAGCGTCGGCATCGTGTTCCAGTCCTTCCACCTGATACCCACGATGACGGCGCTGGAAAACGTCTCCCTTCCGCTGGAACTGGCCGGTGCTGCCGGCACCGCCGCGCGGGCGCGGGACAGCCTGCGCGCGGTGGGCCTGGGCCACCGCCTGGATCACCTGCCCGGCCAGCTTTCCGGCG
This sequence comes from uncultured Acetobacteraceae bacterium, assembly GCA_964242035.1. GTDB lineage: Bacteria > Pseudomonadota > Alphaproteobacteria > Acetobacterales > Acetobacteraceae > BOG-908. The sequence continues at coordinate 3,747 of CAXTCL010000025.1, read as the reverse complement.
GTGAGCAGCAGCGGGTGGCGCTGGCCCGCGCCTTTGCCCCGGAGCCGCGGCTGCTGCTGGCCGACGAGCCCACGGGCAACTTGGATGTGGCGACCGGGCGGACGGTGATGGACTTGCTGTTCGCCATGCAGGCGCGGCTGGGCACCACGCTCCTGCTCATCACCCACGATCCGGCCCTGGCCGCGCGCTGCGGCCGGCGGCTGCACATGCAGGACGGCCGCATCACCGATCTGGAGAACGCGGGGCCGGGCAATGCGGGGCCAGGAAGCGCGAGGACCGCCGGTTGAGGCTCGCCTGGCGCCTGGCGCTGCGCGACCTGCGCGGCGGGCTGCGCGGGATGCGGGTGGTGCTGGCCTGCCTGGCCTTGGGGGTGGCCGCGATCGCCGCGGTGGGCAGCCTGCGCGAAGCGGTCGATCGCGGCCTGGCCACGGATGGCGCGCGCCTGCTCGGCGGCGACATCTCGATAGAGAGCGGCGCCGAAACGCCGCCGGACGCGCTGCGGCACTGGCTGGAGGCACGCGGCGGACGCATCTCCGGCGTGGTGCTGCTGCGCACGCTGGCGGTGGCGCCTTCCGGCGATCGCGTACTGGTGGAGCTGAAAGCCGTGGACCAGGCCTATCCGCTGCTCGGCGCGCCTGTGCTGGATCCCGCCATGCCGCTCGCCCACGCTCTGCAGGGCGGTGTGGTGGCCGACCCGCTGGTATTGCAGCGGCTGCGGCTGCATCCCGGCGACATGCTGCGGCTGGGCAATGCCGGCTTCGTGCTGCGCGCCGCCCTGGTCAGCGAGCCGGACCGTGCCGGCGGCTTCAGCGTGCTCGGCCCGCGGGTGATGGTCGCCACCGCCGGCCTGCCCGCGACGGGGCTGATCCAACCGGGATCGCTGGTGACGCATGACTGGCGCGTGCTGACGCCGCCGGGCACGGATACGGCGGCGTTCATCAAGGCGTTGCGTCAGGCCTTCCCGGATACCGGCTGGCGCGTGCGCGATGCCAGCCAGGCGGCCGCCGGACTGGAGCAGGCGGTCAGGCAGACGAGCCTGTTCCTGGTTTTGGTCGGGCTGAGCGCCTTGCTTGTCGGGGGCATAGGCGTGGCCACCGGCGTGCGCGCCTGGCTGGAGGGCCGGGCGCGCACCATCGCCACGCTGCGCTGCCTTGGCGCGTCCGCCCGCTTGGTGTCCACGGTGTTCGGGCTGCAAATCGGCCTGCTCTGCGCCGCGGGCATTGCGATCGGGGTCGCCGTCGGCGCGGCGCTGCCTGTCGTGGGCTTGAAGCTGTTCGGCAACCTGCTGCCTTTGCCGGCCGATGCGGGCGTCTATCCCTGGCCGCTTCTGCTGGCCGCCCTCTACGGTCTGTTGACTGCGGCGAGCTTCGCGCTCTGGCCGCTGGGCCGTGCGGCGCAGATCTCCGGGGCGGCGCTGTTCCGCGATGCCGTGCTGCCGTCCGGAGGCGCCAGCCTGCGCGTGCTTGCGGCCAATTTGGCGCTGGGTGGCGTGCTGGCCGTACTGATCGTGGCCACCGCCGCGGACCGTAGGTTTGCGCTCTGGTTCTGTGGCGGGGCCCTGCTGACGCTAGCCGCCTTCCGCGCCGGCGCCTGGGCGGTGATGCGCGGCGCCGGCCTGCTGCCGGCGGCACGGCCAGCCTGGCTGCGGCTTGGGCTGGCCAATTTGCACCGGCCCGGCTCCGCCACCCCGTTGCTGCTGACCGCGCTCGGCCTCGGCCTGACCACGCTGGCCACCGTGGCGCTGATCGAGGGCAACATACGCGGCCAATTTGAAGGGGCGGTGCCGAAATCCGCGCCGAGCTTCTTCTTCATCGACATACAGAACGACCAGCTCGACCGCTTCCGCGGCATCGTTGCCGCCACGCCGGACACCACCGGGTTGCACGTGGTGCCCAGCCTGCGCGCGCGCATCGTGGCGCTGCACGGCGTGCCGGTGGACCAGGTTCACGTCGCACCCGGCAGCCAGTGGGCGCTGCGCGGCGATCGCGGGCTGACCTACTCGGCCACAGTGCCGGACGGCTCGCGGGTGACCGAAGGCGCCTGGTGGCCGGCTGATTACAACGGCCCGCCGCTGGTCTCGCTGGACGAGGGGATCGCGCGCGGCTGGGGCCTGACGATCGGCGACACGCTGCGCGCCAACGTGCTGGGCCGCGACATCGATTTCCGCGTCGCCAGCCTGCGCGCGATCGACTGGCGGGCGCTGACCATCAACTTCACGCTCGTGGCCTCGCCAGGGCTGCTGGAACACGCGCCGCAGATGCACATCGCCACGTTGCGCGATCCGCCGGCCGAGGATGCCGGGCTGCTGCGGCGGGTGACCGACGCGCTGCCGAACGTGACGGGCATACGCGTGGCGGACGTGCTGGCAAGCATAGCGGATTTGGTTGGCAAGCTCGGTGCCGCGATGTCAGGCGCAGGTGGGGTCACGCTGGTGTCCGGCGCGCTGGTGCTGGCGGGCGCCGTGGCGGCCGGGCAGCGGCGCCGCATCGCGGACGCGGTGGTGCTGCGCACGCTTGGCGCCACCACCGGCCAGATACGCGCGGCGTGGATGGTGGAGTTCGGCGCCATAGGCGCGTCTGCCGGCGTGATCGCCTGCGTGCTGGGCACGCTCGCCAGCTGGGCGGTGACGCACTATCTGCTGCAGGCGCCCTGGTCATTCTTTCCCGGCACGCTTGCGCTGACGGTGGGCGGCTGCGTGGTGCTGATGCTGGTTTTCGGCTATGCCGGGACCGCCGCCGCGTTGCGCGTCCGGCCGGCCGGGTTGTTGCGCGACCAATGACCGTCCTATCAGCGAGGCTGCCCATGCGCATGTTCCGATTGGCTCTGGTGCTGTCGCTGGCCTATGCGAACCTGGCCGCCGCCGAGCCGCCGTTGCGCGCCGGCGTGCTGGATGATGCGCCGCCTTACGTGATGAAGGATGCGCATGGGGCATTGACGGGTTTCGCCATCGATCTGTTCCGGCTGGTGGCTGTGCGCATGCAGCGGCCGATCGAGTTCAACACCGCGTCCCAGCGTGAATTGTATGACGGCCTGCAGCACGCCAGGTACGACGTTCTGCCGGGCCCGATCGGCGCCACGCCGGAACGCGCCGGTGACATGCTTCTCCTGCAAGGCTACGCCTGGTCCGAATACCAGTTTGGCGTAAGACGCGGCGAGCATCTGACCGCCCTGTCGGAGCTGCGCGGCCGGCGCCTGGCCGTGCGCAGCGGCAGCGCCTACGCCGAGTGGGCGGACCGCAACGCGCAGCGCTACGGCTTCACCGTCTTGCCGGTGTCTAGCGGCGCAGGTGCGGCCCAGGCGGTGATCGACAACCGGGCCGACGCCAGCCTGTCGGGCAGCCCGGTGCAGGGCTATGCCGCCGCGCAGAATGCGAACTTCATCACCGCCCTGCCGTTGCCGGAGACGCGCACGCACCAGAGTGCCGCCGTGCGGCGGTCCGACACGGAACTGCGCGACGAGATGGAGGACGCCCTACGGTGCTTGAAGATGGACGGCACGGTGGCGCGCCTGTCGAAACAATGGTTTGGTCGGGATACGGAAGACGAGGATCTGGAGAACCTGGTGGTGCCTGGGTATGGCGTGCCGGGGCTTGCGGGTTATGATCCGAAACCGCGCAAGACGAGATGCTAGGCAAGGAAGGCCTTCTTTTTTGAAAAAAAGAAGCAAAAAACTTTTGCTCCCTATCGGCGATCGTTTCAGCAGCCGCCGACAGGGAGCAAAAGTTTTTTGCTTCTTTTTTTCAAAAAA
>CAXTCL010000024.1:0-27782 GCA_964242035.1 uncultured Acetobacteraceae bacterium | reverse complement strand
CCGACGCTACGAAACGGATGCTCGCTGGAAGCACCCGGCTGGTGCAGATGCGGGAGACAAATGTTTTTGGTCCTTTTTTCAAAAAGGACTGCTTTCTTCCCTACACGTGCTCCGCCTGCTTCGCCGGTATCAACGCATCATCGATGTCACGTGCCCGAATGTGGGCAGCGCGCGCGCTCAGCCGGTCGAAATACGCCACGAACGCCGGCCGTTTTTCCACGATGCCGAACATCATGCCCCAGCCGAGCTGGGCGCCCATATACAAGTCGGCTGCCGAGAACCGGTCGCCGGCCAGGTAGTCTCGGCCGGTCAGCGCGTTTTCGATGGTTCCCATCGTCAGTTCCAGGCTGCCGTAACCGGCCATCGCCTGCTTGCCGTCAGGCACTTCGAACTGCATCGCCTTGTTGGTAATGGCCGCCTCTATTGGTCCGGCGGCGAAGAACAGCCAGCGGTAATACGGCGCCCGCAGCTTATCGCCGGGCGGTGGTGCCAGGCCCGCGGCCGGAAACGCGTCGGCCAAATACGCGCAGATGGCGGCGCACTCGGTGACCACCTGGCCGTCATGCGTCAGCGCCGGCACCTTGCCCATCGGATTGATCGCCCGGTACGCCTCGCCCTTCATCTCGGGGCCATACTGGATCAGCTCTGTCCGGTAGGGCTGGCCCACTTCTTCCAGCATCCAGCGGACGATACGCCCGCGTGAAGTGGGCGTGGTATAGAACACGAGCTCGTCCATGTGGTCCTCCTTTGTTCACGGCAGGCTACGATCGTTCCGGCCTGCCGGACAACAAAAAAGCGCCTCGCCGGGATGTCCCGGCAAGATCTGGCGGCACACAAAGCTTGAACCGACTCGCCCGTAGGCGCGTCAAAATAGAATGTTGCGCGCCCAGGTTAGCTCAACCCGGGTGAGCAATTACGATTTTGTTCCCCCGACGCTGAGGCGCTTGGGTGTTTCTGCGGAAGCTGGCTGGCGCGGCCTTTTTTCTCGTTTGGGTTGAACCAAACGGAGCCGCGCCATGTTGCAATCCGCAAGGCGGCATCCCGGCGCCCAGGCGCTGTGAGGATAGACCACCATCCCAGACACCCATATCGGACCCGACCCTGCGATTGCGGCCGCACGGACCAGCCGGCGTTTCAACAGCGCCAGGCTGCACCGGCTCATTGCCGGCAGCCGCGCCATACGCTCGCTCTCCATCGGATTGCTGGCGCGGCTGGAGCTGGCCTTCCTGGCCGGCCACAAGCAGCCCGACATGTTGGCCAACATACGCCGCGCCCGCGGCGGCCGGGAGTCGCTGCTCAGCGGCAACGAGGCGTTCACCCTCTACTCGCTGGCGCGCGCCCAGGCAGCGCTCGGCGGCGAGATGGCCGAGGTCGGCGTCTATCAGGGCTGCTCTGCCAGGATGATCAGCCTGGCCAGCGGCGGCGCGCCGCTGCATCTGTTCGACACGTTCTGCGGACTGCCCGAACCGGAGCAGCACGAGCACGATCGCATGCGAACAGGCCATTACGCGGCGTCGCTGGCGGGCGTGCGCGCCTACCTGTCCGACCGGCCGGACGTCTCCTACTACCCCGGGCTGTTTCCCGAGACGGCAGACCCTGTGGCCGAGACGAGCTTCTCCTTCGTGCACCTGGACGTGGACCTCAAGGCAGGTACGCTCGCCTGCCTGCGGTTTTTCTACCCGCGCATGCTGCCGGGCGGGATCATCGTCACGCACGACTATTCGTATCTGGACGGCGTGCGCGCGGCGTTCGACGAGTTCCTGGCGGGGCGGCGGGAGCGGGCGATCGAGTTGCCGAGTTCGCAGGCGATGCTTGTGAAGCTGTGACGCCGGGGGGTTGGGGTGTGGTTTGGGTAGGAAGCAAGCGGTTCTTTTTGGAAAAGCAGAACTGAAGATTTTTGTGTCCTCGCTATTCGCCGCAGCCAAGTGCCGCAGAATACGCCGAAGCATCTGAACCGTGAACGGAGCAAAAGTTTTTTGCTTCTTTTTTTCAAAAAAGAAGGCCTTGCTTGTTTCGTGATGGCCATGGTATCAGACCGGTATCGTAACATAGGAGCTGAAACAGATGGCCTGGAAGATGCCGAAGATCGTCGAAGTGTCGCTTGGCGCGGAAATCAACAGCTACGCTTGTGCTGAGGCTAAAGCGTAACGACTGCTGGTCGTTCCTCAGGAGGCAAGGAAGGCCTTCTTTTTTGGAAAAAAGAAGCAGTAAACTTTCGTTCCTCGACGTTGAGGCGCTTTGATGCAGCAGGCGGCATACAGCTGATGCGGATAGCCTCGTGCGCTGGGACGCTAGCCTGGCGTGGTGTTACGGCAGAACGGCCTGGTGGACGGCGTCCTTACCTGGCGCAGACGGCGGATATACAGGCTGCTGCGGCGCGTCGGCGGTGTGGTGGCAAGCGACACCTGGCCGGCGACGGGCTGATCCGCCGCCCTTTTTGCTCAGGAAAGGACGGCTAGCTTTCCACTAGCCAGCCCCACGTTGCCCGCTATAACAGGCGCATGGCGTCTCCGTAGCTCAGCAGGATAGAGCACAGGATTCCTAATCCTGGGGCCGTGGGTTCGAATCCCGCCGGGGACACCATCCGCCTGCCGCGGACAGCGTCGCCCGCCGGGCCAACCGGGATCAGTAGAACAGGATGGCGCCGGCCGATACGGCGTTTGACGTGGTCTCGAGCGGGCCGTGCGACTTGGATTGCTCGTGCGCGTATTCGCCGACAAGCGTGACCCAGCTCGTCAGGTTGTAATACAGGGCGCCTATTTCGGCCTCGTTGCGCCTGACCAGGTTGGGGTCGATGTCGCCGGCGCCGCGGAACAGGGAGCTCTGCCCGTAGCTGCCGACGAGCTTGAATTTCGGCAGGATCTTGTAGCTGGCCTGTATGTAGCCGCCTTCGGAGTCGCGCAGGGCGCCGTCCGCGGAGATGCCGTCGAAGAACTTGCCCGTGGTGCCCACGCCTGCGCCGCGGTAGACGTAGCCGGTCAGGCCCACCGGGCCGAGGGTCAGCGCGGCGCCGCCCTCGCCGGCGACCGCCGTCTTGCTGGTGCTGCCGTTCACCACGGTGCCCGGGTTGAGCGGGGTGATGCCCTGCTGGTTCTGCGTCATGAAACCTGCCCAGAGATGGGCGGTGAAGTTCGGGGATTTGTAGTCGTAGGTGACCTTGCCTTCGAACTCCGGCGCGCTGTGTTCGGCCGCACTTCCCGAAAGGCCGGAGAAGTTGAACTCGTTGAGCGGCGTGAACACGCCCACGTCGAACTGGAAGCCGGCGATGATCGGGCTGAGATAGCTGATCTGCGGCTGGAAGTCGGCGTAGATGTAGCCGAGGCCGATACGGCCCAAAGACGTGTTGGCGGGATCGGCATTGCCGCCGGTCGCACCCACGCTCAACAGCGTCGCGTCGTTCAGGATCGCGTCCGAGCCGAATATGTCGATGTCACGGCCGAACTTGAACGTGCCCACATCCTTCGTGCCCACGGTCAGGAAGGTCTTGCGGAAGTCACCGCCTGCGGTGCCCAGAGCGTCGGCCGCACCGCCCGCATTGGCGTTCAGCGGATTGGCGCTGACGTTGGCGGAGTTGATGCCGGGATAGACGCCGAACGTCGCGGTCACGTCGATGCCTTCCTGGGTGGTCGCGACACTGGCGATGAAGGCGCCGGGCAGCAGGCCGTTGCGTATGGAAGACGAGTCGAAGCCGCTGCCGTCGGCCAGCCCGCCCGCCGGCGCGTGGCCGGCGCTGTCCGCACTGGAGAACGTGTAGAAGCCGTTGACGATGCCGGAGAAGTTCAGGTCCACCTCGCCCACCCGCATGGTGATGCCGGCGCCTGGCTTGTAGGGCTGCACGTGCACGATGTCCGGGCTGGTCTGCATCTCCTGTTCCATCGCCTCCATCTTGTGCATGGAGGCCTGTGCCGCGGCCGCGCTGGTGGCGGCGGCGAGAGCTGCATTGTTGGCGCGTGTCACGGCCTCCTGGTCCGGCTCGGGCGAGGTGTATGTGGTGGTCGTGGTGCGACGACCCCTTGTGGTGACAGTCCTGGCGCCATGCTCATGCTTGTGCAGCAGGGTGGTGTATTCGGTCTGCGAAAGGCTACCGCGTGCGTGCAGGATTTCCAGCAGGTCCGTGTAGTCGTCCGCATGCGCCGGCACGGCCGCCAGTGCGACGAGAGAGGCCGATGCCAGTAAGCCGAGTGTGGTGATCCTCATTGTATCCCCCCAGGCAGATGGCGCTTTTCCAGCGCCTCGTTTTTATTCCGGTGACCGGTCTAGCCGAATCACGGTTGTTACTGCCAGGATTTACGGAACGAGCAGTGGTTGCAATGACTGTTTTCTGAAAGAAATCTGATTGTGTAACCGTTTTGCTACAGCATGTTCAGCATAGTTACGTTGACACTCAAGTATCGACTGCTTCGCAACTGCGAAGTGCTGGCCGGAACTACATCTAGCGTACGCGTGCGCCAGCCAGGACCATGCCACGCGAGGCGTGCTCGCTCAACCGCAACGTGCAAATGCAGCGACCTTCTGCCGTGATTATCACTGCGGGAATTTGCCGGAAGATACAGCACGGTCTGCGCCCGGAAGCCAGAACCAACGCTTCCACGCCGCCGGAGGCACCAGGCACATGACAGATGATGCACCGCCAGCAAAGGCAGTTTTTCAGTCCGGCTTAAAAAGACCGCTTGCCTGCTTCAGAATACCCATCGCGCAGCCACCGGCATCGCGCGCCTCGCCGGATGCAGCGGCGGAATGAGCCGGGGCATAGGTCGCGCCCCGGCCCGATTGCTTATTAGAAGAAGCCCATCGCCTTCGGCGAGTAGCTGACCAGCATGTTTTTTGTCTGCTGATAGTGGTCCAGCATCATGCGGTGGTTCTCCCGCCCGATGCCGGATTGCTTGTAGCCGCCGAATGCCGCGTGTGCCGGGTACACATGGTAGCAGTTCGTCCACACGCGGCCGGCCTGTATGCCGCGGCCGAAGCGGTAGGCGCGGGTCGCGTCGCGCGTCCAGATGCCGGCGCCCAGGCCGTAGAGCGTATCGTTGGCGATGCTCATCGCATCCTCGTCGTCCTTGAACTTCGTCACCGACAATACCGGCCCGAAGATCTCCTCCTGGAAGATGCGCATCCTGTTGTGGCCCTCGAACACCGTGGGCTGCACGTAGAAGCCGCCCTCCAGGTCCCCGCCCAGATTGGCGCGCGCGCCGCCGGTGAGCACCTTCGCACCTTCCTGCCGGCCGATGTCAAAGTAGGAGAGTATCTTCTCGAGCTGGTCGTTAGATGCCTGCGCGCCCATCATCGTGCTTGCATCGAGTGGGTTGCCCATTTTGATCTTCTCAACGCGCCGTATCCCGGCTTCGACGAAGCGGTCGTAGATGCTCTCATGCACCAGCGCACGGCTCGGGCAGGTGCACACCTCGCCCTGGTTCAGCGCGAACATGGTGAAGCCCTCTAGGCATTTGTCGAAGAAATCATCGTCCTCGTTCGCCACGTCGGCGAAGAAGATGTTCGGCGACTTACCGCCCAGCTCCAATGTGACGGGGATGATGTTCTCCGACGCATATTGCATGATCAGCCGGCCGGTCGTCGTCTCGCCGGTGAACGCGATCTTCGCAATGCGCTTGTTCTGCGCCAGCGGCTTGCCGGCCTCCACGCCGAACCCGTTCACCACGTTTATCACGCCTGGCGGGACGATGTCTGCCAGGATGTCCATCAGCACCATGATCGCCATCGGAGTCTGCTCGGCCGGCTTCAGCACCACGCAGTTGCCGGCGGCCAGCGCGGGCGCGAGCTTCCAGATTGCCATCAGCAGCGGAAAATTCCACGGGATGATCTGACCCACCACGCCCAGCGGCTCGTGGAAGTGATAGGCCACGGTGTCGTGGTCGATCTCGCTTATGCCGCCTTCCTGAGCGCGTATGCAGCCGGCGAAATAGCGGAAATGGTCGATACCGAGCGGCAGGTCGGCGGCCGTCGTCTCGCGTATCGGCTTGCCATTGTCGATCGTCTCGATCATCGCCAGAAGATCGAGCTTTTCTTCCATCTTGTCGGCAATGCGCAGCAATACGCGCGCCCGTTCGGCGACTGAAGTGCGGCCCCAGGCCTCACGCGCGGCGTGCGCCGCGTCCAGGGCCAGTTCGATGTCCTCGGCACTGGAGCGGGCGACCTTGCAGACGATCTGGCCGTTGATCGGCGAGATGTTGTCGAAATAGCGGCCCTGCACGGGCGCTACCCATTTGCCACCGATGAAGTTGTCATATTGCGGACGGATGGCGATGTGCTGGGCTACGTCCTGGAGTATTTTGCTTACCATCTGAAATCTCCTTGTCGTTGAATCTGGAGCAAGTAAGGAAGGCCTTCTTTTTCGAGAAAAAGAAGCAAAAAGCTTTTGGTCCGCTGTCGCGGAGCGTTGAAGCGTGCGTCTCAACAACACGCATCGAACGGAGACAAAAGTTTTTTTGGTTCTTTTTTTCAAAAAAGAACTGCTTGCTTGCCTAGCCACCCTGCCAGCGCAGCTTTACCGTCGAGCTCGCCGCCTGATCGAAATTCAGCATCGCGTCTCCCGCCGGATAGCCGTTCTGCTGCAGCAGATAGGCCATGATGTTCACGTAGTCGGCCTTTTCCAGGCTGCCCGGATCCGTCGCCGGCATCTGCTGGGACACCACGGTGAACACCTCGCCCACCGTGTAGTCCGCCTTCGCACTCGCCCAGTTCGGCCCCTTCAGCGACGGCCCTGCGCGGCCTTCGAGATGCGCGCCGTGACACATCGCGCAGTTGCCGATGAACTTGCCGAGGCCGATCGCCGCCTGCGCCTTGGTGTAGAGCGCCGGCGCCGCCCCTGGCGTTGGCTGGTTCGTCATCGCGATCTTCGTAGCGTTGAAGAGCTTGGCCGCCGGTGCCGCCGCCGGCAGATAGAGCGCCACCACGTCGTAGCGCGCATGCGGCTCGTTCAGCGGATACGTGGTGAGTTTCACCGCGCCTGGCGTGCGCTCGTATTGCTCCACGGTCGGCTGCCAGATCATCGCCGCGCGCACCTGGCCGTGGGCGATCGTCTGCATCGTGTCCGCGTCCGTGGTGTGTATGTCCGGCACCACGTTGCTGTTTGCTGCGAAGTAGAGGGCAGGCGCCGTCTGGCCGGTGATGGCCACCTCGGTGCCGGCGGGCAGTTCGGCCAGCGTGCGCGCCGAAACGCCGGGGGCGTCCACCAGCACGAAGCCGGTCTGCGCGTAAGGCTTCGTGGTCAGCAGCCCGGGTGGCGCCTCGCCGCCGCTGGTGTCGAGCGGGTAGCCCATCACCAGGTCGCACTGGCTGGCCAGCAACTGGGTGAACTTCTTCAGCGGGAAGCCGTCCTCGCCGCCGGAGCCGTCGAACGGCGCCACTACAAGTTGCAGCCCGGCCTGCGTGGCCACGCGCTCCGCCACGCTCCTGTCACGCGCGGCGGTGGCGCTGGCGCTGTCCAGGCAGACGCGCAGGTCGGCCGCCTGCGCCCCCGCCTGCGCAACCACGGCGCCGGCCAGCAAAGCCAGCCCGGCGCACGCCCGATAGGCAGGGTGCCAGGCACCCCGCCGCCAACCGTCCCTACGCATCCTCACTCCACTCAAAGGCCGAACACGTAGAGGTGCCCGCCGACCGGTATCCCGCTCACGGCCGGGTCCTTTGCCATGTCGCCGCCCCAGATCGGCGTGGCACCGCCCCAGCCGGCCCACACGCCCACATATTGCTTGTCGCCGACCTTCCACGTGCTCGGCACGCCGATCACGCCGCTGCTCATCTGCGGGCTCTTCCACTTCACGGCACCCGTCTTGGCGTCGAAGGCGTACAGGTAGCCGTCGGCCGAACCGGAGAACACCAGGCCGCCGGCGGTGGCCAGCATGCCGTCGTTCCACGGCAGCTTGCTGCCGAAGCGCCAGGCCTGCTTGCCGGTGTCCAGGTCGATCGCCTGCACCGAGCCCCACTCGTTCGGGAAGGCCGGGTCGCGCTTCACCACGAAGCTCTCGTCCAGGAACGGCAGGCCCGCCTTGTAGGCGCCGCCCGTCACACCCTTAATGGTCATGCAGGTGTGCATGGTCGGCACGTAGGCCATGTGGGTCTGCGGATCGACGGCGATCGGCCACCAGTTCTTGCCGCCCAGGAAGCTCGGGCAGGTGAACACCTGCTTGCCCACGGCGGGGCGCAGGCTGTCGTCGGTCACCATCTGGCCATCCTTGACGCCGCTCACGCTCGTCGCGGTGGCGAATTTCTGCGCGTAGATCAGCTTACCGGTGTCCCGGTTGATCGCGTAGAACCAGCCGTTGCGGCTGGCCGAGACGAGCGCCTTCTGTGCGGTGCCGTGATACGTGATGTTGGTCATCACGGTCTCGTTCGTGCCGTCATAGTCCCAGGTGTCGTGCGGCGTGTACTGGTAGTACCACTTGATGGTGCCAGTCGCGGGGTTCATCGCGATAACGCTGTCGGTATACAGGTTCGTGCCGGGGCGCAGCGTGGCGAGCCAGGGGCCGGGGTTGCCTACGCCCCAGAACAGCGTGTCGGTGTCCGGATCGTACGTGCCGGTCAGCCAGGCGCCGCCGCCGCCCGTCTTGTAGGCGCCCTTGGGCCAGGTGTTGCCGCCCGCCTCGGTGGGCGAGGGCACTGTGTAGCGCTGCCAGAGCTGGGTGCCGTCCTGGGCGCTCAGCGCCACGACGGAGCCGCGCGCGCCGTATTCGCCGCCGGACAGGCCGACGATCACGCGGCCCTTGACCACCAGCGGAGCCAGCGTCATCGCCGCCCCCATGTCGGCGGGTGCCAGTTGCTTCTTCCAGGCCACCGCGCCCGTCCTTGCGTTCAGGGCGACCACGTAGTTGTCGAGCGTGGCGAGGTAGACGTTGTCGCCATAGAGCGCCACGCCGCGGTTGACCACGTCGCAACAGACCGTCTTGAGGCCGACGCCAGAGAGGTCGTGCTTGTAGGTCCAGAGCGGCTTGCCTGTGCTGGCCTGGAAGGCGTGCACCTCGTCCTTCGGCGTGGTGACGAACATGTAGTCGCCGTTGATCATCGGCGGTGATTCGTGGCCCTGCTCGAAGCTGCTCTTGAAGTCCCACACCGGCTTGAGGGAGGCCACGTTGGTAGTGGTGAGCTTGGCCAGCTCCGAATAGCCGTCGCTGCTGTAGTCATGGCGGTACATCAGCCAGCCGGGATCGGAGGCGGCGGCGGCCAGCCGCGCGTCGGTGACGGGCGCGTAGGCGGGCGCCCCGGCCTGGGTCTCCGCGGTCACGCGCGCCGCTGGCAGGGTGAGCAGTGCCGCGCCGAGCAGCAGGACAATACGCCGGGCGGATTTCGGGGGCGGCGGCGTGCGGTGCAGGATCGTCAAGGAAGTCCTCCATGAATTCTTGTGGCTGGCAGATTGCGGCGGCTCTGGTCGACGCGCCGCCATATCCGGGCTCGCGGTATAGGCGCGCGCTTTGGGCGTCGCTTGCAATGGCCCGCGGGCGCTGCCGATCGCGATGTGTCGCAATCCTGCGACAATTTGCGATCACGGGAAACGTGTTGCAGATCCTGCAACGTTGCTTGTGCAGCGCACAATCGAACGCCGGTGAACCCGGATTGCGGCAGCGAACATTTCCTTGCGCGAGCCGGCTCGCCAGGCGTCTGCGTCTGTCAGCCGTCTTCGATGTCAGCTTCTTCGGCCGCCCGGCGCCCTGCCCGGCGCATGCTTCGAGGCAGATGCGGTATCAGACAGGAAGGCACGAAGAAGATAAGGATGGCGCTCGGCAGATGCGTTTTTCTTCGTGCCCTTCGCGTTTGATGGCCCACTCGCCGCATGGCGGCTGCCGGACGGGATCATCGCACGCCGAAGGCCACTGGCGGATGCAAACCGAAATCCCGATCCCGACGATTTCCCTGACCTGTTTCGACGTTAAGGTGTAATCCTGACAGGATGAGGCCGGCGGAGATTGGCCAGAAGACTCCGGAGGAGACCGTGCACCACGCAGACCGCATACGTGCCGTCGCCAGCGACCCGTCCGCCTGCGCGCGCTCGGCGCTCTTCGCGTCCTGGGCGCGGTCGCTCTCGCGCTACAAGCTCGATCCGCTCCAGCCCGGTCCGCCGCGCCAGCTCAGCGAACGCGAGCTGCGTGACGCGCGGGCAATCGTGGAACCGCTGCTTTCGGCCGGCGCCGCCACGCTGGACCGGCTGTATGCCGCGGTCGGCGGCAGCGGCTGCTGCGTGCTGTTCACCGACCGGAACGGCGTTCCTGTAGACCGGCGCAGCGCCTGCGGCGACGCCGACCAGTTCCACGATTGGGGCCTGCGGACTGGTGCCATCTGGAGCGAGGAGAGCGAAGGCACCAACGGCATAGGCACCTGCCTGGCGGAGGCCCGCCCGCTGACCATACACCGCGACCAGCATTTCTACGCCCGCAACATCGGCCTGACCTGCGCCGTGGCGCCGATCCACGACCATCGCGGCCAGCTTGCCGCAGCGCTTGACGTGTCCTCCTGCCGCGACGACCTGACCGAGGATGTGGTGCGCCTCATCAGCTCGGCCGTGCTCGACGCCGCCCGCAAGATAGAGGCCCGCCACTTCACCCGGGCGTTCCCAGGCGCGCGCATCGTGCTGGTCACCGACACGGATTGCAGCAACGGGGCGCTCCTGGCCATCGGCGACGACGACCTGGTCGTGGGCGCCACGCACGCCGCGCGCCACGCCTGCGGCATCACCGACGCGATGATCGAGCGCGGCATCCCGGCCCAGTCCGTCCTGGCGCCGCAGTACGAGGCACGGGAGGACTTGGAGCGCGCCGAGCGCGGCGTCCTGCAGCGCGCGCTTGCCCGCTGCGGCGGCAACGTGTCCGCCGCGGCCAAGACCCTCGGCATCAGCCGCGCGACGCTGCACCGCAAGCTTCATCGGGCGGGGCTGGCCCGGCCGGCGTGACATCGCGCGTGACGCGTGGGAAGCAAGCGGTCCTTTTTTGAAAAAAAGGACCAAAAACTTTTGCTTCCGCCGCATTTGCAGCGTTTGGGTATTTCCGAATACACCGAATCGCCTGAACCTGCGCCAGGGATCAAAAGTTTTTTGCTTATTTTTTGCAAAAAAGAAGGCCTGTCTTTCTTGCATCCTTATCCGACGGGTGGCGATCTCGGATTATGCTCTAGTCAGGCAGGGCCATGGGACCGATCTCGGCGAACACGTCGCCGGGCCCGGCATTTCCGGGGGCGCTGGCGCCGCCGAGATGGTGCACGATTCCCCAGACGGCGTTCAGCGCGGTGGTGATGGCACCTTCCGCCCAGGCGGGCGTCCAGGAGATGCCGTCGCCGGCGAGGAACAGCCCGCGTTCGGCGGGCGGGCGGTTCTCCTGCATGAAGTGGCAGTACATGCGGTGGTTGTAGCGGTAATGGCCGGGCAGGGCGCCTTTGAAGGCGCCGAGGAAGTTCGGGTCGGATTCCCAGGAGACCGTGATCGGGTTGCCGATGATGTGGCTGGCGATGTCCACGTTCGGATACACCTTGGCCAGCGCGCGCAGCATCAGCGACACGCGCTGGTCCACCGGCAAGGGGAGCACCTTCAGCGCGTCACCCATCCAGGAATACGACAGGCAGATGCTGGCGGGTTTGCCTTCGCCCTCGTCGAAGAGGTAGGTGCCGCGGGTCAGGCGGTCGGTGAGCGTCATGCTCATCGTGTAGCGGCCGGAGAGGGGATCGCGGTCGCGCCAGAACGGGCGATCGACCATGACGAAGGTCTTGGAGGATTGCATGTAGCGCGTGCGATCGAGCGCCATCCAGAGCGGGTGGGAGAGCAGGCTTTCGTCGGTGTCTATATGCGTGGTGAGCAGCCAGGACTGGCAGGTGACGAGCACGGCGGGGTAGGATTTCATGCCGCCCCAGCGGTCGGTTATGGCGAGGTTGCTGCCGCTGCGGGCGATCTTCGCCACGCCTGGTTTCGGCGAGCCCTGGTGCAATGTGCTGAGCGAGGTGCCGGCGGGCCAGTGCACGCAGCGAGCCGGCGCGTGCGACCACAGGCGGCGCGGCAGTTGTTCCACGCCGCCCACCACCAGGCGCTGGTCTTCGTCCAGGTTGGTGAAGGCGACGCGAAGGATCTCCAGCATGGAGTTCGGGAAGTCGCTGTCCCAGCCGCCTGTGCCGAAGCCGACCTGGCCGAAGATCTCGCGGTGGCGGAACGGGTGGCTTTGGAAAGCGCGTGACGTGGCCACGAAATCGTAGAAGGTGCGTTCGTCCCATAGCGGGACCAGGGCGTTCCAGAGCGCCTTGAGGGTGTGGACGTCGCGCATGCGAATGGCGTGCTGTATGGCGCTGAAATCGGCGTGCTCTTCCAGCGCGTCGCGCCAGGCGGCGGAGATTTCGCGCAGGACCGGTGGCAGGTTTGCGTCTCCTTCCACGTAGACCTGGTCGCCTTCCAAATCGAGCAGGGTGGAGGGTGTTGCGGGATCCAGCGGGTTCGGGAACGGCTGCGTGCTGAGGCCCACCAGGTCCAGATAATGATAGAAACACACGGAGGATTTCGGGAATCGCATGCCGCCGAGCTCGGCGATGATGCCGCTGTCGCCCTCGAACGCCTCGCTGCGCAGGCGGCCGCCGAGACGGCCGGATTCGTAGAGTACAGGTTTCAGGCCGAGCTTCATCAATTCGTAGGCGGCGACAACCCCGGCGATGCCGCCGCCGACGATGGCCACTTCGGAGCCGAGCAGGTAGGACGGGAGTGCGCCGAGGCCGGCCGGGTGGCGCAGCCAGTCATCGTAAGGGAACGGGAAGTCAGGGCCGAACGTGGTGATGGCGCGTTCGGCGTGCGACGTTTCCGGCGTTTCGGGATGCAGCACGCTCATCGGCGCGCATCCGGCTCGCGGTAGTGCCGTGGTTGCCGGTCCTGGAGATAGGTGTTGCTGGCACGCGAGTTTGTCATTGCCGCATCGTCCAGGGTTGCTGTCAGCAGCATCTCGTCTGCGCCGGCGCGTGCGAGGACGCTGCCGTCCGGCGCCACGATGCAGCTTTCGCCGACATAGGCCATGCCGGACTCGTCGCCGCAGCGGTTGGCGTAGATGAGGAAGACCTGGTTCTCGAACGCGCGCACGGGAAGCATCATGCGCGGCACGAAATCGTACGGCGTCATAAGTGCCGTGGGCACGGCAACGAGGTCGGCGCCGCGCAGCGCCAGGCCGCGTACCAGTTCGGGGAACTCCACGTCGTAGCATATCAGCAGGCCGACGCGCCGGCCCGCCAGGTCCGCAAGAATGAACGGTTCCTCGCCGGGGCTGAAGGTTTGGCGTTCCATGTCGCCGAACAGATGCGTCTTGCGGTAATTCGCCAGCGTATCGCCGGCAGGCCCGAGCAGCAGCGCGCTGTTGTAGAGGCGGCCGTCTGCGCCTTGCTCCGGGTAGCCGTAGAGCAGCGCTACGCTCGATTCGTGGGCGATCGCGGCGGCCTCGGCTGCGGATGGGCCGTCGGCGGGTTCGGCCAACGCGTGCAGGGCGTCCGCGCCGATGTTGTAGCCGGTCAGGAACAGCTCGGGGAGCACCAGGAGTTGCGCGCCTTTGGCGGCGGCTTGCGCGGCGGTTTGGCGCAGGGTGGCTAGCATGGCGGCTTTTGTGCCGGGTGCTTTGGGTCCTTGCAGTAGGGCAACGCGCATTTAGCCTCAGTGGGGCGGGCAGGGGTAGGAAGCAAGGCCTTCTTTTTTGAAAAAAAGAAGCAAAAAACTTTTGTCTCCCCGACGCTGCCAGTGTGTAGGTCTATCCGGATGAAGCCGGCTGCTGCAGATGCGGGGTAGTAAAAGTTTTTTGCTTCTTTTTTTCAAAAAAGAAGGCCTTGCTTACTTTCCTACCTGATACGTCCGCGCCGTGTGCCCAACCAGATCCTCGCGGTAGAAATACACCGGCCGCAAGGCGCCCGTCGTGTAAGCTCGCGCCTGGTCGGCGAAATGCGGCGAGTGGGGGTCGCCGCTTTCCCCACCGGCCGTCACCGCGACCGCGCGTACGCGTGGGCCGAATTCCACGACGGCCACGAAGCTGTTGCCGGCGCTGCCGTAGCGGCGTTTCAGAGCGAGCGGCTGTGCGCCGCTGATGGAGGCCAGTGAGCCCCATTGGCCGGAGGTGAAGGGCACGGGCAGGCTGGCGGCGGTGTCGCTGAACGGCTGCACCAGATCGTCCGTGCGGCGCTGGAAGCGGTTCAGCTCGCCCCATGGGGTGCGCCAGGTGCCGAAATCCTGGGTTAGGTGGTCGGAGGCTTCGGCCAGCGCGGCGAGGATCTGGGCAGGCGTGGTGTGCACCAGGACGGCGTCGTAGTCCGACGCGGCGGCGCTGTGCGGCCGCACGCCGGCGGTGCGCCAAAGGGCCTCGCCCCAGGTGACTGCGAGTGAGGTGGCGATCGAGTCGACGGCCCAGCGCCTGTCCCAGTGGCGCAGGAGGGTGATCTGGTCGGCCAAAAGCGGGCGCGTGGGGTCGGCAGGGGGCAGGTGGTCGTAGGCGTCCGTGAGGTGGGGGATCAGGATGTCGAAGCCGGGCTGCGCGCTGTCGAACGCGGCGCGGACCAGGGACTCCAGGGTGAAGCCGGTCCTGCCTTGCAGCAGGGCGGCGGCGTGCAGGCCGCGCATGTTTTCGCCTTCGGTGTCCATGTAACGTGGGAAGTCCTGCGGGCGCGGGCTGGCGGTGCCGGCGGCGCTGTAGGGCCAGTCGTTGGTGTTCTGTATCCAGCCGGTGGCGGGGTCGAACAGATGCGGCGCTTCGTCCAGCGTGTGCAGGCCGTGCCAGTCGGTATGCGGGTCGGCGCCGTCCAGCGGTTTCGTGTAGTCGAAACGGGCGTCACGGCGTGGGATAAATTGCGGGTGCAGGTAGGCGATGTGGCCGCCGGAATCGGCATAGACCGTGTTGTTCGACGTGTTCGCCTGCAGCGCCATGATTTTCATGTAGGACGCGAAATCCTGCGCCTTGGTCAGGGCGAACGATTGTTGGAGCGCGGCTTCGGGGCGGAACATCATCGCCACGCTCGTCCAATGCCCGTCGGGTGTTTTGCCGATAATCGGGCCGTGCGTGCTTTTGTAGATGGTGTAGGTGCGGGTGCCGGTGCTGCCGTCCGGTTTGTGGTAGCTGAGCGTGACCTGGGAGGCGCCGATGGGGCGTAGTGTGTCGCCATACTTGCTGTAGACGGCGCCATCTTTGTGGACGATGTTTTCCTGGTAGAAATCCACTGCATCCGACGTGCTGGACGTGTGCATCCAGCCGAGATGGTCGTTGAAGCCCTGGTAGAGGAAGAACTGGCCCCAGGTGGCGGCGCCGTAGGCGTGTAACCCTTCGTCGCTGCTCATCTGCAGTTCGGAGCGGAAATAGAACGAGGTGTGCGGGTTTATCAGCAGAAGCGCGTGGTGGTCCCTGGTGTTCTGCGCGGCGATGGCGATGCCGTTGGAGCCGGTGGGCTCGGCCGAGTTTGGATCGTCCAGCAGGGCCAGTTGCGGTTTCGGCAGGCCGTAGAAGGCGGCGAGGCCCGCGAGCGGCACGCGTTCGATGTCGCCGCCTATGCTACCTTCGGAAAATGCCAGCGCCATCCAGGGTTCGAAATGCGTCAGGACTTTCGGGTGCATTTCGGGATTGGCGGCGAGGAACGCGTTCAGCCCGTCCGCCCAGCCGCGCATCAGCGCCTGCAGCCAGGCCGGGCATTTTGTGTAGCGTGCCTGCAGGTCGGCCGGGTCCACGTACAGCCTGGCGCGGAGGTCCTGCGCCAGCGTAGCCTCGCCTTCGGCTTCGCTCAGGCGGCCGAGGGCGGTCAGGTAGTTCATCTCGATGCGGTTGAAATCGTCCTCGGCCTGCGCGTACACGGCACCGAAGGCGGCTTGTGCGTCGGTGTGGCCGTGCACGTGGGCGATGCCCCAGTCGTCGCGCGTGATTGTCACTTGCGCGTAGGCTTGGGGGGCGGCTGAGAGGGTCGCGAGGAGGGCTAGCGTTTTAGGGCGCATGGGGACTCCGGGAAGGAAGCAAGCGGTTCCGACAAGCGCGCGACAGCGGACCAAAAGTTTTTGCTTCTTTTTTCCAAAAAAGAAGGCCTTTCTTGCCTTCAAGGCCGCCGATACACCACCCCACCCTTCATGACGAAATCCACTCGCGCCGCAGCGCCAGCATCCTGCGTGGGATCGCCAGGCATCGCCACGAGATCGGCTAGGTAGCCGACCTGTATGCGCCCGAGGTCGCCCGTGTGGCCCAGGATGCGGGCGTCCGTAGCGGTGGCGGCCGTCAGCGCCTGCACTGGGGTCATGCCGTCCTGCACCAGCCAGGCGAGTTCGCGCCAGTTCGTGCCGTGGGTGAACACGCCTACGTCGCTGCCCAGGCCGATGGTCACGCCGGCGGCCAGCGCCAGGTGGAAGGCGGCGGCGGCCTGCTGCATCTGCGGCGTCGGGGGCGAGACGCCGCGGGTGTAGTGGTGGAAGTATTCGGAGACGGCTTCTTCCGCCGTCAGCGTGGGCAGGTAGGCGGTGCCTTGGGCGGCCATCTGCTTGAAGATGGCGGCGGTGCCGCCGTAGCCGTGCTCAACGGTGTCCACGCCCGCCTGCACGGCGCGGCGCATGCCTTCCGTGCTGGTGGCGTGCACGGCGACGTGGCGGCCGAGGCCGTGCGCGGTTTCCACGGCGGCGTCCAGCTCGGCCTGGGAGAAGGTGGCGACCGTGGTGTTGCCGGGGCCCACGCGGTAGTCGGCGTAGAGCTTTATCCAGTCGGCGCCGTGCGCCACCTGCTCGCGCACGGCGCGCACGATGCCATCCACGCCGCTGGCTTCCTGCGCGCCTTGCGGGAGCGTGAGGTCTCGGCGGTAGTCGCGTATGGCGGGGCCGTAGGCGCCCAGGGCTACGATGGCGCGCGTGACCACAAACAGGCGCGGGCCGGGGATCAGGCCGTCGTCGATCGCTTGTTTCAGTGAAACGTCGGCGTCACCCGCACCTTCGGTGCCTAGGTCGCGCAGCGCGGTGAAGCCGGCGCGCAGGGTGGCTTCTGCCTGGCGGCCGGCGCGCAGGGTTCGGTAGGCGGTCGTCTCCTTGAGGACCTGGTCGTCCCAGGAGGTCTCGTTATACGGGTGCAGGAAGAGGTGCGAGTGTATGTCCATCAGGCCGGGCACCAGTGTCTGGCCGGGCAGGTCGATGGTTTCGGCGCCTTGCGGGGCATGAATGGTGGCGGCGGGACCGGCGGCGGTGATGCGGCCGTCCTGGACGAGGACGGCCCAGCCGGGGTGGAGCGGCTCGCCGGCGGTCCAGATTTGGGCGGGGCGGAGGAGGATGGGGGGTGCTGCCTGGGCGGCGGTGGTTAGCAGGAGAGCTGCGGCCAGGAGCTTCATGGGGGTTGGTTTACGGGGAAAGGGAAGGGAAGCAAGGCCTTCTTTTTTGAAAAAAAGAAGCAAAAAACTTTTGTTCCCTGTCGGCGGATTTTTCAGCACTCGCCGACAGGGAGCAAAAGTTTTTTGGTCCTTTTTTCCCAAAAAGGACTGCTTTCTTCTTGACCTAGAAGTGCATGATCAAGTCGCCACCGGCGAACACGGTGTAGTTCTTGTCAGGTGCAATACCGTGCGTAGGGTTGCCGTTGAACGCGTAGGCGTTGATCGAGCGGTAATAGCCCACCTCAGGGCGCATCTCGACCTGCGGGGAAAGCCAGTGCTGCCAGCCGACGGAGAACTCGTAGTAGTCCGTCTTGGTGCCTGTGCGCTGACCCTGTTCGTCGGCGTAGTATTCGGGGCGGAACGAGAAATTGTCTAGCGGCTCGGGCGAGTAGTTCAAGTAGCCGGTGACGCCGATGCCGGTGGCCGTGCAGCGAAGCACCGTCACGCTGTTGCAATGCGCCAGGTTCGGGCCGTTCACCGGGGTGTATTGCGGGGAGAACGGCGTGCCGCCATTGGCGTAGATGGTCTGCACGGCGGGATTGTTGGCGTTGGGGACGCCGCGCTGGAACTCGTCGTAGAACTCTGCGTCCAGGTGCCAATGGTCGTTAAACTTGTGGTAGTAGGTGACGCCGTACCACTGCAGGTTGTTGTAGCCCCAGCGTCCACTGTTTATGCCATTCGCGCAGGGCTGAATGTTGTCGTTGCCACCATTGAACGTATAGCGCACGCAGACGGTAAAGGTGGGGAACTGCGCGCCTGGGTCTTTCGGGAAGGTGCGGCTGGGATAGAGCACGCTCGGGTCGAAATTGGTTTCCTGCTTGCCGACGTGCCAGATTGCCGCTTCGGTGCCAACTTCCACGCCGGTCTGCAGGAACAGGTTCTTGGTAATGGCCGTGGTGGCGACGATACCGGTATTGGTGTAGTTGTCCACCGCGTAGGTGAGCGAATGGGTGTACATATAGTTGTTTGGCGCCAACTGCGCCTCGATGTCGGGCAGCGAGATGTAACGGCCGACGCGTATGTCCACCCCGTGGAAGAAGCCGGGGATGTAGGCTTCCGCATACACCATCGGGAAATCGTAGCCGTTGACGTTGTTGCGCTTCAGCAGCTGGTAGCTGGCCACGCCGTAGGCCGTGGTGTAGCGGTAGTTTTCGCCGTAAAGGCCGGACAGGCGGAAGCCCCAATCGATGTGATCGGTCTGCACGGTGTCTGGCACGCGCTCGATATACAGCACGGCCTGGTCGAGCTGTATCGTGTTCGGCGTGTAGGCGTAGGCGATCGGCGCGTTGCCTGCCGGCTTCTGGCTGTTGGTGCTGATGTTGAAACCGGGATCTACCCAGCCATAGATCTGGATGTGCGCGTCGCTCAGGAAGTGGCCGACCGAGGTGTTGGCGATGGCCACCATGAGCGGGCTGTCGACGGAAGCGGGTCGGGAGACGCCGATGGCCGTGGTGCCGCCATAAGGCCACTCGGTGAACGGCATCGGCGGCACGGTCTCCGGCGTGGCGGGCCAGCCGGCGATGCGGCCGGGGGGCGCGTTCGGGTCCGCGGGGGCGGAGGACTGGCCCCATTCCAGCTTGTAGTAGTTCAGCAGGCGCTGGCCGACATCGGTGCCAAGATAGGCGTCGAGGCAGGAGTAGTTTTTGTACGGATCAGGGTTCTTCGAACAGTCGACAGGCGGCGGCGCTGCCTCCGGTACGGGTGCGGCCGTCATGACGGCGGAGGGTGTTTGCGCCCCGGCAGCAGTGCACGCCATTACGTATGCGATCACAGCACCTGTGGCGTAGCATGATCTGGTCAAATCGGCTCCTTCCGCCCCCGGGCGGCCTTTCGCGTTCCGACATATCGCCGTGCAGCATAAAGGGTCTATCGTGGAATAAAGGCTGGGCCGTAAAGGGGGTGTAAAATTGGCTGGATTCGGGGTCAGGAGGAAGCAAGCGGTCCTTTTTTGAAAAAAAGGACTAAAAACTCTCGATTCCCCAGCATTTTAGCCGGCGGAATATTTCCTGATAAGACGAAGCTGCGGACCAGCGGGGAGCAAAAGTTTTTTGCTTCTTTTTCTAAAAAAGAAGGCCTTGCCTCCTTGCCTGAAAACACATGAGAGCCGCGATGTTTCTCGCTGTGGCTGCGCTGCTGGAAGCAGGCGGTGACGCCATCATCCGGGCCGGCCTGGGCCAAAGTGCGACAGGCGCCAGGATCGCGTGGATCGCGGCGGGCGCTGTGGTGCTGACTGCTTACGGCGTGCTGGTGAACCAGCCTGGCTGGGATTTCGGGCGCTTGCTCGGTGCTTATGTGGCCGTCTTCTTTGTGACCGCGCAGGTGATTAACGCCGTGGCGTTCCAGCGCCCGCCTATGTTGCCGGTGCTGACGGGCGGTGTGCTGATCGTCGCGGGTGGGCTGGTCATCGCATTCTGGCGGGCGCAGTGAAAGCAAGCAGTCCTTCTTGAAAAGACCAAAAACTTTGCTCCCTGTCGACGACTGTTTCAGCAGCCGCCGACAGGGACAAAAAGTTTTTTGCTTCTTTTTTTCAAAAAAGAAGGCCTTGCTTGCTTTCTAATTGCCGGTCAAAAGACGATACCCGCCTGCAGCACGCCGCGCACTTGGCTGCTGCTGCGGCCGTCCTGCCCGAAGCCGGCGCCTGCGGTCAGGTTGGTGATTTGCGCCAATGCGGCATCGGCGCGGATGAAGTATTGCTTGTAGATATAAGTTGGCGTCAGCGTGAACGAGAACGCGCCGCTGCCTAGCCCGTAGAGGAGGTTGGTGACGGTTGGGGACGATGCGTGGCCTGTGGTGGCGATGTATTCCGTGCGTGCGGCGAGGCTGAAGCGCTGGGTGAACGCATAATCGGCGATTATCGCACCGCTGTAGCTGGCGGTGGCCTGCGGGATACCGATGCCGGCATCCCTGGCGACGTGGTTGTATTGCAGATACGGCTGCAGCGTCAGCTTGCTGAGTTTGTAGGTGTAGACGAGGTTATAGATCGCGCTGTTGTTCTGGGCCAGCGGCGTGGCGATGGTGTTGGCCGCCGTGTGGCCGAGGTTTGCGGCGCCGTCGAACTCCAGCGAGTTGGCCGAGTCGATCGTCCAGGTGAGCGCGCCGGAGATCGCGTTGAAACGGTCCGAGTAGTAGCCGTCGTTCCAGGATAGGTTGATCAGGACGGGGCCAATCGTATAGTTGGCTTGGACGCCTCGGCTGACCGACTGCGTCTGGTTCCACAGGAGCCCGCGCTCGATGTTGTAGTTCTCGAAGGAAAAACTGTTTTCCGGGCCGATGAGCGTTGGCAGCTTGCCTGCTTCTATCGAGAAGTTCGCGGTCGGCGCCAGCTTCAGATACGCCTCCGGCAGCGCGTCAAAATCATTGCCCCAGGTGCTGCCAGCATCGCTGCGGTGGCGATACGCCGCACCTAGGTCCGGAATGGCGTAAGCGCCTGCCTGGACGTAGAACTGCACCAGCCCGTCGGTTTTCTGGATGAAGATCTGGGCGCTGCTCAGGTCCAGCAGCGCCTCCCTGTCGCCCGCCGTGGGGTTGCTCTGCACCAGGCCGAGGCCGGACAACAAGCCGTCTATGGTGATCTTGCCGAATGCGCCGGTGTCTATGGTGGGCGGCGGATGGTCGAACGTCAGCAGGCCGCCGAGGATGGGGTTCGGCAGGCTCACCGGCGTCGGCGCGGCGGGGGTCTGCGCGGCGGCCGTGCTACAGACGCAAAGCGCGCTTGCTGTTAGCAGCTTTCGCCGAAGATTTGCGGTCATGGCTGGCTGTCCCCCCGTTTGTGCGGACGGCAACGAGCCATGTGACGGGCGGCTGCCTGGGGCGGCATGCACAGCTTTGTCATCGGATAAGGAAGCAAGGCCTTCTTTTTCGAGAAAAAGAAGCAAAAAGCTTTTGTCTGCGCTGTCGCGTCGTGTTGAAGCGTGCGTGTCAACGAGGCGTGCCTGAACGGGATAAAGTTTTTTGGTTCTTTTTTCAAGAAAGAACTGCTTTCTTGCTTAATACTGCAGGTGCAGGCGGACACCGAGTATGGACACCGGCCCGCGGACCCTGTCGTAACCTGGGTTGTTGACGAACTGGTAATCCGCCGTGACCTGGGCGTAGCTGGCCAGAGCGTGCCTGTAATAGGTCTCCACCACCTGCTCCGGCCCGGACGAGGGCAGCGCGCCGTCACCCACCAGGATGCCCAGGCCGCCTGCCGCCAGGTACTCCTTGCGGCGGTGCGATATGGCGTCGATCACGGTGGCCAAGCCGAAGACGTCATCCGGCAGGCCCCAGCGCACGCCCTGCAGCGAAAGGCCGATGGCGAAGGTGCGGTCAACGTCGGTGAACTCGTAGGATTCGCGGCCGCCTTCGGCGAGGCCGGTGCGCGCGAACAGGCCCAGGTCTTTCGTGATTGCCTGTTCCAGGTTGAGGCTTACGCCGGAGCGGCTGCGGTATTGCCGCACGTCCGCCGTGCTGGGCGTGGTTCCGGTCTGCTCGGCCAGGACGAGCGCGTCGCTGTAATCGCCCATGCGGCCGCGGGTGAGGAAGCCGGTTATTTTCAGCTTGCCGTCCTGGCCCCAGATCGTGTGGCGTTCTTCGGCTTCGCCGATGAGTTGGAACTGGCTGCCGCTGGTGTCGAGTTGTGTGCTGTTCGGCACGCGGGAGAGCGCGAAGCCGCCGGCGCGCAGCGTCCACCAGTCCTGGTACCATTCGACGGCGGTGCCGTAGGTGAAGCCCCAGGCATCGGCCGCGTAGTCGAACGATCCGGCGTTCACCAGGGCCCAGTTGGAGAAATCCTGGCGCGCGTTGTTGGCGTAGGCGTTGGTGTCGAACACGTCCGGCACGCCGAACTTGCCGATCCAGAACACCAGGCGGTCGGCCGTCTGCGCGCCGCCCAGCGTGTTCAGGTCCGGCGCGACTTGTTGGCGGGCGCCGCCCAGGTTGATGGTCTGGCGGAAGAACAGCTGCGGCACGCGGACATAGGGCGTGGAAGCGCCTACCTTGTAGGCCTCGGCACTGGGGAAGGCGGCGATGCCGAGCGTGTCGCTGAGGCCGAAGCCCTGGTCTACCTCCGGGTTCACCCATAGCTCGGCGCCGAACCAGGGGCGCACGCCAGCGTATAGGGTGACGTCGAACGTCTCGTCACTGCGGCTGCCTGGGTCCAGGCTGTTCGGGCCGCGGAATGGGGAGGTGAAGGCGGGGTGGTACTGGTCCTCGAAGGTGGATTGCGCGTGGATTGCCCATGGTTGCGGGGGTGTGTCGGCCTCCTGCGCCAGGGCGGCGGCTGGTAGCAGGCAGGCGAGTGTGGCCGTTCTCAGCATGAGCGGGGTTGTAGATTAGGGGGAAGGAAGAAAGGCCTTCTTTTTTGAAAAAAAGAAGCAAAAAACTTTTGCTCTTGTCGCATTTGCATCACCTGGTGTCCGTGATGTCCGCACGCTTTGTGGCAGCACCGTGACATCACGAAAACGAACTAAGGAGATTTCGTCTCCGTCGGGTTCGCGTCGTCGGAGCGCGCTTCTCAGCGTTCCGCGTCAGCGCCAGCAAAAGCTTTTTGCTTCTTTTTCTCGAAAAAGAAGGCCTTGCTTCCTTGCTTTGCTAGGCACGCAAAAACGCGAGCGTCACGCGCATGAATTCCTCCAGACGGTCATGCTGCACCCAGTGTCCGGCGCCCTCTATCATTGCGACTTCGGCGTTGCCGAAATATGCGGCGCGGCCGTCCAGTGCGGGGTTGCTGGCCCAGCTTTGCGTGCCGTAGACCAGCAGCGTGGGGCAGGTGATGCGGGCCCATAGGCGGCGTATGTCGTCACGCGCGGTGTCCACTGGTGGCCAGGAGCGCACGTAGGGGTCGAATTTCCAGCTATAGGTGCCGTCCTCGTTCTGGCGGACGCCGTGGCGGGTGAGGTGTTCGGCCTGGGCTTCGGACAGGTGCTTGTTCTCGGCCTGCATGCGGGCCAGCGCGTCGGCGAAGGCTGCGTAGCGGCGGGGCTGTCGGGCGGCGAGCTGGCGCTGCTCGTCCACCCAGCCGCGTAGCCGGGTCTCGATCGGCTTGGCGGCCATTTCGGTCTCCATCTGCGGCGAGGGACCGAGGCCTTCTATGCACACCAGGCGGGCGACCAGTTCGGGGTAGAGGCCGGTGAAGCGGGTGGCGACGTTGCCGCCGAGGGAGTGGCCGATCAGGGTAATGGGCGCCTGGGTCTGCTGGTGGACGAGCTGGGCCAGGTCGTAGATGAAGCCGTTCATGCCGTAGCCGCCGGAATCCGCCCAGGCGCTGTCGCCGTGGCCGCGCAAGTCTGGGGCGATCACGTGGTAGTCGGGTGCGAGGCGGGCGGCGACCCAGTCCCAGTTTCGGCAGTGGTCGCGGCCGCCGTGAAGTAGGACGAGGGGGGGTGCGGCTTCGTTGCCCCAGTCGGCGTAATGGAGGCGCAGGCGTTGGGAGATGAAGCTTCGGGAGACGGGGGAGGGCATGGGGGTGGGAGTGCCGGAGAATGGTCGAGGAAGGCAAGCGGTCGTTTTCTTCGAGCTCAAAGTCGTGGCCGAAATGACTCTAGTTCAGAGTCACAATTTGGAAGCAAGCTGGCAGGCTAGCGGGTAGCGGCACTTTGGCGTGGACGTTTGGGAACAACCTGGCAGTCATTACACCCTTGCTCGGTGCCAAGTGCGCGAGAGCGGAGAAGGAGGTGTTTTGTTTATCGCGGAGAGATCGGTTCCGCCCATTCCTTGCACTGAGTAACGCTCCACTCACCGTGTCGATCTTCAGGGTGAGTTCACCCAGCATTGCAGCTTCAAAGTCGTGATCCTCAGTGCCAAATAGATGGAAGTTTGTATCCAAAGCATTGTAGACAACCAAAATTGACGGTATTCCCAGCTCAGCTCCATACTTCATCTGTTTTGTTGACTGGGTAATTTTGCTGCAGATGTGGTCTCCAATCGTACGGGTGCTTACACCGAAGCGGCCGTTTGCGAATTTGCTGTCTGAAGTAATCTCCTTTATCTCGAAAAACATAGGCCCACATTCGGCTTGGGCCACGACTAAAAAGTCTGGACGCGGTGTCTTAGCGACGGCAACACGCATGAATGCTAAGCCATGGCTAGTTAGAAACTGTTGAAAGAGAGTTTCGGACTCGGTCACAGCATCCACAATGCCAATATCAACCCTCTATTCGCAATAAGTATATAGTTACTGGAATTTGTGCTCCCGCGCATCTGCACCAGACTGGTGCCGCAGAAGACACCGAAACGCCTGAGCGTCGGGGAAGCAAAAGTTTTTTGCTTCTTTTTTTCAAAAAAGAAGGCCTTGCTTGCTTACTGCTGCGGCCCCGCCTGCAACAACGCCAAATTCTGCTGCGCCAGATCCCCAGTAGGCGTGTCCGGCGCCAGGTCGGCCGCGCGCTGCCAATCCGCGCGCGCCCCTGCCAGGTCACCGGTGCGCTGGCGGATGATGCCGCGTTCGAGGAGGAGGTCGGCGTTCTCGGGGTCCAACAAGGCGGCGGCTTCGATGTCCGTGCGGGCGGCGTCGATGCGGCCGAGGTTGCGCCAGGCGGTGGCGCGCAGGATCAGGGCGTCGGCGCGCTTGGGGTCCAGGTCGAGCGCGCGGGTCAGGTCGTCGGCGGCTTCGGCGTAATGTTGGCGGGCGAGGGCGGCGATGGCGTGGCCGATGCGCAGTTCCGGGTCGTCGGGCGAGAGGGCGAGGGCGCGGGTGGCGGAGTCGTAGGCCTGGTCGGTTTGGCCGGCCATGCTCCAGGCCTGGCTGGCTTGGCCGAAGACGACGGCGCGCGAGGCGGGGGGTGCGGTGCTTTTGGCGGCGAGCTGGTCCAGCAGGGTAGCGCCGGCTTCGGTGTTGCCGAGTTCTACCTGGGCCAGCGCGTGGCAGTGTGCGGCGGCTTCGGCGCCGGCGGTGGCGGCCATGGAGGTGGCCATGGCGTCAGCGCCGGAGGGGTCGGTGGCCAGCATGTCCAGGCAGGTGTCGTATTGCGTGCCTTCGGCGATGCGCGGCGGGACGGGGGGGATGGGGAGGTTTGCGTCGTCGCCGGGGGCGGCTGGCGCGTTCTCGGCTGCGTCGGCCGGGGGCGACGGGGCGGGGGCGGCGGTTTGTCCGGCAGTGCGGCGCGCGGGTTGGGGCGCGGTCTGGCTCGCTGCTTGGGGCGCGGCCTGCAGACCGGCCGGCAGGGCGAGCGCTGCGGCCAGGACGGCAGCGACGCCGACAGGGGCCACGCGTAAGCTCATGGGCGATCATGTAAGGCGCGGGACCGGCCGCGGGAAGTTGGGGAGTGTGCTGCCATGCATCTGTTGATCTTCGGCCTGGGCTTCTGTGGCCGAGCGGTCGCACGCGCCGCCTGCGCGGCGGGATGGGACGTGGTGGCGACCAGCCGGTCGCCGCTTCCGTCGAGCGATGCGAGGCTGCGCATCGTGGCGTTCGATGCAGCGGGGCCGGAGCTGGTGCGGGCGACGCATCTGCTGGCGACGGCGCCGCCGCGCGAGGGCGAGGATCCGGTGCTGGCCAAATATGGCGGCGAGATTGCGGCGGCACCTGGCCTGGCGTGGATCGGCTATCTTTCCACCACCGGGGTGTATGGCGACCGGGGCGGCGGCTGGGTGGACGAGGCGACGGCGCCGGCGCCTTCGGCCGAGCGCAGTCACAGGCGGCTGGCGGCCGAGCTGGCTTGGCGGGACGTGGCGCAAGGGCGGCCGTTGGATCTGTTCCGGCTGGCGGGGATCTATGGGCCGGGGCGGTCCGCGTTCGATGATTTGCGGGCCGGGCAGGCGAGGCGGGTGGTGCAGCCGGGGCATGCGTTCGGGCGCATACATGTGGACGATATCGCGGGCGGCGTGATGGCGGCGATGGCGCGTCCGCCCGAGGGCGTGCGGGTGCTAAACTTCTCCGATGACGCGCCGGCGGAGAGTGCGGACGTGACGGCGTATGCCGCGGAGCTGCTGGGCGTGGCGGTGCCGCCGGCGGTGCCGTTCAGCGAAGCGGTGGGCGGGATGAGCGAGATGGCGCGGAGCTTCTGGGCGGAGAACCGGCGGGTGCGCGGGGAGGTGACGCAGGAGGTGCTAGGGTATCGGTGGCGGTATCCTACGTATCGGGAGGGGCTGCTTGGGGTGCTAGAGGAAGAAAGGAAGCAAGGCCTTCTTTTTTGAGAAAAAGAAGCAAAAAACTTTTGGTCGGCTGTCGCGCCGTGTTTTGGCAGCCGCCGACAGGGAGCAAAAGTTTTTTGGTCCTTTTTTTCAAAAAAGGACTGCTTTCTTCCTTACTTCCGGGACAGCAGCGCGCTAGCCAGATCGCGCAGTACGGCCAAGTCGCTTTCCCGCGACAGACGGTGGCCCGCGTCCTTGATGAGGGTGACCTGCACGTCCGCGCTTTCCAGGCGGTCGGCGATCTGCAGGGCGGTCTGCCAGGGCACGTCGGCGTCCTCCTGGCCGTGCAGCAGGCGAACGGGGCAGGTGACGGAGATCGGGGCGCCAAGGAGGAGGTGGTCGCGGCCGTCCTCGATGAGGGCGCGGGTAATGATCTGCTCGCCGCCATAGGCGCTGGGCACGCGCAGCAGGCCGTCCTGCAGGAGGCTGGCGCGGGCGGGATCGTCCATGCCGGCCCACATCAGCGTTTCGGTGAAATCCGGGGCGGCGGCAATGCCGACCAGGCCGGTTACGCGGTCCGGGCGGGCGCGGGCGGCGAGCAGGGCGATCCAGCCGCCCATCGAGGAGCCCACCAGGACGATCGGGCCTTCCGTCAGGTTGTCGATGAGGAAGAGCGCGTCCTGGGTCCAGCTTCCTATGGTACCGTGGACGAATTGGCCGGTGCTGGTGCCGTGGCCGGAATAGTCGAGGCGGAGGCTGGCGTGGCCGAGTTCGGCGGCGTGAGCGGCGAGCATGGTGGCTTTTTCGCCGGCCATGTCGCTCATGAAGCCGGGGAGGAAGACGAGGGTTGGCTGGCGGCCGGGCGTGAGGGTGTAGGCGAGCTGGACGCCGTCGCCGCGGTCTATGTGCATGGTGCGCCTCTGCGGTTGCAGGTGCGCAAGGAAGGCCTTCTTTTTTGAAAAAAAGAAGCAAAAAACTTTTGTCCCTGCGCTGTACCGGCGGCCTCGATACATCCAGAAGCACCTGGCCGTTTCAAATGCGGAGGAGCAAAAGTTTTTTGGTCCTTTTTTCCAAAAAAGGACTGCTTGCTTCCTTACTTCTTCTCGAACTTCAGAACGAAATTATCCGCCTCGCCGATCGCCTGATATTTCGCCCGGTCCACATCCTTGAGCGCGTAGGTGGGCGGCAGAGTCCATACGCCTTTTGGCCAATCCGCCGTGTCGCGCGGGTTGGCGTCCATCTCCGAACTGCCTACCAGCTTGAAGCCGGCGTGCTCTATCAACGCGATGGCATAATCCTGGCGCACGTAGCCGTTCTCCGCTTTCGGATCCTGCAGGGATTTCGTGTTCGCTCGGTGGTCTTCGATGCCCAGTATGCCGCCGGGCTTCAGTGCGGTGTGTATGGCGGCGAGCAGC
>CAXTCL010000023.1:0-27945 GCA_964242035.1 uncultured Acetobacteraceae bacterium | reverse complement strand
GCATTTCGGCGAGACATACGGCATCTGGGATCACGGACCGCTTGTCGATCTCCTTGGTCAAGACTGGGCCTTTTCCCTCCTGGGCTGGGGCAATTTCGGGGTGACGATGTTCTTCGTCGTCTCCGGCTTCCTGATCACCACCAACACGATCGAGCGCGCAGGCGGACTGGGCCAGGTGGATGTGCGCGCTTTCTACGCGCGGCGTTTTGCCAGGATCATGCCGTGCCTGCTGCTGGCGCTGGCCATCATCGTGCCGCTCGGGCTTATTGGCGTGCGTGCGTTTGCTGGAGATGGGCCGCGTCCGGTCTATGCGTTGTTGCTTGGTGCCGTCTCGGTGCTTGGCTTTTTCCATAACTTGCTCATGCAGAGCTTTGGGTATTTCGACTACTGCCTGAACGTGTATTGGTCGCTGTCGGTGGAGGAGGTGTTCTATCTCGGCTTCCCGCTCGTCTGCCGGCTGCTGCGCAAGGATTTGCTGATTGCGCTGCCGTGCCTGGTGTTCATCGCGTTGGCGCCCGGCTTCCGCGCGCATCACCTGCACAACGACATCTTCTATCTTTATGCCAACCTCGCCTGCTTCGATGCGATCTCGATCGGCTGCCTCACCGCCCTGTTGGCGCGGCGTTGGCGGCCGCGTGGCCGGCTGGCTCTGGTGATGCAGCTTCTCGGCTGGGCCGTACTTGTCACCCTGTGGGTGCGCGGCTTCGGCGGGCAGCATAAGGTGTTCAGCTTTACCTATCTGGCGATGGCCACGGGGTGCATCATCCTGGGCAGCCTCGGCCGCGCCGCCGTGCCCGCCCGCCGCTCTCCCCTACGTTGGCTTGGCCGGCACAGCTACGAGATCTACCTGTTCCACATCATTGTCCTGGCGGCGATGCGTGACATCGTGCCCGGCGACCGGCTAGCCCGCGCCTGGCAGGTGCCGTGGCTGGTGCTGTTCCTGGGCGTATCCGCCGGCGTGGCGGCCGGTATCGGCTTGTGGGTCAGCGAGCCTGCGAACCGCGCGCTCCGGCGCCGGCTAATGCCGGCCCGGGCGGTCGCCTCCTAGCCGAACAGTTTCACCGCCGTCAGGATGGTCATGTAGAACCCCCAGGCGAGCGGGACGCCCACAAGCAGCCAGGCGACGACGAGGGTCGCGCTGGCGCTGCTTGCAGGTGTGGTGCCGGTGCTGCTGGCAGGCACCGCATCATGGGCGGGCTCCATTGCAGTGAACCAATGCTCCGCGAGCGGGCGCACCAGCAGGTTGCACACCAGCCCGCCGGCCAGCAATGCGGCCGCGATGTACATCGTGCGGTCGTACACGCGGGCGCGCGCCACGCTGGCGGCGATCTGGGAATCCCGCATGTGCGTGAACAGAATCGGGCCGATGGCTCCCGCCGCGGACCATGCGGTGAGCAGCCGGCCATGTATGGCGCCAACAAATCCTGTGCCGAACATGTCGGCCAGATAAGCCGGAATGGTGGCAAACCCCCCGCCATACATCGACAGGATGACGCCTACCGCCAGCGCGAACAGAGGCTTACTGCCATAGGCCGCCAGGCTCGGCACCAGCGCATAGAGTACGATGCCGAGCAGGAAGAAGATGGTGAACGTGTTTCGCCGTCCCAGCCTGTCGGACGCCGAGGCCCAGAAGAAGCGGCCCAGTATGTTGAACAGCGAGAGCAGGCCGGCAAAGCCCGCAGCAATCGCCGCCACGGATTTCAACTGCGCCGGCGAGAGCGCTGTGAACGCCACCTCGGGATGTCCCACCAGCGCGCCGCCGAAAATCTCCTGCAGCATCGGGCTGGC
Source organism: uncultured Acetobacteraceae bacterium (assembly GCA_964242035.1). Lineage (GTDB taxonomy): Bacteria > Pseudomonadota > Alphaproteobacteria > Acetobacterales > Acetobacteraceae > BOG-908. The sequence goes on along the minus strand of CAXTCL010000023.1, from coordinate 26,157 downwards.
CACGTCGATCACGCCGATGCCGGCAGACACGTTGAGGCACAGCACGCCCCACAGCAGCCAGAATTGCGGCGTCCGCCAGGCGGCGTTCACGTGCACGGAGCGTCTGGCCACGCGCGCGGCGGCTGTCAGGCCGTTCGGTTGGTAGCCGGCGGGCGGCACGCGGTAGGCGAACGCGCCGCCCAGCATGAATACGAAGTAGATGGATGCCAGCACAAGGAAGGTCTCGCCCACGCCCACGCTGCCGGCGTTGCGGAACGCGCCCATCAGCCAGCGGGCCAGTGGGCTGCCGATCATGGCGCCGCCGCCGAACCCCATGATGGCCATGCCGGTGGCCAGGCCGCGGCGGTCCGGAAACCACTTGATCAGCGTAGAGACCGGCGAGATGTAGCCGAGCCCCAGCCCCACGCCGCCCACCACGCCGCCGCCCAGCCAGAGCAGCCAGAGCTGGTGCAGGTTCACGCCGAGGGCCGCCAGCGCCAGGCCGCCCGGCCAGCATAGCGCCGCAATCAGTCCGGCCTTGCGTGGTCCGGCACGCTCCAGCCAACCGCCCCACAGAGCGGCCGACGCGCCCAGGAAGACGATGCCGAGGGTGAACACCAGGCTCACATCCGTCACCGCCCAGTCGCAGCCTGTGGCGCCCAGCCTGTACAGCAGCGTGCTGCCGGCGGGGCAGGCAATCCCGTGCGTGATGCCCACGGCCTGGCTGAGCGGCAGCCAGAACACGCTCATGCCATAGATCATGCCGATGCTGAGATGGATCGCCAGGGCGGCCGGCGGCACCAGCCAGCGGTTGTAGCCGGGCGGCGCCACGATGCGCGCGCGCGTTAGAAGCCCAGGGCGTTCGCCCAGTGTGGCGTCCATTTCTGCCGTCTCCGTTCCTAGGCTGACATCAGCAAGCGGCGGGTGCTTGCGCAAGCCCTGCGGGGCGTGGGTAGGAGATAAGGAAGGCGAGCAGTTCTTTTTTGAAAAAAAGAACCAAAAAATTTTTGACTCCGCTGTCGCACCTTTGCGGAGGCGCAGTTGGGACCGCGCGGACATCTGCTTTGCTGACGCGGCTGCTCGCGAAAAGGCGCGACGGCGGAGTCAAAGGTTTTTTGGTTCTTTTTCAAAAAAGAACTGCTTGCCTTGCGTTCCTCGCCTATGCCGCCCGCAGTGTATGACGGTAAACCGCCAGCATGGCCCAGCGGTTCGTCAATACCTACACCATATGCGGGCGTCGGGAGGCCCAGCATGACGTGGTGGCGCCGGATGATCTCTCGCTCAGCCTGACAGGATCCTGGCCGGCCGAGCGACTGCCTGCCGGCACGCTGCCATACTGCGCGGACCTGGCGCGTGAGCGCGCCCTGTTCACCACCCACGACGAGGTCGGGCTGGCCAAGCTGCTGGCCGCTGCGTTCATGTTCAACGACCAGCTGGAGACCGCGACGGGCGCCCTCTCCGTGCCGTTCGAGCGCCTGGACGAGGTGGTAGCGCTGCCCGCCGCACCGCCCGTGCTGGTGTTCTCGCCTGGCCGCACAGGGTCCACCCTGCTCGTGCGGCTGCTGGCGGCGGCGGGGCTGGCCTGTGCCTCGGAGCCGGACATGCTGGCCCAGCTGGCGCGCGCGCCACGTGACGCGTTCCGCCTGCTGCCGCCGGGAACACGCGAGGCGCTGGCGCGTGCCTGCCTGGCCCAGCTCGGCCACACGCTGGGCGGCGGCGTGATCGTGAAGCTGCGCAGCCAGTGCAACGCGCGGCCGCTGCTTCTGACCGAGGCGGCACCCGGCTGCCAAGTGGTGTTCATGCTGCGCGGCGTGGCCGGCTGGGCGCTGTCGCGCCATCGCAGCTTCCTGGAGCCGCCGGAGATCGTGGCCAGCATCCTGCGCCAGGCGATCGACGCGCTGGACAAGCTGGCGTTCTGCGGCGCCGCGTTCGACGTGCTGTGGTTCGAGACGCTGGCCGCCGATCCGGCGGCCGCCCTGCGCGTGTGCGCGCCTGGGCTGGCGGTTGATCCGGGGTTGCTGGCTGCGGTGATGGCGCGCGATTCGCAGGCGGGCACGGGTGTGGCGCGTGAGGTCGTGGCGGCTGCGCCGGCGCAGGATGGTTTCACGGCGCAGCTTGCGCGGGATTGGGTGGCGGCCCGGGCTGGGGCGGAGTGGCATCCGGCGACTGAGGCTTTGCTGGCGGAGATGTGGGAGAGATAAGGCGAGACCTTCTTTTTTGAAAAAGAAGCAAAAAACTTTTACCGCCGCGCCTGCACCATGGCGCGTGCCGGTTCTGCCGATACGCGTGTTTGCAAAACTGCACGGGCCGTTGCGCAGACGGGGAGCAAAAGTTTGTTGCTTCTTTTTCCAAAAAAAAAGGCCTTTCTTGCCTTGTTTACCCACACACGCTAAGCAGCCCCCGGGTCACGCCCCCCCACCGGGGCGCTTCTCTTCTGTAAGGGAGGGCTGCACGATGGCAATCGCCACGAAGCCACATACGCGTCCACACAATCCGCAATTTTCATCAGGGCCTTGCGCCAAGCGGCCAGGCTGGACGCTCGATGCGTTGGGCGCCGCCCATCTCGGCCGCAGCCATCGCGCCAAGGCGCCGAAAGCCGCTTTGGCGGAAGTGATCACGCGGTCGCGGGATGTTCTGGGTCTGCCGGCCGACTGGAAGCTTGGCATCATGCCGGGTTCGGACACCGGCGCGTTCGAGGCGGCGATGTGGAGCCTGCTCGGTGCGCGCGGTACGGACGTGTTGTCGTTTGAGAGTTTTTCTGAAGGCTGGGCCACGGATGCCGTCAAGCAGCTCAAGATCGACGCGCGCGTGCTGAGCGCGCCGTATGGCAAGTTGCCCGATTTGGCGCAGATCGATTTTGCGCGCGACGTTGTGCTGTGCTGGAACGGTACGACCAGCGGCGTATGCCTGGCGGATGGCGATTTCATCCCGGACGATCGCGAAGGGCTGGTGCTATGCGATGCGACATCGGCCGCGTTTGCGATGGAGCTGCCTTACGCGAAGCTCGATGTCGTGACGTGGTCCTGGCAGAAGGTGCTGGGCGGTGAGGCGGCGCATGGCATGCTGGCGCTCTCGCCGCGCGCCGTTGCACGGCTGGAGAGCTACAAGCCTGCCTGGCCGCTGCCGAAGATCTTCCGCATGACCAAAGGCGGCAAGCTGATCGACGGTATTTTTGCCGGCGAGACGATAAATACGCCTTCCATGTTGTGCGTGGAGGACGCGCTGGACGGGCTGCGCTGGGCCGAAAGCGTGGGTGGGCTGGCTGGGCTGATCGGGCGCAGCCGTGCCAACCTTGCTGTGCTCAGCAGGTGGGTTGCTGACAGCGACTGGGTGTCGTTCCTCGCTGAAGACGAGGCGAACCGATCGAGCACGTCCATCTGCCTGACAATAACGGCATCGTGGTTCACGACGCTTGGCGCGGATGCGCAAGCCGCAGCGGCGAAGAAGATCGCGACGCTGCTGGAGAGGGAAGGCGTGGCGCTGGACATCGGCGCGTATCGCGACGCGCCGGCGGGCCTGCGCATCTGGGGCGGTGCGACTGTCGAGACATCCGACATCGAGGCGCTGACGCCGTGGCTGAACTGGGCGGCCGCCCAGGTGGCATCCGAACACATCAAGACGGCCGCGGAGTAGATGCACATGCCAAAGGTTCTCATCTCTGACAAGCTGTCCGCCGAGGCGGTCGCCATCTTCCGTGACCGCGGCGTGGAGGTTGACGTCAAGCCCGGCCTGACACCTGCCGAATTGCGCGCGATCATCGGCGAGTATGACGGGCTGGCGATACGCTCGGCGACCAAGGTGACAAAGGAACTGCTCGATGTCGCCACCAGGCTGAAGGTTGTGGGGCGCGCGGGCATCGGCGTGGACAACGTGGACCTGAAATCGGCGACCGCGCGCGGCGTGATCGTGATGAACACGCCGCATGGCAACTCGATCACCACGGCAGAACATGCGATCGCTATGATGTTCGCGCTGGCCAGGCAGATTCCGGAAGCCACCGCTTCGACAAAGGCCGGCAAGTGGGAGAAGAACCGCTTTATGGGCACCGAGCTGACCGGCAAGACGCTCGGCCTGATCGGCGCCGGCAACATCGGCAGCATCGTGGCTGACCGCGCACACGGCCTGCACATGCGCGTGGTGGCGTTCGACCCGTATCTCTCGGAAAAGCGTGCGCTGGACATGGGCGTGGAGAAATTGGAACTCGACGACCTGCTCGCGCGCGCCGATTTCATCACGCTGCACACGCCGATGACGGACGCCACGCGCAACATCCTCTCGCGTGAGGCGCTGGCTAAATGCAAGCGCGGCGTGCGCATCATCAACTGCGCGCGTGGCGGACTGATCGACGAGTCGGCCCTGGCCGAGGCGATCACCTCCGGCCAGGTGGGCGGCGCGGCACTGGACGTGTTCGAGACCGAACCGGCGAAAGACAGCCCGCTCTTCGGTATGGAGAACGTGGTGTGCACGCCGCATCTCGGCGCGTCCACGAACGAGGCGCAGGAGAACGTCGCACTGCAGGTGGCCGAACAGATAAGCGATTTCCTGCTGACGGGGGCTGTGACGAACGCGATAAACACCGCGTCGGTCAGTGCCGAGGATGCGCCGCGCCTGCGTCCCTACATGGAGCTGGTGCAGCGCCTGGGCGCGTTTGCCGGCCAACTCACCCACGCGCAGGACGGCGTGATACGCAAGATCGCCATCGACTACGAAGGCGCAGTGTCCGCGCTGAACCAGAAGCCGCTGACAGCGGCCGCACTGGCCGGACTGCTGGCGCCGGTGCTGTCCGGCGTGAACATGGTCAATGCGCCGGTGGCCGCGCGCGAGCACGGCATCGAGGTATCAGAGACCACGCATGACCGGCCCAGCGAATACCAAACGCTGGTGCGCATCACGGTGACCACGGACCGGGGCTCGCGCGCGGTGGCCGGCACGCTCTTCGCCGGTAACAAGCCGCGCCTGGTGGAGATCAAGGACATCAAGGTTGAAGCCGATTTCGCGCCGCAGATGATCTACGTCACCAACCAGGACAAGCCCGGCTTCATCGGCCGCTTCGGCGAGACGCTGGCGCGACATGGCATCAACATCGCTACGTTCCATCTGGGCCGCTCGGCGGCGGGTGGCGACGCGATCTGCTTGGTGTCCGTGGACGGCGATCTTAGCGAGGCAGTGCTCTCGGAGGTTCGCGCGCTGCCGCTGGTCGTCCAGGCGAGTGCGCTGGCTTTTTGATAGTAACCTGGGTTGCGTTAACGCTCGCTTTCGTAAGGCAAGGCCTTCTTTTTGAAAAAAGAAGCAAAAAACTTTTGTTCCCTGTGCAGGCTGAGCAGTCTCACTCAGCGCGAAGAGCCGTGTGCTCTGTAGGGTCAAGAGTATTTTGCGCTAGGCGACTTACTTCACGAATTGTTCAGTCGGTTCCGGGTTGGAACGTTCCCCTTGGCTCTGCGTCTTTCAACGCAGGCAATGTTGGAGCGGGTCATGAGTCAGGAAGTCGCCAGTCTTATCGTTTACCTGGGTGAGATCGGGCTGTACTCGTCAGTCGTCGGTTTTGCCGTCATGCTGCTGATGCCTGACCGGTCCGGCCATGTGCTCGGCGCTCGCATTGCGCTTCTGGGCGGGGTGGCCATGGGTTCCGAGCTTGTCTTGGCTCACGTGGTCTAACACTAGCCCGCCAGAAAGCTGACGCACGGCCATTCGCGTGTTTCGATTGAGATGACACGTGCGGCGTCGGCTGTAAGGCAGCTTCAGGAGATTGCGCACGCCTCAACAACATCGTCGTAGCTGTCCCGGACCAAGGCACAAGGTTTGGCGTAGACAGTCCAGATGTTTTCCATCAGTTCAATTCTGGACTGCAGAAAGGCAGGTGCAACATAACGATGTCGTTCGGTGAGTTTCCGGGTGCATCTGGAAGCATTGGGTCGATGCAGGGCAGGAAAAGCGAAAGCTTTTACAGGCAGTTTATCAGAGAGCGGTGTCGGCGCGCATTGCGTTAAGAGGTGCATCCAAGGAAAACTCTTGCGCCCCGGCACTTGCAGCAGCCCGGTGCTTCAGGAGACATCCAGGCAATCAAAGTAGCGTCAGGACAAAAGTTTTTTGCTTCTTTTTTTCAAAAAAGAAGGCCTTGCTTCCTTTCGCAAACATCGGTCGCAAAGTGGTCGGAATGACTTCAAGCGTCCGCCATACCGCCCTGGACTGCCTAAGTAAAACGGCCCAACGAGCCGGCTGACGATCAACCGCAAGGCCGCCCGATACCAGTCCGGCGCAGCACGAAAGCAGTGCCGTCCCAGAGCGTGAAGGGTTGCATGCCATCTCGCTCGAGGAAAAAGCCGAACGCCTCGCACCAGCGGCGCACGCGCTCGTTCGCCTCAGGGCCGTAAGAGATGTTCAGGATGACCAGCGCGCCGCCCGGCCGCAGGCACTGCGCGGCAACTTGGGCATGCGCGTCGGCCAGACCGGATTGGACGAGATAGGGGAAGCTGTCCACCGCCAGGACAAGGCCGAAACTGCCGGCCGTCAGGTGGGAAGGCGGCTGACCGTTCGTGACCTCGAAGCGCAGGCGCGGGTCTTGTCCGTGGCGCCGCCGCGCTTCGGCCACCATGCCGGCCGAGACGTCCAGTCCCAGCACGTGGCCTGCGTGTCGCGCCAGCGCCGCGGCGATGCGCCCGGTGCCGCAGCCGAGATCCAGCACGGGGCCTGCCGCCAGGCCTTGGGCGACCAGCCAGTCGACGATCTCCGCCGTCGCGCGCGCCGCAAGCGCCGGATCGTTCAGCGTGTAGGCGGCAACGCTCGCATCGGGCGCTTCGGCCACGGCTCGGTCGAACATGGCGGCTATCGCTTGCGGGTCGTGCGCGCCGGCGTGGTCGATACGCGCCTGCGCGAGCATGCGGGAGACGGCGTGCATGTTGGCCCGTTGACGGTCGGCCAGTTCGGCGATCGCGGAGCCGGGCGGGACCGCCACCAGTATCTCCTCAGGGGTGAGCCCGTCGAGCAGCAGGCGGCTCAGCGCCACTTCGGGCGAGATGTCGCCGGCCAGCCAGGCCGCCACGGCGCTCATGCGGGCACAAAGCTGCGCGTGGCGTTGTGGCGGCCCACTGCGCCCCAGTTGTATTTGTAGGCCTCTCCGCCGCGCAGGAAATGTATCTCCCGCCTGTTCTCGGCAAGGCATTCCCGGGCCAGTGCGTCGAGCAGCAGCGAGCCCGGACTGCACGCGGCGTAGGCCGCAGCGAAACCGCCCAGATACAGCAACAGGCGATCACGACCGGCGAGAAAGGCGAGGCAGGCAGCCGCCACGTCCGGCCCGATATGCAGCTCCGCCACCAGCAGCGCGCCGGCCGCGTGCAGACCGGGTGCGGCCGCGCGCAGGCAGGCGCCCACACGGGAATCGGCCAGCACGCCGCCCGGCTCGCCGCGTTCCGTCCAGCGCGCGGCGTGCAGCGCGAACACGGTCTCGAGCGAGCGTTCCAGCGTCCTGGCATCGGCCACATGCAGCGTGGCACCGCCGGCACGCGCCGCGCGGTTGCGGTTCATGCGAAGCTTGCGATGCGCGGCGGGCGGGATGATCTCGCGCAGCCGCGCGCCGGTGAGCGCCAGCACAGGGCAGGGCTCGCCTTGGCCGAGCGTGCCGCGCCATCCCGCCGGCGCCGGCGCAGTGCGCAAGTGCGAGGCTGGTGGCAGGTCGATGAGGTCGGCGCGCATGATCGGGCCGGCTGTGTGCAATGCTTCGGCCAGCAGCCGCTCTGCGGCATCGGGCGGGGCATCCGGGGCCAGCAGGACGTCCAGCGTGTCGCTGATGCCGGCGCCGACCGGCAGCAGCTTGCCGCCGTTCTCCGGCAGTACGTAGCAGGGCAGCAGACCGACGAGGCGGCCGTTCGCGCGCAGGCTGGCGAGCACGGGGCGCTGCGTGCCGAACTGGCTCCACCAGGCGAGCTGCCAGGCTGGGGACTGGAACGGTGTGGCGTCCGGCGTGCGTCGCCACAGGTCGTGCCACTCGGCGATGATCGCGGTGTCGAGGGTCAGGGGAGGCAAGGCAAGCAGTCCTTTTTTGAAAGAAAGGACCAAAAACCCTTTACACCTGACGCTGCCGATGCAGCCGTGATGTTGCCAGGACCAGCGCGTTCGTTACCGCCACCGTCAGAAGTAGAAGTTTTTTGCTTCTTTTTTTCAAAAAAGAAGGCCTTGCTTCCTTCCTCGCTAAGAGCCTCGTATCGTTTCAAATAAGCATCGCTCATGCGAGCCAAACCAAACCGCTCGGACGCCACGCGCCGGCACGTCTCCCGATCCAGCGTGTGCACCCGGCCGATGGCGAGCGCCATCTCCGCGGCGCTGCGCACGAGGAAACCGGTGCGGCCGTCTTCCACGATGTCCGGCAGCGCGCCCGAGGGATACGCGATCACCGGGGTGCCACAGGCGAGTGCCTCCATGGCGACGAGCGAGCTGGTCTCCGCCGCCTGGCTCGGCACGAGCAGGCAGGTGGACGCGGCAAGGAAGCGTCGTTTGCGGGCGAAGCCGAGCGGGCCGGCGAAGCGCCGCGTCGCGTCTAGCAGCGGGGCGACCTGCGTGCGGTAATACGTCTGGTGGGCGGCGTAGGGGAAGGCCGTGCCGCCGAGTATCAGTGGGCAGCCGGCGAGATGGGCTGCTTGCAGGGCGATGTGCTGGCCTTTTTCCGGGCAGACTCGGCCGAGCATCAGGGCGAAGCCGCGCCGGGTCAGGCGCGTGGTGGCAAGACGCTGCACGGGCACGCCGTTTGGTATCGGCGCAAGCAGGCCGGCCGGTGGGCCGAGGCGGAGACATGCGGCGTGCTGGGCTGAGGAGACGCAGTTGTAGTGCAGGCCGGGGCGGGAGGGCAGGGCGGCGTACCAGTCCGGCGGCAGGTGCAGGGTGACGAGCGTGGGGAGGGCGGTGTCCGGCAGCGTGCGCGGGAAATCCAGGCCATGCAGGTGCAGTACGTCCACCTGTGTGTTGGCCAGCGTGCGGGCGATGGCGTCGCGCGTGGCGGCTTCGGCGCGCGTGCGGGCGGCGTCGTCCAGCGTGGTGCCGGGGTCCACGCCTGTGTCGATCCAGGTGCCGGTGGTGGTGCTGCCGCGGCAGGCCACCACCAGGGAGCGGTGGCCGGCTTCGGTCAGTGCGTGGTCCAGGCTAGAGAGTATCTGTTCGGCGCCGCCCACCGCATCCGGGCCCACGGGGGCCAGCGCGTAGGCGGCCTGCAGGACAGTAAGGCGGCGTGTCACGCCCTGGCGGCCGCGGCAAGATGCCGCCACGCGGCACCCGTCATGCCCCAGTCGTGGCGTTCGTAGTTCAGCGCGCCTGGATGGGGCGGCTGGGTGAAGTCGTAGACGGGGGCCGTGCGGAAGGTTTCGCGGTCGGTGCCAAAGCAGGCGAGCGTGGCGCGTTGGGTGGGGAAGCAGGCCATCATCTGGCATTTGAGGTCCTGCTCCTGCGGCGTAAGCAGTATCTCCACGGGGGCGCTGCCGCCTGGCAGGAACTGGCCGGTAGCCAGGCTTCCATCCTGACCGGCGTGGTAGCTGGTCATCTCCAGTATGGCGATCGCGGTCCCACGGACGGCGCGGTGCACGCCGAGGGCGGTGGCGTCATGGTCCGGGTGGCCGCCTTCGTAAGGGTGGGTGATGACCACCTGGGTGCCATGGGCTGCAAACAGCGCGGCCAGGCGGAAGGCGAGCGGCGTCATCTCCGCCGACGCGCCCTGGTCCGGCAGGTCCAGCGCCAGCATGCGCGGGTGGGCCTGGCCGGCGTGCAGGGCGGCCGCCAGTTCGGCGCGCCGTGCGGCGGCATAGGCGGCCAGGGTGCCGAAGCCGGCGCGGCGGGCGTCGTTCAGGTCGGCAGGGGCGCCATCGGTGACGTGTATCAGCAGCAGGTCGTCGAACAGGCGGAGGCTGGCGCCGGCGCCTACTGTCTCATCATCGGGGTGGGCGGCGACGAGGGCGACCGGCAGGGCGACCCGCCGGCGGCGGGCAAGGGCGTCGAGCACGGTCTGCGCCGGAATCAGCTTGGCTGCTCCGCGAGGGCGCGCGCCGGTGTGGCATCCGCGCGCCCGGGCGCGTAGCGGCGGATCATCGCGGCGCAGAATTCGGCGAATTCGTGCGGGTCTTTCGGGGCCGCGGTGTGGTGCGCCCAGGTGCCGCGGTCTTCCGGGGTGAAGCAGAAGGTAACGGTGACGCGGAACTCTTCGAGCGCGCGCATCTGGCGGTCGAACCAGGCCAGCGCGTCGGGACGATAGAAATCGGCCCAGCTGAGGCCGGTGCGCAGGTAGGTGACGCCCATGTCGCGCATGTGTCGCACGGCGTCATCCAGGCGGTGGTCCTGGTAGTGGAACCACTGGCAAAGGCCGATCTCCGGCGTGTAGTCCGCGAAATGCCGGGCGGCCAGTTTCGGAGCGCCGTGCTCGTCCAGCAGGCCCATGTGGAAGTGGCGGTAGTACGACGAGCCTTCGGCCTCGCGGTGGCGCGTAGTGGCGGGCCATGCCGCGGGCAGGTCGTAGAGGCTGTACCAGTGGATGCGCGGGGCGCGGCCGATCAGCAGCTCGGCGGTGCGCTTCAGGCCCCAATCCTGGACCTCCTCCGCGCCGAAGGTGGAGATGCCGACTTCGCTGACCCACACTGGCATTTTCGTGCACGCGTGGATGCTCGCGAGCTTGTCCGGCCACTCGTTGAGGAGCCAGTTGTTCCAGTCCAGCGGGAAGCCGTGCACGGCGACCGCGTCGAGCTGTTCCATCACGCCTTGGGCCTGCAGGATGCGCAGGAAATCCGGGTCGATCGGCGACATGCCGCCCAGCACGCGCGGCAGGCCGGGCGCCTCTGCGGCGATGGCGGCGCCGGCCAGCCTGGCCATGCGGGCAAAGGCGGTCCAGCCAGGATCGTTCTCGATGTCCCAGTGACTCTTGTTGTTCGGCTCGTTCCAGATCATCGCGGCTTCGATCATCGCGCGCGCTCCGGATACACGGCGCCGAACTCCGGATAGGCGCGCTCCACGCGTCTAGCGATGAAGATCTCTTCCTCCGGGTGGCTGGTGATCTCGAAACCGGCACTGCGCAGCATGGCGGCGGACGCGGCACGGTTAGGTGCCCACCAGTTCGTCTGGTCATCGGAATAGCGGTGTTCGATGAAGTGCAGCTTGGGGTAGCCGGGATCGTTGAAATGCGCCTCGTCCCAGAACTTGTAGTCGTGCGCCACGGGCGTGATCTCCGCGCTGCCGCGCTGCAGGGACTGGAACACCAGCAGGTCGCGCGCCGCATGCTCGTGTATCAGGTCTAGCGCCAGTAGCGGATGGCGAAGATGGTAGAGGACGCCAATGAAGAACACGACGTCAAAGCGTTCGCCGAGCGCGCCGACGTCATACACCGACATGTGGCGGAAATCGATGTCCAGGCCCTCCACGTCGGCGGCGAAACGGGCCTGCGCCAGGTAATCCTCGTCCACGTCGATGCCCAGCACGCGGGCGGCGCCGCGGCGCTTCATTTCCAGGCTGTAGAAGCCGCCGTTGCAGCCGATGTCGAGCACCGTCTTGCCGGTGAGGTCGGCCGGTATGTCGGCGGCGAAGCTGCGCCATTTCACGGTCGGGAAATCGCCCAGGAAATGGTCCGGCGCGGTGCGCACACCCTGCAGGTCCAGGTTGTGGAACCAGGGTCCGAGCGCCTGGGCGCGTTCGGCGATCGCCTCCCTGGTCCAACGCACCGGTGTCATGTCGTCAGGCATGGTCTTGCACCTTCGGTTGCGGCATCTCGTCTTCGCCCAGCAGATGCACGGCCTGGCGGTAGCCGTGCAAGGTGCCGACGTCCACATAGCGTTGGCCTGCGCGCACGCCGAACGCCTCGCCACCGGCCTCGAGCCAGGCGTTGACGAGCGTGCCGATATATTCGTCCGTGCAGCCGCGCCGCCGCCAGAGCGCGTGCAGCGCGTGCAGCGTGTGGCCGGGCAGGCTGAACGCGCCCCAGATCCAGTGCGTGCCTGGATCGGGCTGCTTGACGATGATGCGCTGCACGCGGCCGGCCTCGTCCAGCTCGACTGCATCGAAGAGTTCCGGGTGTTCGACGGGAAACAGCAGGAAGCTGAACCGGCCGGGTGGCAGTGCTGCCAGGCCGTCGGCGGGAAACCAGATCGTGTCCGGCAGTCCCACCACCACCATCTCATCGTGCGGGATCAGCGGCAGCGCGCGGAAGATCGCGTCGCACAGGCCGCGTGCGGAGTCCTGCACCACGTAGGCGAGCGAGACGTCGCCTATGGCGCCGCCGAAATAGCCCAGTATGTCGGATTTCGCCGGTGAGATGACGAAGCAGAGCTTGCTGACGCCGGCGCGCGCCATGCGTTCGACGAGGTACTCGCTGACCGCGCGCGGCCGCTCCACGCCGTTCGCATCGCGCCTGCTGCCGACAGGCAGGAGTTCCTTGGAGAACGCCAGCGGCTGGATGCGCGTGCCGTTTCCGGCCGCCGGGATGATGCCCCACATGGCGCGTCAGGCCTCTATCCTGGCGCGCGCGCCTTCGAGCAGCGCCACCAGGGTCTCCGCACGGTGCGAAGCGGTGTGTTCGGCCAGCACGCGCGCGCGCGCCCGGCCCGCCATACGCGCGAGGTCGGCCTGCGGGGTGTCGATGGCGTGCAGCGCCTCCTCGGTGGTCGCGGCTATCATGATCTCGCGGCCCGGCTCGAAGAAGCTGTCCAGCCCGGGCCAGGTGTCGCTCAGGATCGGCGTGCCGCAGGCGGCTGCCTCGAAAAGCCGGCCGGACGGGCACCAGCCCATGGCGGCCATCGCCGCGCGCGTGATGTTCAGCGTCAGGCGGGAGGAGCTGTAGAAGCCGGGGTGCTCGCCGGGCGGCAGGTGGCGCACGAAGAAGATGTTCGGCGCCCAGGGAAAGTCCTTCGGGTATTGGGCGCCGCCTATGACGAAGCGCTGCGCCGGCCTGGCGCGCGCGGCGGCCACGAACAGGCGCAGCAGCGAATCCTGCCGGTCCGGCGCGTAGGTGCCCAGATAGGACAGGTCCGCCACGTAGCGCGGCTCGGCCGGGGCAGGGCGGTATACCCCGGGATCGACCCAGCCATACAGTGCGGCGGCCCGCGCCGCACCCAGCCGCGTGCGCAGCGCGTCCAGCGCGGCGCCGCCCGTGTAGCTCAGCACCAGGTCGAAATCGGCCAGGCCGCGCGGGCCGATATAGGCGACCGGCTCGTGGGCGGAGAGCCGGTCCAGAGTCACCGGCGTGTCGAGGTCGTAGAAGCACCGCACCCCCACCGGGCTGGCGCCCAGCAGGTCGGCAGCGTCCAGCGCGTCCGGACAGAACGAGGTGACGATCGCGGCGTCCGCCTCGTCGGCCGCGCGGCGCGCCTGGGCTGCCACTTCCGCCCAATCGCGGTAGAGCACCAGCGACGCGCCGGCGCCCAGCTCGGTCAGGTCGCGGTTCTCGGCGTAGTAGGGCACGTCGCGCTCGAAGAAGGTGACGCGGTGGCCGGCCCCGGCGAGTGCGGCGATCAGGCCGCGCCAGAGCGTGGCGTGGCCGTTGCCCCAGGAGGAGCTCACGGTAAGGCCGAAGATGATCAGCCGCACGGGAAGCACCGCCGTCTTTTTTGCAGAAAAGAAGCAGAAAACTCTTGTCCTGTTCGCTGGCGAGGATGCGCGCGTGAGCCGGAGCATGGCCATCGCTGCGGCGGCACCATCAAAAACGAGTCGCTGTTTACCTTAAACACGAAACCGGGAACGATCATTCATCCGCCCGGTTTCGAGAAGCCGGCCAACATCATCGAGCGTGGCCAACACGGCCGTGCAGCGCTGCACCGTTTCAGGCTTGGGCGCCACCACGTCCGGCACCATCACCACCATCATGCCGGCCGCATGTGCAGCGGCGACGCCGCACGCGGAATCCTCCAGGGCCAGGCAATCACACGCCGGTATGCCCAGACGGTCCGCGGCGAGAGTAAAGCTGTCCGGCGCCGGCTTGCCGTGTGCGACGTCGTCACGCGTGACCACGGGATGGAAGCGCCCGGCCAGCCCAACTGCGCCCAGGTGACCGGCGGCGGTGGCGGCGCTGGCCGACGTCGATATCGCCGTCGGGATGGACTGTGCCCCTAGCCAGGCAAGAAGCTGGGACGCGCCAGGCTTCAGGGCAATGCCACAAGCCAGATGGCGGGCCCTGGCCTTGTAGTAGCTGTCAAAAAAGGCGTCCGTGGGACAGTCCGCGCCCAGTATCGCGGGAAGAAGCCGGCGGCGCGTGGTCGTGGGCAACCCCACGAGGCTCTCATAGGCGCCGTGTGGCAACACACGGCCGAACGCGGCTACCGTGTCCAGGAACGCCGCACGATAGGCCCGCTCTGTGTCCAGCAACGTGCCGTCGAGGTCGAACACCACGGCGCGCACGGGACGAGGTAGCGCTGACGCCGCCGAGTGTTTGGTCAGTCCGCCGCCAGCTTGGCTGCGGATGGCAAGGTCAGCTCCGTCTTGATCCATCCGGCCTCGCGCTTGTCGAAATGTTTGTAGGTGTAAGAAGGAAGAAAGGCCTTCTTTTTTGAAAAAAAGAAGCAAAAAACTTTTGTCCCTGCGCAGGTCCAGTCGCTTCGGTGCATCCGGAAGCATCCCGCTGCTGCAAATGCGGGGTAGTAAAAGTTTTTTGCTTCTTTTTTGCAAAAAAGAAGGCCTTGCTTGCCTTCGGTTCCCACGCCCAACCCGCCAGTCGCGCGGCTCTCCGCGAGTCAAGCCTACTTTGATCGTCGGAACGTGTGCTCCTGCGCCGGGAATGCGCGGGCACGCACGTCGGCGGCGTAGGCGGCCGCGGCGCGGGAGATGTCCTCGCCGAGCGTGGCGTAGCGCTTTACGAAACGCGGCGTGAAGTCGTTGAACGTGCCCAGCACGTCGTCGATCACCAGCACCTGGCCGTCGCATTCGGCCGAGGCGCCTATGCCGATGGTGGGGATGGCGACCTGCCTGGTGATGGCGGCGGCAACCGGCTCCAGCGTTCCCTCCAGCACCACCGCGAAAGCGCCGGCATCGGCCACGGCTTGCGCGTCCGCCGTCACCTTGGCCGCCTCGTCCTGCGTGCGGCCGGTGGCGCGGAAGCCGCCTGCCACGTTCACCGATTGCGGCATCAGGCCCACATGGCCGCAGACGGGTATGCCGCGCGTGGTGAGAAAGGCGATGGTCTCCGCCATCTCCGTGCCGCCTTCCAGCTTTACGGCGGACGCGCCGGTCTCCGCCAGCACGCGGGCTGCGCTGGCGAAGGCCTGGCGGGGGCTCCGCTGGTAGCTGCCGAACGGCAGGTCCACCACGATGCAGGCGTGTTTGGCGCCGCGCACCACGGCCGCGCCGTGGGCGATCATGGTGTCCAGGCTGACCGACAGCGTGCTCGGCAGGCCGTAGAGCACCATGCCGAGGGAATCACCCACCAGCAGCGCGTCGCAGTGTTCGTCGAGGCGCTGGGCCATCGGCGTGGTGTAGGCGGTCAGCCAGACCTGCGGGGTGCCCTTCATGCGGCGCAAATCGGGCACGGTGATGGGCTTGGTGGCGCCGTGCACGCTCATGCTGTCTCTCCCATTGCGCGCAGGCCGATGTCCCGCCGGAACACCGCGCCTGGGAAGCCGATTGCGTCCACGCCGGCATAGGCGGCGGCGCGCGCCGTGGCCACATCCGGCCCCGTCCCGCAGATGCCGAGCACCCGGCCGCCGGCGGCCACCACGTGACCTTCGCGTATGTCAGTGCCTGCGTGGAAGACGGCGACGTGGGGCAGGGCGGCGGCCTCGAGCAGGCCCGTGATGGCAGCGCCCGTGGTTACCGGCCCGGGGTAGCCTGGGGCGGCCAGCACCACGGCCACGCAGGTGGTTTGCAGCCAGGCGGGCGTCGTGTCGCCCAGATCGCCGTTCGCGGCGGCGAGCAGGGCCGCCAGCAGGTCCGTCCGCAGGCGCGGCAGGATCACCTGGGCTTCCGGGTCGCCCAGGCGGACGTTGTACTCGATCAGCCTGGCGCCGTCCGCTGTGAGCATGAGCCCGGCGAACAGGATGCCGGTGAACGGCGTGCCCCTTGCTGCCATCGCCGCCAGCGCCGGCCGGACGAAGGCGTCCATCGCCGCATGCTGGGCGGCCGCGTCAAAGTGCGGCGGCGGCGAGACGGCGCCCATGCCGCCTGTGTTCGGCCCGGTGTCGCCGTCGCCGACCCGCTTGTGGTCCTGCGCCGCGCCCAGCAGCACGGCGCTTGTGCCGTCGCACAATGCGAACAGGCTCACCTCCTCGCCGCTCAGGCACTCCTCGATGACGATGCTCGCACCCGCATCGCCGAGCGCGTGGGCGCCGAGCATGGCGTGCACCGCTGCCGTGGCCTCCTCTGTCGTCTGGGCGACGACCACGCCCTTGCCGGCCGCCAGCCCGTCCGCCTTCACCACGATCGGCGCGCCGCGGCGCTCGACAAAATCCAGCGCGGCAGCCTCGTCATCGAAGCGCTCCCAGCGTGCGGTCGGGATGCCGGCCGAGTCGCAGATCTCCTTGGCAAAGGCCTTGCTGCCCTCCAGGGCGGCGGCCGCAGCGGTCGGGCCGCAGCAGCGCAGGCCCACATGGGCGAGCGCGTCCGCCAGGCCAGCCACCAGCGGCGCTTCCGGACCGGGTACCACCAGGTCGATGGCCTCCGCCCGCGCGAAGGCCACCAAAGCGGGGACGTCCAGCGCGCCTATCGCCACGTTCTCGGCAATGGCGGCGGTGCCGGGATTGCCTGGGGCCACGAACAGCTTGGTCAGCAGGGGGGATTGGGTGATGGCCCAGGCCAGCGCGTGTTCCCGGCCGCCTGCACCTACGATCAGCACGCGCATTGTTGGTTACTTTCAAGGAAGGCAAGCAGTCCTTTTTTGAAAAAAAGGACCAAAAAACTTTTACTACCCCGCATCTGCACCAGTCGGGTGCCGTCTGCAAAACGCGGACGCGGACACAGGGGGAGTTAAAAGTTTTTTGCTTCTTTTTTTCAAAAAAGAAGGCCTTTCTTCCTGCCATGGACGAAGCCCCGACCAAGCCGAGCAACATCCCGGAATACAGCGTAGGCGAGCTCTCCGGCGCCATAAAACGCACGCTGGAGGGCGCCTTCGGCCGCATACGCGTGCGCGGCGAGATCACCGAATACAAACTCTACGGCAGCGGCCACGCCTATCTCAGCCTGAAAGACGAGGGCGGCAAGATACGCGCGGTGATCTGGAAGACCACGCTGCCGCGACTCGGGCTGAAGCCGGAGAACGGCGTGGAGGTGATCGCCACCGGCAAAATCAGCGCCTATGGCGACCGCTCCGAGTACCAGTTGATCATCGACAGGCTGGAATATGCCGGTGCCGGCGCGCTGCTGGCGCGAATCGAGATGCTGCGTGCCCGATTGGCGGCCGAGGGGCTGTTCGACGCTTCGGCCAAGCGGGCGCTGCCGGTGCTGCCGGCGGTGGTGGGCGTGGTGACGTCGGCCAGCGGCGCCGTGCTGCACGACATCATGACGACGATCGCGCGGCGGCATCCGCGGCCGATCCTGCTGTGGCCGGTGCCGGTGCAGGGCGAGGGGGCGGGCGCCAGGATCGCCGCCGCGATCGCCGGGATGGACCGGCTGCCAGCGCACGGCATACGGCGGCCGGACGTGCTGATTGTGGCGCGCGGCGGCGGCAGCCTGGAGGACCTGATGGCCTTCAACGACGAGGCGGTGCTGCGCGCGGTCGCGGCCTGCCGCATCCCGCTTATCAGCGCGGTGGGGCACGAGACGGACACCACGCTGATCGACCACGTGAGCGACCGCCGGGCGCCCACGCCGACGGCAGCGGCCGAGCTGGCGGTGCCGTCGCGCACCGAGCTGCTGGCCGACCTGGCGCAAAAGACCGCGCGGCTGGCCGGCGCGCTGGACCGCACGGCGCAGAACGCCGGCGCACGGCTGGCCGCGGCTCGCGCGAGGCTGCCGGACCTGCCTGGAATATTGCACGCGGCGCGGCAGCGGCTGGACGACCGCGCGCAGCGGCTGGACCTGGCGCCGCCCAACCTGCTGGCAACACGAGGGTCTGCGCTGCACCGCGCGGAGCGGCACATCCCGGACCCGCACGCGCTGATCACCGCGCGACGCGCCGGGCTGGACAATGGCGGGTTGCGGCTGTTGGGCGCGTGGCGGGCAGGCCTTGCCCGCCACCGGGACGTGGCAGTGCGCGTGGCACCTTTGCTGGATGCCGCGTTGCCGGCCTTGCTTGCGGCGCGGGCCACGGCGCTGGCGCGCGCCGAGCGCCAGATACCCGACCCGTATGCGCTCATCGCCACGCGCAGGGCGGGGCTGGACCGCGGCGGGCTTCGCCTCGGCAGTGGGGTGCGGGCGGAGCTTTTCCGATGTCGCCAAGATGCGGGCCGGGTGCTGCCGCTGTTGACCATCTCCGGCATCGCCGCACGGCTGCGGGCGCAAAGCGGGCAGTTGGACGTGCTGGCGGCAAGGCTGGAGGGTGCGTCCTACGAGCGTGTGCTGGCGCGCGGTTTCGTGCTGGTGCGCGATGCGCGAGGCCATGCGGTCACACGCGCGTCCGAGGTGAAGCCCGGAGCGAAGCTGCGGCTGCGTTTTGCCGATGCGGAGGTGGGCGTGGTGAGCGAGGGACGCCAGGCGGTGTTGCCGTTCTAAGTGTCCGTTTGAAACGCGCCCTGACGGCCATCTGGCGCGCTTTCCCTGTGCTCCGGTGCTCATGGCCTAAAGGTTTCTGTCGGCGATTGTCGAAGCAGCGTGCGACAGCGGAGTGAAAGTTTTTTGCTTCTTTTTTTCAAAAAAGAAGTGCTTTCTTGCTTCTGATGGCCGAGCCGAAGATCAGCACAAGGGACAGGATACTCGAAGCCTGCCGCAACCTGTTCAACGAGCGCGGCCCGAGCAAGGTGACCACCGCAGAGATCGCCGACAGCGTGGGCATCAGCGAAGGCAATCTGCACTACCATTTCCAGCGCAAGGACCAGATCGTCGAGGCGCTGTTCGACCGGTTTGTGGACGCGCTGGCGCGCGCCGGCCGTCCGCTGGATGTTCAGGCAGCGCAACACACGCAATATCTGGAGGGCTGGTTCGAGACGATGTGGGAGTGGCGGCTGTTCTATACGGCCGTGACGTATCACCTGGCACCGTCGCTCCAGCCGCGCCTGTCCGCATTGACGCGTACCGGCCAGGAACAAGTGGGCGGCATGCTGGATGCGATGGTGCGCGACGGCCTGTTGCGGGCAAGTCCGGCCGAGCTGGAAGCGCTGGTGGTGAACGCCTGGATCATCGGCGGCAGCTGGATCGACTACGTGGGCGCCAGGCAGGGTGTGGCCACCATCACGCGCGAGCATCTGCGCTGGGGCAGGGCACAGGTGGAAGCCTTGTTCGCCCCCTACACCGTCGCGCAGCCAGCGCGAGCCCTGGCCCGCCAGGCGTCTGCTTGACCGTTTTAGGGTACTCACCCTAGATACGTCGAGCACGATCCGCTTAGCCAAGGAGACCGCATGCCGCGCCTAGACAACAAGGTTGCCGTGATAACGGGCGGCTGCTCCGGCATCGGCCTGGCCACGGTCGAGCTGTTCGCGGCCGAAGGCGCCCATGTGATGGTCGCTGACGTGCAGGACGAAAAGGGTGCCGCCCTTGCCGCGCGGCTCGGGGAGCGCGTGGCCTACCAGCATTGCGACGTCAGCCGCGAGTCGGAGATCGAGGCGCTCATGCAGGCCGCCGCCGCCCGGTTCGGCGGGATCGACATCCTGTTCAACAACGCCGGTGCGTCCGGCGCGGTGGAGAGCATCGAGGAGATGACCGGCGCGCTGTGGGACATGACGCATGCTGTGCTGCTGCGGGCCGTCGCACTCGGCATGCGCTATGCCGTGCCGCACATGAAGGCGCGCGGGGGCGCCATCGTGAACACTGCGTCGATCGCTGCCTTCACCACCGGCGCGGCACCGATCGCCTATTCGGCAGCCAAGGCCGGCGTGGTGCAGCTCAGCCGGGTGGCTGCCGCCGAGCTGGCGCGCTACGGCATACGGGTGAACGCCATCTGTCCCGGTTTCGTGGTGACCGACATCTTCACCAGCGCGCTGCGCGGGCTGGACCTGCCGCAGGCCGCACTGGACCAAGTACGCGAGACCCTGCGCCAGGCGGCGCCGCATTCGCAGCCGGTGAAGCTCGCCGGCGCGCCTGAGCACGTGGCGCAAGCGTGCCTGTACCTCGCCAGCGACGCGTCCGCCTTTGTCACCGGTACTCAGCTCGTGGTCGATGGCGGTGTCACGATCGGACCGCGCACCTCTTGGGACCCCGGCATGGCTTCGCCGATCAGGCAGCTCATCGAGGGCACGCTTGCAGGCATGCAGCCTGGCTAGGCGGCGCGCCGGATGATGCGGCAAGCCGTGTCGCTGCGGTCGTCCGGCACGCAGCGCCTGGTGGCGCTGAGCCTGGTCGCCGGGCTGCACGTCCTGTTGCTGGTGGCGCTGACCAGCACCGGCGCCCTCCCGGCCCTGCTGCCGGCAGTAGTGCCCGCCACCCTGATCCTGGCGACCCCGCCGAGGCCGCCGCCGCCGCTGCCGCGTATCCAACCGGCCCTGTCCGCGCCGCCCCCGATCGCGGTTGCAGCGCCGGAGATCAGGCTTGCAGCACCTGCGCAGGCGCAACCTTTGACGCCACGCGCCATCACGCGTGCGGCGCCAGCAGCGCAAGCGGCCGGCCGTTTCGCGGCTGCCACGGATGGCGGGCTGGGGCTGGACGTGGCGGCTTCCGGCGGCGGTGGCCTCGCCGCCCGCGGGTCGCTGGCGGGGTTCGAGGCGGCCGTACGTGCCCGCGTGCTGGCCGCCAAACGCCAGCCCAGCCTTGCCTGGGACCGCCGGAACACCTGCGTGGTGGCCTACCGCGTCTCGGTCACCCGGACCGGTGCGCTGGCGGGCTTCTCCATCGATCCTTGCGGCGTGCCGGAGATCAACGCAGCCGCGCGCGCGGCCATACAGGGCGCCGGGCCGTTCCCGCCACCGCCGGACCTGGGCGCCGCGGCGAGTGAGGTGCACGGCAGCCTGATCTTTCATCCTTAGGCTCCGGGCGGGATTGTTCGACTCATGACAGAAAGCAAGCAGTCCTTTTTTGAAAAAACGGACCAAAAAACTTTTGCTCCCCGCATTTGCAGCGTCCAGGTCTCACCAAGAGATACCGAAGCGGCTGAGCAGCGGAGGAGTAAAAGTTTTTTGCTTCTTTTTTTCAAAAAAGAAGGCCTTGCTTACCTTCACTGCCTGGCCCTCGCGCTGCCGCTGTCCGCCTGCGTCATCCACCACGTAACCCCCTACGTGCCGGATTCCAGCATCTCGCCGCAGACGGCGGACGCAGCCGACGCCAGCACCGACTGCTTCGAGGCGGCGACGGCGGCGGAGACGGCGATCTGCGCCAGCCCGCCTCTGACGGCCGCCAACCGCGCGATGACCCAGGCGCTGCAGGCGGATTTGCGTCCGGCCAGCATCTTCGGGCGCGACGCGATCCTGGCCAGCCAGCGCGCCTGGCTGCTGGCCTTGCCAGGGCAGTGCCGGCTCCAGGATGCGCCGGGCGGAACGGCGGGCTGCCTCGGATCGGCGCTGATGGCGCGGACGGCAGCTTTGCGGGCCTGGCCGCCAGCACCACCGCCGGCCGGCGCGATCGCGCAGTATGTCAGCCTGCATGCGTCGGCCGGCGGCGGCAAGCAGCCCGATCCCACCTTCTGCACCGCCTTCGCGCAACGGGCCAACGCGGCCCTGCTCCGCACCGGAACGCTGGACCCGGCCGCGATGGGCTACCAGGAAGTGGCGGGCACGTACGGCCCTGAGGCGGCACCGCCGGTCCGCGTCGATCTCTACGACGCCAACGTGTTCGGCCTGTTTCAGCGCCGTGCCCGCAGCATCATCCTGGGCGGCGGCGCGCCGGTGCTGACCGATATCTCGCTGACGCAGTTGCTGGAGGCGCAGCACACGGCAAACCAGGGCGGCCGCTTCTCCAGTTTCGCCAGCCAGACCGGCGATTACGGCCAGATGAATGTGTTCCGCGACGGCGCGCGCCTGCTGGCGCTGGCCGCGGATGCCTGGGGCACCACCACGCCGGCCGCCCAGGGCGAGGCGGCCCATGCCGGCGTGTGGGATCTGAGCGGCGGCAAACCCGTGCCGGCCTGCCTGTTCGACACCTACACCCGCCCGGCCGAGCCCGGCGTGTTCGACACGCTGCCCAGCCTCACGCATTGGCGCGAAGTGCTGGCCCAGATACGCGCCTCGGCCGACCTGCCGCTCGGCAACGCGGTCAAGCGCGACCAGGCGCAGCTGTCGGCCGACGCGGAGTTCGTGGTGCTCCACATGCCGCTGCTTGCCGTCCAGCAAGGCGGCGGCCGCCAGACGCTCTGGTTGCGCGAGCGGCATGATGACGTGCTGGACGCGCTGTTCGCCTGGTCGGCCAGGGATCCGGCAAATAAGGTGTTGTTCGACCGGCTGTTTGCGCTGTTGCGACCGGCCGCTGCCGACCTGGTGCACGGCTATCAGACCGCGCAGGCGCTGAACGCGGACGAGGCGCGGCAGGCGGGCGGGATCGCGGTGATGGAGTTGCTGTATCAGGCGACGGTCAGCATTGCGCCCAACCTTGGCAGCGCGCCGGAACCGGCACCCGGCTACCGGCCGCGGTATGCCATCGTTCCATCGCCGCAATAGGACAGTGCCGGCGTATTTGCGGCGACGACGCCAGCGCGACGTATGGGCCACGATCAGAGCCGAACAGGAGCTTTCCTGTTGCCAAGCGCGTGGCGCCTGTTCAGGCTGCGGACGAAACCAAAAGCAAGGTCCGATCGTGAACAGACACACACGCCTAGCCCTCCTGGCGGCTGTTTGCGGGCTGTATGGCCCGGCCTCAGCGCTGGCCCAGCCCGTCAAGATGGGCGGCAGCGTGGCTCCCCTGGCAAGCACCGTCCGCGTCGTGGGCGAGGCCGACCCGGCGAGCACCGTGCAGTTCCAGGTCGCGCTGCGTCTGCGCGACTTCCCTGGCCTGAGCGCCCGCTTGCAATCAGGTGGCAAGGTATCGCCCGCCGAACTCGCTTCCGGCCATTTTCCGACCCAGCAGGACCACGATGCGGTGGTCGCCTGGTTGAAGTCGGCTGGGCTGACGATCGAGACGACGGTGCCGAGCCGGATGACGATCACGGCCAGCGGCCGTGCGGACGCCGTGTCGCGGGCGCTGGACGTGCATTTTTCGCACATCGAGTCCGAAGGGCAGGATTACGTCTCCGCCGACAGTGAGCCCTCCGTTCCGTCCGAACTGGCCGGGATCGTGCTCAGCATCAACGGCCTGCAGCCGCAACACCACGCCCATTACGAGCATGTCTCGAACAAGCCGGAGGCCGGCACCACGCCCTATGTCCCGTCCGACCTGCTGAATGCCTACCGCGCTAACGGGCTCAGCACCGGCGCGGGTACCACGACCGCCATCGTCATCGACACGTTTCCGAAGACAGCCGACCTGACCCAGTTCTGGTCGACGGCGGGAGTGTCGCAGAGCCTGTCGAACATTACCCTTATCCAGGCCGTGCCCGGGACCTTGCCTGGGCTGTCCGGCGAAGAAAGCCTGGACACGCAGTATTCCAGCTCGATGGGTCCTGCCAGCAAGGTGCGCGTCTATGCGTCGCAGTCGCTGAGCGACGCGCACCTGGACACCACGTTCCAGCGCGTGATCAGCGACCTGCAATCGGGGATCGTGATCACCCAGGTCTCCATCAGTCTTGGCGAGTGCGAGACCGACGAGGCAGGCGGCGAGCTCAGCACCGATGACCAGTATTTCGCGACCATGACGGCGCTCGGTGCCAGCGTGTTCGTGTCCTCCGGCGACAGCGGCAGCCACGAGTGCGGCGGCAGCGCGAACACGCCCTCGTTCTACAGCACCAGCCCGCACGTGGTGGCGGCTGGCGGAACGACGCTCAAGCTGAACGGAACGACAGAGCAGGCGGAGACGGGATGGGCGGATAGCGGCGGTGGCATCAGCACCTACTTCGCCAAGCCGAGCTACCAGTCCAGCCTGAGCTACAGCAAGCGGGCGGTACCTGACCTGTCGGCCGACGCCAACCCGAACACCGGCGTTCTGGTCATCGTCAACGGCCAGGAGAACCAGTTCGGCGGCACGTCGGTATCTTCGCCTGTGCTGGCGGGGCTGATCGGGCTGGCCAATTCCAGGCGGCTTGCTGCCGGCAAGAGCACGATCGGCCTGCTCGACACCGACATCTATCCGCTGATCGGCACGACCAGCCTGCGCGACATCAAGACCGGCAGTAATGGCGGGTACTCCGCCAAGGTGGGTTACGACCTGGTGACGGGGGTAGGCGCGCCGCTGATGAAGTTGCTGCTGCCGAAGCTGCTGGCCGACTGACGCCGGGCGGTGGTGGAGCTGAGCGGGATCGAACCGCTGACCTCCTGAATGCCATTCAGGCGCTCTCCCAACTGAGCTACAGCCCCGTCTCCGGAGGCGGGCGTATAGCCGGGCGTCAGGAAGAAAGGAAGGCCTTCTTTTTGAAAAAAAGCAGCGGGAAACTTTTGCTCCGCTGTCGCGACATTTTCGACAATCGCGCGACAGCGGAGCAAGAGTTTCTGGTCCCTGTTTTCAAAAAACGACTTGCTGATTACGCCAAACCGGGATGCACGGCAAAGGCTGCCGTGGTAGCGGCCCGAACGTCCTCCACGCCAACCCCCGGCGCCAGGTCCACCAGTGTCAGCCCTGGCCGGGCCACGTCGAACACGCACAGATCGGTCACGATCAGGTCCACCACGGCCGCACCCGTCAGCGGCAGGGTGCAGGCGGGCAGGATCTTTGGCTCGCCCTTCGCGGTGTGCTCCATCAGGACCACTACGCGCTGCACGCCGGCGACCAGGTCCATCGCACCGCCCATGCCCTTGACCATCTTGCCGGGGATCATCCAGTTGGCCAGGTCGCCGTTTTCGGCCACCTGCAGGGCGCCCAGGACGGCAAGCTGTATGTGTCCGCCGCGTATCATGCCGAAGCTCTGGGCGCTGTCGAAGAAGCTGGTCTCGGGCAGGCGGCTCACCGTCTGCTTGCCTGCGTTGATCAGGTCGGCATCCTCTTCGCCCGCGTAGGGGAAGGGGCCGATGCCGAGCATGCCGTTCTCGCTCTGCAGTACCACGTGCATGTCCGCGGGGATGTGGTTGGCCACCAGCGTGGGGATGCCGATACCGAGGTTGACGTAGAAGCCGTCCTGCAATTCGCGGGCAGCGCGGGCGGCCATCTGGTCGCGGGTCCAGGGCATGGCTCAGGCCTCCTGTGTGACGCGCGGGCGTGTGGTGCGCTGCTCGATGGGTTTGTCCAGGTGGCCCACGGCGATCAGCCGTTTGACGAAGACGCCGGGGGTTATGATGTGGTCGGGGTCGAGCGTGCCGGTGGGGACCAGCTCCTCGACCTCGGCGACCGTCACGCGGGCGGCCGTGGCCATCGGCGGGTTGAAGTTGCGGGCGGTCATCCGGTAGATCAGGTTGCCTTCTGCGTCACCGCGCCAGGCGTGCACCACGGCCAGGTCCGCCACCAGGCCGGTCTCCATGATGTAGCGGCCGCCGCCAAAGGCGCGCTCCTCCTTGCCTTCGGCGATCTTGGTGCCGACGCCGGTGCGGGTGAAGAAAGCGGGGATACCGGCGCCGCCGGCGCGTATGCGCTCGGCCAGCGTTCCTTGCGGGTTGAACTCCACCTCGAGCTCGCCGGCGAGGTATTGGTTCATGAAGGTCTTGTTCTCGCCCACGTAGCTGGCGACCATCTTCTTGATCTGCCGGCTTTCCAGCAGCAGGCCGAGGCCCAGGCCGTCGGTGCCGGCGTTGTTGCTGACGACCGTCAGGCCGGTGATGCCGCTGTCGCGTATGGCGCGTATCAGGGTGTCAGGCACGCCGCACACACCGAAGCCGCCGGACATTATCATCATGTCATTGCGCAGCAGGCCGGCCAGCGCCGTTGTTGCGTCTGCGTATAGTTTGCTTGCCGCCATTTCCTCGTCTCTTGTTGGTTTGCGCCGGAGTTGGGCGATAGGGAGGAAGCAAGGCCTTCTTTTTTGAAAAGAAGAAGCAAAAAACTTTTGGTCCTGGCGCCTGCGTCAGGGTCCGGCCTGGTCCTGCCAGCTTGCGCATTTGCAGAACAAGGCGCGGCCGTGGTGCAGGCGCGGGGACAAAACTCTTCTGCTTCTTTTTCAAAAAAGAAGGCCTTTCTTCCTTCAGGCCGGCACAATACCAAAGCCGC
>CAXTCL010000022.1:0-28069 GCA_964242035.1 uncultured Acetobacteraceae bacterium | reverse complement strand
TTTTTTGAAAAAAAGAACCAAAAAACTTTTGCTCCCTGTCGGCGGTTGCTGAAACACGGCGCGACAGCGGGACCAAAAGTTTTTTGCGTCGAGCGGCCTGCAAAACTTGGCATGGTGAGTCGGCTGGCGTGCGTTTGAGAGCACCGGAGCGCAGTGGCCTGGAGGCCATGAGCACCGGAGCGCAGCAAACGCACGTCAGACGGCCACCAGGGCGAGTTTGGCAGGCCGCTCGTCTTTTTTCAAAAAAGAAGGCCTTTCTTACTTCCTGTCAAACAGCTTCGCTCGCAAAGTCCCGGCCGCATACGCGGTCTTATACAGCCCGCGGCGCTGCAGCTCCGGCACCACTAGGTCCACGAAATCCACGAAGCACTCCGGCGTCACCGTGCGCGCCAGGACGAAGCCGTCCAGGTCTGCCTGCGCCATCCAGTCGCCCATCACGTCCGCCACCTGCATGGGCGATCCCACCACGGGCGCCTGCCGCCCGCCCAGGCGCAAGCGCTCGCGAAAGCCGCGTTTGGTGATCACCGGGCCGGCGGTCAGCGCGGCCAGGTTGGAGACGACAGCCTGGGTGGGGCCCATGCGTATCGGCTCGTCCTCGGCCATGGCCGCAAAGTCCACGCCCATGGAGCCGGCGGACTGCACCATCGCGGCTTCGGCGTCGGCGTAGCGCTCGTAGTCGGCGCATTTGTCTTCGGCCTCGGCCTGCGTGCGGCCGACGACCACCGTCATGCCGGCGAACACCTGC
The DNA here is from genome assembly GCA_964242035.1 of uncultured Acetobacteraceae bacterium. GTDB lineage: Bacteria > Pseudomonadota > Alphaproteobacteria > Acetobacterales > Acetobacteraceae > BOG-908. Next base: position 27,324 of record CAXTCL010000022.1, on the reverse strand, counting down.
ACCGGCCGGGCGCTGGCGGCTTCGCGCAGGCTGGCCACCAGCTTGGCCGTCTGTGATGGCGTGGTGCCGTTGACGAACACGCATTCGGCGTGGTCCGCGGCGAAGCGCAGGCCGCGGGACGAGGCGCCGGCCTGGTAGATGACGGGCCCGCGCTGCGGCGAGGGCTCGCAGAGGTGTATCGCGTCCATGCGCCAGCCCTGGCCTGCGCCGGATACGGCGTGCACGCGCGCGGGGTCCGTGTAGATGCCGGTAGCGCGGTCGGCGTGAACGGCGCCGTCCGCCCAGCTTTCGCGCCAGAGTTTGCGCAGCGCGTCCATCACTTGGTCGGCGGCGTCGTAGCGGGTGTCGTGGTCTGCCTGGCCATCGCGGCCCAGCGCGCGGGCGGCGGAATCGAGGTAGCCGGTGACCATGTTCCAGCCGATGCGGCCGCCGGTCAGGTGGTCCAGCGTGCTCATCTGGCGGGCGAACACGAAGGGGTGGGTGGCCGCCGTGTTGGCGGTGATGGCGAAGCCGAGGTTTTGCGTGGCGTGCGCCATGGCGGGGACCAGCAGCGCCGGGTCCAGGTTCGGCACCTGCACCGCGGCGCGCAGGGCGGCGTCCGGCGAGGCGCCGTAGACGTCGTACACGCCGAGCACGTCGGCGAGGAACAGGCCGTCGAACAGGCCGCGCTCCAGCGTGCGGGCCAGCGCCACCCAGTGGTCCAGCCGCGTGTAGTCGGTGGCACGGTCGCGCGGATGGCGCCACAGCCCCTGCTGTATGTGGCCCACGCAGGCCATCTCGAAGGCGTGCAGCCGGATGTGTCTCGTGGGCGCGCGGGTCTGCATGGCGCGCAACCTACACAGCGGCCCGGCGGGGGCAACCGGCGCGCCGGCTGGCGTTGTGTTGCCCATGTCCGAAAGCAAACAGGTCACGCCCTCCGGCCGCCAGGCCGTGCTCACCGCCGAACGGCACCTCAAGATGGCCGCCTCGGCGCACGCTTATGTACGCGGCAGCACCACCCGCTTCTACGATTGGCTGAGCGCCAGCAGCCTCGCCTTGCCGGAAGGCCCGAGCGTGTGGATCTGCGGCGACTGCCACGTGGGCAACCTTGGCCCCGTCGGCAGTGCGCATGGCGAGCTGGCGGTGCAGATTCGCGACCTGGACCAGACGGTGATCGGCAACCCGGTGCACGACCTGATACGGCTCGCACTCTCGCTCGCCATGGCGGCGCGCGGATCCGACCTGCCGGGCGTGACCACCGCGCATATCCTGGAACACATGACGGCCGGCTACGAGGCCGCGTTTGCCGGCGAGAAGCGCCACGCGGACGCCATGCCGAAGCTGATACGCAACCTGATGCGGCAGGCTGCCGGTCGCTCCTGGAAGCACCTGGCCGACGAGCGCATCGAGGGCACCGAGCCGATGATCCCGATCGGCAAGCGCTTCTGGAAACTCACCAAGACCGAGCGCGCGGCGGTGGACGAGCTGTTCGCCACGCCCGACCTGCAGGCGCTGGCGACCGCCTTGCGCGGGCGCGGCGAGGACGATGCGGTGCGCGTGCTCGATGCGGCGTATTGGCGCAAAGGCTGCAGCTCGCTCGGCCGGCTGCGCCTGGCCGTGCTGGTCGGCGTGGGCACAGGCAAGTCCGAACGCCACTGCCTGATGGACGTCAAGGAGGCGATTGCCGCCGCGGCACCGCGTGCGCCGGACGCCGACATGCCGCGCGACAATGCCGAGCGCGTGGTGGCCGGCGCACGTGCGCTGTCGCCGGCGCTGGGCGGCCGCATGTGCTCGGCCAGGTTGCTGGGCAGCGGCGTGTTCGTAAGGGAATTGCTGCCGCAGGATTTGAAGCTGGAGCTGGAGGTGCTGAGCCGAAGCGAGGCCACCGAGATGGCCGCCTACCTCGCGGGCGTGGTTGGCCATGCGCATGCGCGGCAGATGGATGACGCGCAGCGGCGCGACTGGCTGAAGCTCCTGCGCTCCAGTCACGCACGGTCACTGGATGCACCGGGATGGTTGTGGAACAGCGTGGTGGAGTTGGTGGCGCTGCATGAGGCGGCGTATCTGGAGCATTGCCGGCGGTATGCTCTGGAGGCGGCTTGAGCAAGGAAGACAGCAAGGCCTTCTTTTTTGAAAAAAAGAAGCAAAAAACTTTTGGTTCGGCTGTCGCGCCGAGTTTCGGCAGCCGCCGACAGGGAGCAAAAGTTTTTTGGTTCTTTTTTTCAAAAAAGAACTGCTTGTTTTCTTGCTGGCCGTGAAGCTCGCCACCTACAACATAAACGGCATAAACAAGCGGCTGGATAACCTGCTGGCTTGGTTGGCGGAAACGCAACCTGATATAGCCTGTCTGCAGGAGTTGAAAGCGGAAGACCGCGCGTTTCCGGCGGGCGCCCTGCGGGATTCTGGATATCACGCCGTGTGGCAGGGGCAGCGGAGTTGGAACGGCGTGGCCATACTCGCGCGCGGCGCCGAGCCCGTGCTGACACGCCGCGCGTTGCCTGGCGACGCGGCCGATGTGCAGGCGCGCTACATCGAGGCGGCGGTGCAGGGCGTGCTTGTCGGCTGCCTGTACCTGCCGAACGGCAATCCGTATCCGGGGTCGAAATTCGACTACAAGCTGGCCTGGTTCGAGCGGCTGATCGCGCACGCCGCGGAGCTGCATGCGAGCGGGCTGCCGGTGATATTGGCAGGCGACTACAACGTGGTGCCGACCGAGTTCGACATCTATTCCTCGCGGTCCTGGAAGCGCAACGCGCTGCTGCAGCCGCAAAGCCGTGCTGCGTTCCGGCGGCTTGTGGAGCAGGGCTGGGTCGATGCGCTACGCACGCAATATCCGGACGTGCCGATGTACACGTTCTGGGATTACTTCCGTGAGCATTACAGCCGCGATGCGGGGATGCGGCTGGATCACATGCTGCTTAGCCCGGCTTTGCGTTTGAAGAATGCGGGGGTGGACCGGGAGGTTCGCGGGGCGGAGGGTGCGAGTGATCATGCGCCGGCTTGGGTGCGGTTTGAGCGCGTGACGTAAGGAAGGAAGGCCTTCTTTTCTGAAGAAAAGAAGCAAAAGACTTTTGGTCCGCTGTCGCGCCCTTGGGGCAGCGCCGGGCATATCAGTATCGAGGTGCGCGTTGGTGCAGGCGGGGTAGCAAAAGTTTTTTGCTTCTTTTTTTCAAAAAAGAAGGCCTTGCTTCCTTACTGCCGCATGGCCTCCCGAATAACCCGCACCAAAGGCGCGTGCACCGCCCCATGATCCAGATGGTGATCGCGCCCGCGGCTGTGCGGAACGAAGGCCGGGTCCAGCACGCCGTCGGCGCCCAGGAACGGGTGGAAGTCATCGACAAAGGCCACGCCCGCTTGCAGGCAGCCCGCGCGCAGGTAGCTGTTGAAGATCATGTGCAGGATGGTACGCGTGCGCAGGTCGGGTATTTGCAGCGTGCGTATGCCGGCCTCCAGTGCTTCCTTGCTACGATCGCCTTCCAGCGCGCCGACATGGCCGTTCACGTAGCCTTCGGCCCACACGGCATCGCCAAGGGCGGGCGGAAAGATGGCGCAGACACGCAGGCGCGCGGCGCCGATCCGCTCTGCCAGGCTTGCCACGAAACCCAGGTAGCTGCGCGCCGTCTCCTGGGCGAACTTGTCGAAATGCTGAAGCGAGAACACGGTGTCTGCCGAGCGGATGCGTTGGAAGTTCCACACGAACTCCACGTCCACCTGGCCGAATTTCAGGAAGACGAGGCGGCTGGCGGAGGGTTGCTTCGCATTGGTCTCGGCCCAGGCGAGGATCCTCTGTCCGTAGCCGGAGCGCGAGTTGGGCCGCGCCAGGCCCATCGCCGAGCCGGCGCTGCACAGCAGCGGCACCGGCGCCAGCCAGGCGCCATCGTGCGTGGCAAAGCGCCGGTAGAGGTTGGAGTGGCTGTCGCCAACGACGTAGAAAGGCTGTGCATTTGTTTGCGCAAAGAAGGAGTCCAGCGCCTCGGTCGCACCGGACCACAGATAGGGGGCGCTCTCCGCCATCTTGCACTGGTTCGCGTATACGGCCTGGCAGAGCTGGCTCTGGTGGGCCGGATCGGGGACGACACCTGGATGATACGCGTCCAGCCCGGCCGGCAAAGGCAGCAGGACCACCCGTCGGTTTTCGGCATAGCCGAAGCGCAGGAAGTGCCCCAGGGCGTCGCTTGAGGCCAGGCCGGCGCGGCTGAGGTCAGGGTTGTCACGCAGATAGGCGTCCGGATCGAAGCCGGCCGCTGCCAGCCAGCGGGCGGCCTCGCTCATCGCTGCGCCAGCGCGAACACGGAGAGGCCGGCCACCCGGTTGCGGCCGAGCAGTCCCAGTTCGGCGCGTGAGACGTGCCAGAGTGCTGCGTTCACCGCGGCGCCGTGCGGCCGCATTTCCGATCCCGGTGCCTCACGGTGGAATGGGTTCAGCCTGCGTCCAAGCCGCACGCCTGCGGCGATCGGCAGGGTCAGCCCGAAGTAATAGCTGCTTTGCAGGAGCGTGAGGCCGGCGCGCACCACCAGCCGGTCCACCTCGCCTATCGTGTAGCGGCGGTAATGCTCGAGGAACACGTCATGTCCGCTCCACATCCACATATGCGCCGGCACAGTCAGCAAGAACCGTGTGCCGGGCTGCACCTTTGCGGCGTATTCGACGAGCAGACCAGTGTCGTCGGGGACATGTTCGAGCACGTCCATCATCAGCACCAGGTCACCGTCGAATTTGTCGATGCCTTTCACGAAGCGCAGCGTCTTGCCACCTTGCCGCTCCTCGTGTTCGTCGGGGTAATTGGGATCGACGCAGATCGCGTCGCCGGCCTGTGTCTCGTCGAGGATGCGGCGGGAGAAAAACCCCGAGCCCGCGCCCACGTCGAGCACGCTGTGCACCGGCGCATGACCCAGCATCTGCAGCATGGCGGCCGATTTCGCCCGGTAATACCAGTGCGACCCCGCCGTCTCGCCAAGGATCTCCTGCTCTTTAAGATCCATGCGCCATCATCTCGTGTACCTGCCCCAAGGCGGTCTGTTCCTGCTGGTAGACACCTTCCAGCAGGTAGATAGGCCGCTGCTTCGTCTCCACGAACAGCCTGCTGACATACTCGCCGATCATGCCGAGCGAGATCAGGTTGGCCGCCGTGCTGAACAGCAGCACTATGATGAGCGAGGCGTAGCCGGGCACGTCCGCGCCGAGCAGCAGCGTGTGCAGGGCGATGAAGGCCGCGTAAGCCACCGCGCCGAGCGCGATCAGCGCGCCGCAATACGTCCAGATGCGCAGAGGTGCGGTGGAGAAACTGACGATGCCGTCGAGCGCGAAATTCCACAGGCGCCAGTAATTCCACTTGCTGGTGCCGAGCAGCCGCGCGGGCCGCACATAGGGCACCGCCACGGACGGAAACCCGACCCAGGCGAACAGCCCTTTCATAAAGCGTCCGCGCTCGGGCAGCAGGCGCATCGCCGCGACCACACGGCGATCGATCAGCCGGAAATCGCCCACGTTGTGCGGTATGGGGGTGGCCGACATGCGATTGAACACGGAGTAGAACAGTCCGGCGCTGAACGCTTTCAGCCGCCCGTCCGCCTGCCTGCTCTCGCGCAGGCCGTAGACCACGTCGTAGCCTTCGCGCCACAGGGCGATGAAGCGGTGCAGCAGTTCGGGCGGGTCCTGCAGATCCACGTCGATCAGCACCACCGCGTCGCCGTCGGCCAGGTCCAGTCCGGCCGTCATGGCGGCTTCCTTGCCGAAATTGCGCGACAAATTGGCTACGCGCAGGCCGGGCGTGGTCTGCGCCAGGCCGAGCAGCATCGGCAGGGTGGCGTCCTTGGACCCGTCATTGACGAAGATGATCTCGAACCGCACGCCGGCGCCGTCCAGAACAGGCGTTATCTGGTCCAGGAAGGCGCCGATCGCGTCCGCCTCGTTGTAGACGGGCACGATGACGCTGATCAGGGGGTTCTTCGGGCGTGGCTTGGGCGGCATGGAGGCGAGTCTAGCGCGGTCTGTGCGAGGAAGAAAGAAAGGCCTTCTTTTTTGAAAAAAAGAAGGAAAAAACTTTTGACTTCGCTGTCGCGCGCTGCCGATAGGTCCGCGACAGCCGGATAAAAGCTTTTTGCTTCTTTTTCTCGAAAAAGAAGGCCTTGCTTGCTTACTTGCCGCCGCCGAACCCCAGCCCTTCCTCAGCCACCTTCAACAGGTAATCCGAAGGCGCGAAATCCTTCTCCGACATTGCCTGATACGCACGAAGCCGTTCCACCACGTGCTTCGTGCCCACCGTATCCGCGTAGAACATCGGCCCGCCGCGGTATGCCGGGAAGCCGTAGCCGGTGAGCCAGACCATGTCGATGTCGGATGCGCGGTAGGCCTTGCCTTCCTCGAGTATGCGGGCGCCTTCGTTGATCATCGTGTAGATGCAACGTTCCAGGATCTCCTGGTCGTTGATCTTGCGGCGCGTGATCTGGCGTTCGGCCGATGCGCGCAGGATGAGTTCCTCGACGATCGGGCTTGGCGTGTGCTCGCGCTTTTCGTTGTAGTCGTAGAAGCCGGAGCGGGTCTTCTGGCCGCGGCGGTCGCGCTCGCAGAGCTGGTCACGCAGCGTGACGCCCTTCGAGGTCTCGGCGGACCAGCCGATGTCCAGCCCGGCGAGGTCCGCCATCTGGAACGGGCCCATGGGGAAGCCGAAATCATAGATGACGCGGTCCACGTCCCAGGGCATCGCCCCTTCCATGATCAGCTTGTTGGCTTCGCGCTGGCGCGGCTCCAGCATGCGGTTGCCGATGAAGCCGTGGCAGACGCCGGCGACGACGGCGACCTTGCCGATCTTGCGTGACAGCTGCATCACCGTTTCCAGCACGTCCGGCGCGGTGTGTTCGCCCTTCACCACTTCGAGCAGGCGCATGACGTTTGCCGGCGAGAAGAAATGCATGCCGCAGACGTCCTGCGGACGCTTGGTGCAGGCGGCGATCTCGTCGACGTTGAGGTAGCTGGTGTTGCTGGCGAGTATCGCGCCCTGTTTCACGATCTGGTCGAGTTTCGTGAAGATCTCACGCTTGATCTGCATGTTCTCGAACACGGCCTCTATCACCAGGTCGCAGTCGGCGAGATCCTCGAAGGCCATGCTGGCGGTCAGCAGGCCCATGTTGCGTTCGACCTGCTCCTGCGTCAGGCGGCCTTTTTTCGCGGTGTTCTCGTAGTTGTTGCGCATGATGCCTACGCCGCGCTCGAGCGCCTTGTCGTTAGCTTCCACGATGGTGACGGCGTAGCCGGCGGAGAGGAAGTTCATCGAGATGCCGCCGCCCATGGTGCCGGCGCCGATCACGCCGACTTTCTTTATCTCGCGGACGACGGTGCCTTTCGGCAGGCCGGGGATCTTCTGCGCCTCGCGTTCGGCAAAGAAGAGATGGCGCTGGGCGGCGGATTGCGTGCCGGTCATCAGCTCCATGAACAGGCGGCGCTCGGTCTGCTCGCCTTCGTCGAAGGGCAGGGTGGTTGCCGCCTCGATGCACTGGATGTTCTTCTCCGGCGCTTCGAAGCCGCGGAACTTCTTCGCGTTGGCTTTGCGAAAGGTGTCGAACAAGCCTGGCTCGGCCTGCACGCTCATGTCGCGTATTTTGCGGAGCGGCTTGCCCTCGGCCACCGCCTTGCGGGCGTAGTCGACCGCAAAGGCGACCAGGCCGTCCTCGGGCGCCAGGGCGTCGACCAGGCCGCGCTCGGCCGCCTGCTTGGCGCCGATCGGGGTGCCTGACGTGACCATGTCCAGCGCCTGCGCGGCACCCACCACGCGCGGCAGCCGTTGCGTGCCGCCCGCGCCGGGCAGCAGGCCGAGCTTCACCTCGGGCAGGCCGAGTTTCGCGCTGGGCACCGCCACGCGGTAGTGGGCGCCGAGTGCCGTCTCCAGCCCGCCGCCCAGTGCGGTGCCGTGTATGGCGGCGACGACCAGCTTAGGGCTGGCTTCTATCGCGCGTATGACGGCGTGCAGCGACGGCTCGACGGGGGGCTTGCCGAATTCCGTGATGTCCGCGCCGGCGATGAAGGTGCGGCCGGCACAGGTGAGCACTATGGCGTGGACGGACGGGTCTTTGCCGGCCGTCTCTATGCCGGCGAGGATGCCCTGGCGGACGGCGGCCGACAGCGCGTTTACCGGGGGGGAGTTCACGGTGAGCACGGCGATGCCGTCCTGCGTGGTGAGGTCGGTGACGGCGTTTATGGCGGTCATTGGGGTTCCCTGCGGTCGAGTTGGGTGGTGTTTTGCATAGGGCGGTAGAAAGGCAAGGCCTTCTTTTTTGAACAAAAGAAGCAAAAACTTTTGCTCCTGGCGCCTGCTACGTGCCGATGTGAGCTTGGCGCGTAGTCATGGCATGGAGCTGGTGGCGTTCCGGTTCATGGCCCAGGCTTGCTCATCGTCGCCGGTCGCCAGAGGGCGTTCCTTGCCGTAACTGATAACGGAGAGGCGGCCGGCCGCCACCCCCTTCGCGATCAGGACCTCACGGTCGGCATTGGCCCGGCGAAAGCCGAGAGCCAAGTCATATTCCTCCGTGCCTCGCTCGTCGCAGTTACCCGCTATGAGGATTTTGAAGGTCGGATATTTGTTGAGCCAGCCGGCCTGCTTTGCCAACGTAATCTGCGCGTCCCGCCGGATCAATGCCGAGTCGAAATCGAAAAATACCTTGTCTCCGATGTCGTTAAGAAAACCATCCCCGCCCGGGGCTGGCAATTTACGTTGAGCATACACCCCCTTTGACTGTGGGTTTGCACAACCCAGCAGTGATAGCGCCAGGCCGGTGACACATGTTGTCCTGACGAAATTATCCATTCCTGCAGGTCTCCGCGTATTGAACGGTCATTGTCCTTCAGCGAACTTGCCCTTGCACTCGACCGAAGCAACGAGACTGTTTGGCCTTCTCTTGAAGAAAGGAGTGATTGAGGATCGCAACCGTCACTTCCAATAAGGAATGTATGACGAGGCGAACACAACCACTTCTCAGTTTAATGACGTAGCCCAGGGCGCTGCCTGTTCCAACTGCGCCGCCAACCGGATCAGCATCCCCTCACTATTGGCCGCCCCCACGAACTGCACGCCAACAGGCAACGCCTTCCCGCCAGTCTCCGCCGGCGCCATGTGCAGCGGCACGGACATGCTGGGCGTGTAAGTCAGGTTGGAGAGCTGGGTGAACGGCGTGCGGGCCAGGCTCTCCTGCACCATTCGGTCCAGCAGGCCTATTTTCAGCATCAGCCGGCCGGCGCGAAGCGTGCGCACGGCGGCGGCCAGGCGTAGCTGGGCGGGCGGCGTGTCCAGCTCGCCGATGCGGGCGGGCGGGGCGGCGACGGTGGGGGTCAGCCACAGATCGTAGGTCTGGTGGAAGCGGGCCAGGGCGCGGGAGAAGCCGTTCCATTGCAGATGGGCGCCGACGTAGTCGCCGGCCGAGAATGTGCGGCCGAGCGTGGCCAGCAGCGCGGTTTCCGGCTCGAAGGCGCGGTCCGGCGCTCCGCTTGCCGCCACTTCGGCGGCCACCTGGCCGAGATAGAGCTTGATGTAGCAGGCGGCGACAGCGGCGCCATCGACCTCCGGGGCGGCTTCCTCCATTTGGTGGCCGAGGGATTCCAGCAGGCGGGCGGCGTTGTGCACGGCGTCGGTGCAGGATTGGTGGACCGGGGTGCCCAAAGGCGATGCGGTGGAAAAGCCGATGCGCAGGCGGCCGGGGGGGATTTCGGTCTCCGCGGCGTAGGGGCGCGGCGGGGGCGCCGGCGTGAACGGATCGCCAGGCTCCGGGTGGCACAGCACGTCCAGCATGCGGGCGGTGTCGCGCACGCTGCGGGTCAGCACGCCGTTGGACGAGGCACCCTCCCACACCTGGCCGGCACCCGGGCCCCAGGAGATGCGGCCGGTGCCCGGCTTCAGGCCGAACAGGCCGCAGAAGCTGGCTGGGATGCGTATGGAGCCGCCGCCATCGTTGGCCCCCGCCATGGCCACCAGGCCGGCGGCCACCGCGGCGGCCGACCCGCCGGAGCTGCCGCCGGCAGTGCGCGTGGTGTCCCACGGGTTGCGCGTGGGGCCCCAAAGCTTGGATTCGGTGACGGCCTTCAGCCCCAGCTCGGGTGTGGCGGTGCGGCCGAAGATGACCAGGCCCGCCTCCAGGCAGCGCCGCGTGTAGGCGCTGTGCACGGCGGGGCGGCGGTGGCGGTAGGGCGCGGCGCCGGCGGTGAAGAGTTGGCCCGCGTATTCCTGGCCGATGTCCTTGAGCAGGAACGGCACGCCGGCGAACGGGCCGGTGAGCGGCGCGCTGGCCTGGGCGCGGGCGGCGTCGTCGAAGCGTATCGGGACGGCGTTCAGCGTGGCGGCGGACGCGTCGGTCTTGGCGATGGCGTCTTCCAGCAGCTCGGCCGGCGTGACCTGGCGTTTGGCGACAAGCTCGGCCAGGGCGGTGGCGTCCAGGTCCTCGTACATGCGCGCGCGCCTCCGGTTTGTTGGATTCGTGTCTGTCGCGTGCCTATGTATCGGTCAACACGAACCGGGAGAAACGCTCATGGAAGACATCGTCATCGTATCGGCGGCGCGCACGCCTGTCGGCAGCTTCAACGGGGCGTTCGCCGCCGTCGCCGCCACCGAGCTTGGGGCCACCGCTCTGCGCGTTGCGATGGAGCGGGCCGGCGTGGCGCCCGGCGAGGTGGACGAGGTGATACTGGGCCACGTGCTGGCGGCCGCCCAGGGGCAGAACCCGGCGCGCCAGGCGGCACGCCACGCCGGCGTGCCGGACGAGAAGACCGCGTTCGGCATAAACCAGGTGTGCGGCAGCGGGCTGCGCGCGGTGGCTCTCGCGGCCCAGCAGATACGCACCGGCGAGAGTGCGGTGGTGGCCGCCGGCGGGATGGAAAGTATGAGCCAGTCCGCGCATGCCGCGTATCTGCGCTCGGGCACCAAGATGGGCGCGCTGGAACTGACCGACACCATGCTGAAGGACGGGCTGTGGGACGCGTTCCACGGCTATCACATGGGAATCACGGCGGAGAACGTGGCGCAGAAATACCAGATCACGCGGGAGATGCAGGACCAGTTCGCGGTGGCGTCGCAGAATAAGGCGTCGGCGGCCAGCAAGTCCGGGCGCTTCGCCGACGAGATCGCGGCGGTGACGGTGAAGGGCCGCAAGGGCGACGTGGTGGTCGATACCGACGAGTACATACGGCACGACAGCGACATGGCGGCGATGGGCAAGTTGCGGCCAGCGTTCAACAAGGAAGGCACGGTGACGGCCGGAAACGCCAGCGGCATCAACGACGGTGCGGCCGCACTTGTGCTGATGAGCGGCGCCGAGGCGCAGCGCCGCGGCCTGACGCCGCTGGCGCGCATCGCGAGTTTCGCCACCGCCGGCGTGGATCCGGCGATCATGGGGACGGGGCCGATACCTGCGAGCCGCCGCGCACTGGAGCGGGCCGGATGGTCGGTGGGCGACCTGGACCTGATCGAGGCGAACGAGGCCTTTGCCGCGCAGGCCTGCGCGGTGAACAAGGATTTGGGCTGGGACACGGCAAAGGTGAACGTGAACGGCGGGGCGATCGCGCTGGGCCACCCAATCGGCGCTTCGGGCGCGCGCGTGCTGGTGACGCTGCTGCACGAGATGGGCAAGCGCGACGCGAAGAAGGGGTTGGCGACGCTGTGCATCGGTGGCGGGATGGGCGTGGCGATGTGTGTGGAGCGGTAGCAAGGCGGCACATGGATCACTCCGTCCGAGGGTCGCGATCAGGAAACATCATGCCGCGTGCAATGACGCTGCTGATTTTCCTGGTGGCGGTTACTGGCGCGGCGTTGGCGGACCCACTCCAATCGAGGAGCGACCCGCGACCTCTTTCCCAAAACGAGATGCAGATTTTCCTGCCTCTGGTGTGCCTGAATCCCGCGCCGGACGGTGACTCGGAAGAGGCCACCGGCGATACCGACTTCAATTGTCAGCGGCTTATCGGTTACAGGGATGCCGATCGCGGTGACATCTCGCTGTCGGCCGTCGCCTACGGCGCGTTCACTGGTCCAGGCGCACACGAAGCCTATCTGTCCTATTCGTCGGGGCGCGAGCCGCACGCCAACGATGGCGGCGGTGGCATATTGTTCACGTCGAGCGGCAAGCACTGGCGGCTGGTCCGCTGGTACCCCGGACGGGCGATGGAAAAGTGCCTGGCGTTGCCGGGCCAGGGACAGCAGAGGATGCTGTGCCTGGTCTCGCACGTGGCGCAGGGAGAGACGGATAGTTCGGTCTGGGTGGAGGCAGTCGGCTCCGGGCAGGATGTCAGTCTGCTAGGCGTTCTGAAAGCGCAGGATGATCGTGCGGCGCTGGACCCGGACGAGGCGAGTGCCGAAAGCTATCCGTGCATGTTGGGCGGGCATACGCACAAGGCGATGCTGCTGTCGATCGACAGCTTCGACCGGTCACCAGCAGCTACGGAATTTGCCCGATCGCGTATCACGTATGCCGCCGCCAGGGATGTGGAGGTCGCCTGCAAGTCAGGTCATTTCGAGGACGTTCGAACCACCAATGGAATAGCGCAATATCGCATCAAGGACGGCAACGTTGTCGTGAGCGCACCCGAGGTGTTTTCCAAGACAGACTACTGAAATTAATCTGCAACCAGTGTGACACGTAGAAAGCAAGCAGTCCTTTTTTGAAAAAAAGGACCAAAAAACTTTTGCTTCCCCCCATTTGCAGTGTCCGACTACTTCCGGATACGCTGAAGCAGTTCAGTCTGCGCAGGGATAGTGGACTGCTTGCTTGCCGCGATGGTCCGCATCAATCATATCATGCGGCATGACTTCGGGCGGTCGGAGTACCTCAGGCGTCAGCGCCGGTCTTCACGGGCGACAGCGCGGCCGCTTCGTCCGCCGTGAAGACGTGGCCGCGCGTAAGGAACCGCACGCCTTCTGGCGCTTCCAGCGAGAAGCCGCCGCCGCGGCCTGGCACCACGTCGATGATGAGCTGGGTGTGTGACCAGAGTGCAAACTGCGCAGCGCCGATATAGACGGGGTGGCCGGCGATCTCGCCCAGGCGGATATCCTGCGCCCCGACGCGGAACTCGCCACGGGGGTAGCACATCGGCGAGCTGCCGTCGCAGCAGCCACCAGATTGGTGGAACAGCAGCGGGCCGTGCTGTGCTGCCAGTTGCTCGATGATTTGGGCGGCTGGGGCGGTGACTGTTACGCGGTCAGGCATTTCGTCCTCGCGGGGATCAGGGGTGGCACAGTATGTGATGCCGTCGCTTGATGATTTTAACACAAAGAAAGCAAGCAGTCCTTTTTTGAAAAGAAGGACCAAAAAACTTTTGCTCTTCCGCCTGCATCAAGGCGCGCTCTGGTCCTGCCAACACAAGGGCTTGCAGAACCAGAGCGCGCCGTCATGCAGGCGGAGGAGCAAAAGTTTTTTGCTTCTTTTTTCAAAAAAGAAGGCCTTCCTTTCTTTCTTTGTGTAACTCACGGACCGATGTGATCCGGCAGCCGCTTGCCCGAATTCCGGCGCAAGCTGACGAAAAACTCGTCGGTGCCAAGATAACTGAGCCTGAGCACGTCGAAGCCAAGCAACTCGACCGCATCCATATGGCCGAGCAGGTCTGCGAAGCTTTCCGGCGTGAACACGTGGCAATGCACATCGACGTAGAGACCCGTCTTGCGGGAGTGGTTGGCTTTGTGCACCGCTTCGAACGTGGCACGGCCCATGTCCGCGCCGCCGTGCTGGGCGGAGCCGGTCATCGCATCGATGATCTGCCTGGGGCTCGGGCGCACCAGGCCGGCGAAAAAGGCGTCCGCCAGATCCGCCATCGTGCTCAGCCGGCGATGGGAGTCGAAGGTATGGCCGCCATGTGGCAAGGCCAGCGCCAGCACGCCGCCGTCCTCGAGCACGGACCAGACCTGCCAGAGCCAGCCGATCATGTCCGGCACGTGCTCCATCACGTGGCTGGCCACCACGTAGCCGAACCGGCGGCCGCCTACCGCCACGGCAAGCGGCAGGGTGCCTGTCACGAAATCGGGTTCCACGATCATCGACGGCGCGATGCCGTGCGCGTAGCGGGCGGCAAGCTCTTCGCGAGGGGCCTGGTCCGCGCGCCAGATGCTGAACCGGCCACGGGGGATCAGTGGACAGTCGAGTGCGCCGATCTCCAGGCCCGACCGCGCGGCCGGATCGAAACAGCATGTCAGCTCGCGCAGCCTGGCGGCGGCGCGCTCGCCAAGCATGCTTCTTGTCACGCTGCCGTCCGGGCCGTGCAGCGAGACCTGGTCGTCCAGCCAGAGCGGCTGCGGCAGACGGACGCTGAAGCCGGCGCCAGGCCCCACGCCGGCCTCAATGACATCCGGGCGAGGTATGTCCGGCGTAACGCGGGCTACTACACCGTCGTTGACGGCCACATCCACCCAGGGTGCGGTGGACCAGCCTTCGATACGGTTCTGGCTGCAAAGGTCAACAGTGTGGCGGAACACTGTGCATCTAGGCTTATGCGGGGCCGCGGTAGTGGTAAGTAAGGAAGGCCTTCTTTTTTGAAAAAAAGAAGCAAAAAACTTTTGTCTCCTCGCATTTGCACCAGCCGGGTGCTTCCGGGAACACCGAAGCTGCTGAGCGTAGGGGAAGCAAAAATTTTTTGCTTCTTTTTCTCAAAAAAGAAGGCCTTGCTTACTTGCCGGGATCAGAAAACGCCCAGGAAACTCGATTTCGGCTTGTCCTGGATGATCGGCGTGGCCCCTGTCGTAGCCGGCTGACCAAGCGCCGCGTTCTGGCGCAGGCGCTGGCTCTCCTTGGCCGGATCCATCACCGTGCCCGGCGGCGGAGCGGACTGCCAGAACATCAGCCGGTCGGCCAGGCTTTGCGGCGGGCGGTCCAGCTTGGCCTCGGCGTTGACCGTGCCGCGTATGTTGGCGGGCGCGGCGGGGCCGGCCTCCGCCACCAGCGCCTGCTGGCCCGCCGTGGTGGGGCCGGTGCGCGTGCCGCCGCCGAGCGCGGTGCTGGGGGCTATGGCGGCTTCGGCGGCGGCGTCGCTGCGCACGTTCTGCGGGCGGTCGGCACCTGGCGTGGGCGAGTTCAGCTGGAAGCTGGGCGGCATGGAGAGCGGCGCCTGAGTCTGCACGGTGAACTCGTCCGGCGCGTCCTTCACCAGGCCGAAGGTGCGTTCCACGTCTCCGCAGCCGGCTAGCATGAGGGTGGCGAGGGCGGCGGCTAGGGCAAGGTGTCTGGACATGGCGATCCTCTTAACCTGCGTCGAAGGAAGCAAGCAGTCCTTTTTTGAAAAAAAGGACCAAAAAACTTTTACTACCGCGCATTTGCGGTGTCCAAGCGTTCCAGGAAACCGCGAAGCGGCTGGGCGGCATCAGTGGTAAAAGTTTTTCGCTTCTTTTTTTTCAAAAAAAGAAGTCCTTGCTTACGCTTTAGGCGGCGGCGCCTGCAAGCGCCCGACCGGCCGCGGCAGCAGCCCCTCCAGCAGCAGCGCGGCCACCCCCACCACGATGGCCGAATCGCCCAAATTGAACACGAACGGGAACGGGTCCCATCCCGCCCAGTGCACGTGGATGAAGTCGACCACCATGCCGAAGCGGGCGCGGTCCGCCACGTTGCCGAGCGCGCCGCCGGCGATGGCACCTATGGCGCAGGCGGTGAGCGTGGATTCGGCACGGCGCAGCCAAACGAACAGGCCGACGACGACGGCCACGGCCACGGCCGCCAGGATGAGCTGGCCGCGTCCCTGACCGGCCTGCAGCAGGCCGAAGGTGACGCCGTGGTTCCACACCATGGCGAAATCCAGCGCGGGGGGGAGCACGGGGACCACGCCGCGTTCCGGCAGGTGCAGGACGTGGAGGATGGCGTATTTGCTGGCCTGGTCGGCGGCCAGGGTGACCGCGGCGAGCGCGATGCCGGCCAGGATGCGGGCGCGCTGGGTCATGCGTGCGCGGCCACCTGGTCCACGGCGTCCGTGCAGCGCAGGCAGAGCGTGGGGTGGTCGGGGATAGTGCCCACTTCGGTCAGCACGCGCCAGCAGCGGACGCATCTCTCGCCTGGCGCGCGGGTGACGGCGACGGTGACGGGTGCGGCGTCGGTGTGGGCGAGGGTGAGCGCCGAGACGATGGCGATGTCCTGCCACTCGGCGGCGGGCAGCAGGCCGGCTTCGGCGGGGTGCAGGCCGAGGGCCACGCTGGCCTGCAGCGAGGCGCCGATTTCGCCCGAGGCGCGCAGGCCTTCGATGGCGGTGGTCACGTCCCGCCGGATGTCGCGTATGCGGGCCCAGCGGGCGGCCAGTGCCGGATCGTGCCAGGTTGCGGGGATTTCGGACAAGGTCTGCAGGTGCACGCTTTCGGTCTCGCCGAAGCGTACGGACCAGGCTTCCTCGGCGGTAAACACGAGCACCGGGGCGAGCCAAGTGGTCAGGCAGCGGTGCAGCACGTCCAGCACGGTGCGCGCGGCGCGGCGACGCGTGTTGTCAGGGCGATCGCAGTACAGCGTGTCCTTGCGTATATCGAAATAGAACGCGCTGAGGTCTGCGCTGCAGAAATTGTGTATGTCCGGATACACGCCGGTCCAGTCATGCGTGTCGATGGCGCGGCGCAGGCGGCCGTCCAGCTCGGCCACGCGGTGCAGAATGTAGCGCTCCAGCTCCGGCATCTCCGTGGTGGCGATGCGCTCCTCCTCGCTGAAACCGGCGAGCGACCCGAGCAGCCAGCGCAGCGTATTGCGCAGGCGGCGGTAGAGTTCGGCTTGCTGTTTCAGGATTTCGCGGCCGATGCGCTGGTCCTCGGTGATGTCCGCGTTCATGACCCACAGGCGCAATATGTCGGCACCGTATTCGTCCGTCACTTTCTGCGGGGCGGTCACGTTGCCCAACGACTTGCTTTGCTTGCGGCCCTGCTCGTCCAGCGTGAAGCCGTGCGTGAGGATGGCGCGGAACGGCGCCTGCTGGCGCGAGCCGATGCCTTCCAGGAGCGAGGACTGGAACCAGCCGCGGTGCTGGTCCGAACCTTCGAGGTAGAGGTCGGCGGGCCAGCGCAGGCCGCGGTCGATGAGCGTGAAGACGTTGGTGCAGCCTGATTCGAACCAGACGTCGACGATGTCGCGCACCTGCTCGTAATCGTCGGCGTTGTAGTCGTTTCCCAGGAAGCGGGCGGGCGGGGAGGCATACCAGGCGTCCGCCCCTTCCTCGCGGAAGGCGGCGATGGTGCGGGCCATCACGCCGGGGTCGCGCAGAATCTCGCCGGTGCGTTTTTCGGTGAAGATGGCGATCGGCACGCCCCAGGCGCGCTGGCGGCTGATGCACCAGTCCGGCCGGTTGGCGACCATGCTGGCCAGGCGGTTGCGGCCGGCTTCGGGGACGAAGTGCGTCTCTGCGATCGCCTTCAGCGCGCGGTCGCGTATGTGTTCCCCGCCGTCCATGCGGATGAACCATTGCGGCGTGGCGCGGAAGATCAGCGGCGCCTTGCTGCGCCAGGAATGCGGGTAGGAGTGGACGATGCTGCCCTGTTTCACCAGGCCGCCGGCAGCGATGAGCGCTTCGCAGACGGGTTTGGCCGCGCGGAATACGTGCACGCCGGCGAAGATCGGAACCCAAGGAAAATAGGTGCCGTCGTCGGCGACGGTTTCCGGCACGCCGATGCCGTGCGCGCGGCAGAGCGCGAAATCGTCCTCGCCGTGCGCAGGCGCCTGGTGCACGAAGCCGGTGCCCACGTCAGTGGTGACGAAATCGCCGGCCAGCAGCGGCACGTTGAAATCGTAGCCCTGGCCGCGCAACGGATGCGCGCACAGCACGCCCTCGAGTTCGGCGCCGCGGTGCACGTGCAGCACGTGATGCAGTGTGATGCCGGCTTCCTCGACGAACTTCGGCAGCAGCGCCAGCGCCACAAGCAGCGACTCGCCAGGCCGGCACAGGCTCTCATCGCTGACGGCATCGACCTGGATGCGCGCGTATTCGATCGCCGCGCCGTAGGCGAGCGCGCGGTTGCCTGGGATCGTCCAGGGCGTGGTGGTCCAGATGACGATGGCGGCATTTTGCAATGCGCCTGGCGTGATCACCGGAAACCGCACCCAGATGGTGGTGCTGGTGTGGTCGGCGTATTCCACTTCGGCCTCGGCCAGCGCGGTCTTCTCGACCACGCTCCACATCACCGGGCGGAGGCCGCGATACAGCGCGCCGTTGCTGGCGAAGCGATGGATCTCCGACGCGATCGCCGCCTCGGCGGAGAAATCCATCGTGGCGTAACGGTTGGCCCAATCCCCGAAGATGCCGAGGCGCTTGAACTCTTCTGCCTGCACGTCCAGCCATTTCTGTGCGTGCTCGCGGCACTCGGCGCGGAACTGCAGGACCGGCACGTCATCCTTGTCACGGCCGGACTTGCGGTATTTCTCCTCGATCTGCCACTCGATCGGCAGGCCGTGGCAGTCCCAGCCAGGCACGTAATACGCATCGTAGCCGGCCATCTGGCGGGCGCGGTTGATCACGTCCTTCAGTATCTTGTTCAGCGCGTGGCCGATGTGGATGTTGCCATTTGCATAAGGTGGACCGTCATGCAGGATAAATTTGTCCCGCGTCTCACCCTGTGCGCGGAGTTGCGCGAAGAGGCCGGTCTGCTCCCAACGCGCGAGGATCGCCGGCTCGCGTTTCGGCAGGTCGCCGCGCATGGGGAACGGGGTGGCGGGTAGGAAGACGGTGTCACGGTAGTCTCGTTCTGTCATGGCGGCGACGCTTTCAGTCCGTGTTCGTCGGGCGGAGTCTTACCGACATCGTTGCTGAAGTTTTGTGTCTTGCAGACCGGCGGCGGGTCATGCGGGTTCGGATCGCGCTGCTTGCAGATGGTTAGATCGAAGCCGGTTGGGCGGCCCAGAAGCGTGAGCGACTGGAACCTGTCGAAAGCCTCGCGCGAACTGCACTCGCCGCTCGCGGCATCTATCGCCAGCGGCTCGCGTATCAATCGCCTGTTGGCCACGGTGAGGGCATCGAGATAGGCAAAGCCGCCACCCGCGCAATTATGCGCTGCCGGCGGATATATATGGATGGTTGCGGATACCTGTTCAGCCCCGGCGCGGCAGGTCACGACACGGCTTGCGGCAATGCGTGTCCATCCGTCCAGGACGTATTGTGGTTCCAGCGTATCGGACCGATCGCCCAGCCAAAGCGGCATGACAGAAAAACTCCTGTCGGCGTCACATCTGACCTGCACCTCCTCGTCACCGGAATCCGCCCGGGCTGTGGTAGGGATTGCGGCGCTCAAGCAGGCAGCAATCAGCACAAACGACACGGTGCCAGGTTTCATGTCAGACGATCGGCAGCAAGGCGCGGTCCAGCACCGCGCGCGCTTCAATGGCATCCGCCACGATCTGCTGCCGCAGCGCGTCGAAACTCTCGAACTTCTGCTCCGCGCGCAGGAACGCGTGCAACGCCACGGAAATCTCCTGGCCGTAGAGGTCGGCGCCGAAATCGAACAGGTGCACCTCCAGCCGGCTCTGCATTCCGTCCGCCACGGTCGGGCGGCGGCCGATATTGGCCACGCCGCGATGCGCGGCGCCGTCCGACAGCCGGACCATCACGGCATACACGCCGCGCGCCGGCTCCAGATGGCGGCCGAGCGCCACGTTTGCGGTAGGAAAACCGATGGTGCGGCCGCGCTTGTCGCCATGCGCCACCTCGCCGCGTATCGCCCAGGGGCGGCCCAGCTCGGCGGTGGCGCGCGCGGGATAGCCGTCCTGCAGCGCGCGACGGATACGAGTGGAGCTCAGCGGGCCCTGCGCGTCGGTCAGCGGCGGCACGAGGGTGAGGCCCAGGCCCAGTGCCTCGGCGCGCGCGGCCAGCAGTGCGGCGTCACCGCCGCGGCGGTGGCCGAAGGCGAAATCCGGCCCGCAGGCGAGGTGGGCGGCGCCGATGCCCCGGTGCAGCACGTCCTCGATGAAGCGCTCGGCGGTGAGGTGGGAAAACGCGTCGGTGAACGGCAGCTCGTAGACCAGCTTCACGCCGAGCGCCGCCAGCGCCGCCTGGCGCTCGGCCGGCAGGGACAGGCGGAACGGCGGGTCGTCCGGGCGAAACAGCTCGCGCGGGTGCGGCTCGAAGGTGAGCACGGCGAGCGGGAGGTCAGGCCGGGCGGCGTGGGCGGCGCGTATGAGGTGGGCGTGGCCGAGATGGACGCCATCGAAGTTGCCGAGCGCCACGGTGGCGCCGCGCGCAAGGGCGGGCGTGGCGGCCCAGTCGGTGAGAACCTGCATAGTGGGCGGGGTTGTCGGGCATGGGGTAGGGAAAGGCAAGAAAGGCCTTCTTTTTTGAAAAAAAGAAGCAAAAAACTTTTGGTCCCCCGACGCTGCCGCCGCTTCGGTGTTTCTTCGGCATCCGGCTGGTGCAGATGCGGGGAGATAAAAGTTTTCTGGTTCTTTTTTCAAAAAAGAACTGCTTTCTTCCTTCAAGGATGCCCATGACAGACGAACACCTGGCCGCCCTGCTGCTAGCCGCCAGACAGGGCGCACCCATCCCCACCGGCGAGGCACCAGCCGACGAAGCGCAGGCCTACCGCGTGCAGGCGCGCGTGATGGCGGCTCTGGGCGGGATAGGCGGCTGGAAGGTGGGCTCGCCCGGGCCGGACGCGCCGATCTCCTGTGCGCCGATGCCGCAGACGGGGCTCCAGCTTGCACCATGTCGGTTCGATCCGGCGGTGTTCACGCAGCGCGAGGTGGAATCCGAGATCTGCTTCGTGCTGGCGGCCGACCTGCCGCCGCGCGCGGCACCGTATGGCAGGGCCGAGGTGCTGACCGCGGTCGGCACATGCCACCCCGGGATAGAGGTGCTGCAGTCGCGCTATGCCGATCCGGAGCGCGCCGGCGCGTTGGCGATACTCGCGGATTTCATCCAGACTGGCGGGTATGCAATGGGGGCGCCGATCCTGGGGTGGCGTGACGTGGATTTCGCCTCCCTGCCGGTGACGCAGACCATAGAGGGCGGGCCCGAGCGGCGCGCAGTGGGGAACCCGGCAGGCGACATGGTGCGGCTGATGATCTGGCTGGCGAACGTGGGTGCTGCGTGGGCGGGCGGACTGCGGGCAGGGCAGGTGGTGACGTGCGGGTCGTGGACGGGCAAGACGGCGGCGCCGGCTGGCAGCCGGGTGACGGCTGCGTTTGGTGGGGCGGAGCCGGTGGTGGTGGGATTCTAGGCAAGGAAGGCCTTCTTTTTTGAAAAAAAGAAGCAAAAAACTTTTGTCCCTGCGCCTGCGCCAAGGCCCGCTCCAGTCCTGCCAAAGCGCACACTGGCATAATAAAACGAGGCCATGGTGCAGGCGGGGTAGCAAAAGTTTTTTGCTTCTTTTTTTCAAAAAAGAAGGCCTTGGTTACCCTTAAGACCGTATCAGCTTGATCCGCTTCCCAGCCACCCCAAGCGCAATCCGCCCCTGCTTCAAAGCCAGCGCGTCCTCGCCAAAAACGCCAAGCCGCCACCCGTGCAAAGCGGGGATGTCCGGCTCCTCTTCTGTCGCCAGCCGGTCGATATCGTCCGACGAGGCCAGCAGCTTCGGCGCCACGTCATGGCTGTCCGCCTTTTCCGCCAGCAGCACTTTCAGCAGGGCCACAAGCGCCGGCGACGGCCGGGCGCCTTCACGGACGGCGCGGGCTTCCGGCAGCGCGTCCTCCGGCAGGGCGTTCGCCTCCTGTATGGCGGCCAGCAGGGAGTGCCCGGTCGGGCCTTCCGCAAACCCGCGGGTAACGCCGCGTATGCGGCCCAGCGTGTCCACATCGCGCGGCGCGGTGGCGGCGATCTCCAGCAGGCTTTCGTCGCGCACTAAGCGCTGGCGGGGGATGTTGATGCGCTGCGCCTCGCGCTCCCGCCAGGCGGCGATGGCGCGCAGCGCGCCCAGCATGCGGCGGTTCGTGGTGCGCGGGCGCAGGCGCTCCCACATCGTCTCCGGGTCCGGCCGGTAGGTGGCGGGTTCGGCCAGGGCGGCTAGCTCCTCGGCCACCCAGGCGGCGCGGCCCTCGCGCTCCAGGCGCGCGGTGAGGCGTTCGTACACGGTGCGCAAATGCGTCACGTCGGCGGCGGCGTAGGTCACCTGGGCGTGGCTGAGCGGGCGGGCGGACCAGTCGGAGAAGCGGTGCGCCTTGTCGATCTGTCCGCCGGCCAGGCCCGCCACCAGGCTGTCGTAGCCGACCTGGTCGCCGAAGCCGGCCACCATGGCGGCTACCTGGGTGTCGAACAGGGGGATGGGCACGGCGCCGAAGAGCTGGAGAAAGATTTCCACGTCCTGGCGCGCGGCGTGGAACACCTTGACCACGCCGGGGTCGGCCAGCAGCGCGCCGAGCGGGGCCAGGTCCAGGCCGGGTGCGAGCGCATCGACCACGGCCACGTCCGCGGTGCCGCCGAGCTGGACGACGCAGAGCTCGGGCCAGTAGGTCCGCTCGCGCATGAATTCGGTATCGACGGTCACGTAGGGCTCGGCTGCCAGGCGTTTGCACAAGGCGGCCAAAGCAGGGGTGTCTGTGATCAGGACGGGGGCCGCGAAGGTCTCGCGGGGGGATCGGGCCATCCGGCAGTGTTACACGGATTGTCCCGTGTTCCAAAGGCCGGCTACCTTCGTTGCGGCAGCGTTGGGGCAGGCCGTGTAGCCGATGC
Organism: uncultured Acetobacteraceae bacterium; assembly: GCA_964242035.1. Classification (GTDB taxonomy): domain Bacteria; phylum Pseudomonadota; class Alphaproteobacteria; order Acetobacterales; family Acetobacteraceae; genus BOG-908. Next base: position 4,773 of record CAXTCL010000022.1, on the reverse strand, counting down.
TGATCCTGGCGCTGGTCATCGTGATGTGCACCGTCATCTCGGCCGCGGGGATCGCCTGGCTTGTGGTTGACGACGCGCGGTTCAAGGCACGGCCCGCGCGAGCAAACCCCGTTTCTCCGCGTCAGCCTTGGGCTGCAAGCGAGGCCCGAGGCGGGGTCGGCGGGCCGATGACAAGGTTCGGGCTTCTCTTGACCAGGGCACAGGGGGAGGGCAGAGGCCTCGCTTTGGCCTGATCTCCGCCCGAGGACCCCATGCACACCTACCGCACCCACACCTGCGGCGCGCTGCGCGACGCCGACGCCGGCAGCACTGCCCGCCTGTCCGGCTGGGTGCACAGCAAGCGCGACCACGGCGGCCTGCTGTTCATCGATTTGCGCGACCATTACGGGCTGACGCAAATCGTGTTTCCGCACGGCTCTGCGGCGCTTGCCACGGTGGACGCGCTGCGCGTGGAATCCTGCATCACGGTGACAGGCGAGGTAGTGGCGCGCGAGGCGGCCACGCGCAACCCGCGGCTGCCGACGGGTGATATCGAACTGCGGGCGCAGGACATTACGGTGCAATCCACCGCGGACGTGTTGCCGATGCAGGTGGCGGGAGCGGAGACCTACTCGGATGAGACGCGCCTCACCTACCGCTACATAGATTTGCGCCGCGAGCGCACGCACGCCAACATGATGCTGCGCGCCCACGTCATCGCCTCGCTGCGGCGGCGCATGACGGAGCAGGGCTTCACCGAGTTCCAGACACCGATCCTGACCGCAAGCTCGCCGGAAGGCGCGCGCGACTTCCTGGTGCCGGCGCGCAACCATCCCGGTAAGTTCTACGCCCTTCCGCAGGCGCCGCAGCAGTTCAAGCAGCTCCTTATGGTGGCCGGCTTCGACCGCTATTTCCAGATAGCGCCGTGTTTCCGCGACGAAGCCAGCCGCGCTGACCGCTCGCCGGGCGAGTTCTATCAGCTCGATTTCGAGATGAGCTACGTGACGCAGGAGGACGTGTTCGCCACGATCGAGCCGGTCATCGGCGGCCTGTTCGAGGAGTTCGCGCGCGGCCGCGCCGTGGACACGGCCCCGTTCCGCCGCATCGCCTATGACACCGCCTTGCTGGAGTTCGGCTCCGACAAGCCGGACCTTCGCAACCCGCTGCGTATCACCGACGTGACCGCGCATTTTGCCGGCAGCGGCTTCGGGCTGTTCGCCAAGATCGCCGCAGGCGGCGGCATCGTTCGCGCCATCCCGGCACCCGGCGCCGGTCCGCGCCCACGCGGCTTCTTCGACAAGCTGAACGAGTGGGCGCGCGCCGAAGGTGCGGGCGGCCTCGGCTACATCATCTTCGAAGCCGACGGCGCGAAAGGCCCGATCGCCAAGAACCTCGAAGCCGACAGGCTGGAAGCCATACGCACTGCCTGCGGCCTGAACCCCGGCGACGCGGTGTTCTTCGCCGCCGGTGCGCACGAGACGGCCGCCAAGTTCGCAGGCAGCGTGCGGACCCGCATCGGCCAGGAACTCGAGCTGATCGAGAAAGACGCGTTTCGCTTCTGCTGGGTCGTGGACTTCCCGATGTACGAGCTGAACGAGGAGACCAGCCGCATCGACTTCTCGCACAATCCATTCAGCATGCCGCAAGGCGGCATGGACGCGCTGACGAACATGGACCCGCTGCTGATAAAGGCGTTCCAATACGACATCGTCTGCAACGGCATCGAACTGTCGTCCGGCGCCATACGCAACCACCGGCCGGACATCATGATACGCGCGTTCGAAATCGCCGGCTACACGCAGGCGGATGTGGAAGCGCGCTTCGGCGGCATGCTGAACGCGTTCCGCTACGGCGCGCCGCCGCATGGCGGATCGGCCCCTGGCATCGACCGCATGGTGATGCTGCTGGCGGAGGAGCCGAACATACGCGAGGTGATCCTGTTCCCGCTGAACCAGCAGGGCGAGGATCTGCTGATGGGCGCGCCGGCGGAGGTGGATACGGCTCGGTTGAAGGAGCTTTCGTTGAAGCTGGATCTGCCGCCTAAGGTGGTCAAGCAGTAAGCAAGCAAGGCCTTCTTTTTTGAAAAAAAGAAGCAAAAAACTTTTGGTCCCTGTCGGCGGCTGTTGAATGGTCCGCGACAGCGCAGATCAAAGCTTTTTGCTTCTTTTTCTCGAAAGAGCAGGCCTTGCTTGTTTACTTTGCCGCTGCCCAAGCCGCCCGCCAGACATCAGGCAACGCCCGCCACGCAGCAGCCGTTGCGGGCCCGGCGCGCGCGTTCGGCGAGGGATGCACGCATTCGAACACGCGCACACCGGCGTGGGCGCAGACCGGCGCCCCGACGCGCCTTGCGACGGCGCCGGAGAGTACCACGCAACGTAGCGATGGCAGCAGCGGTAACAGCTTTTCCAAAGCAGTCGCACCGTCCCGCGCCTCAGCCACGCGCACGCGCATCGTGCCGTTCCACCATGGCACGGTATTCCAGATGGCCATCTTTTCGCGCGGCACCGCGGCGGCGGCCATGCCTTCGCGTATGGCGCGCGCCGTCTCTGTCGGGTTGTCGCGTGATACGAAACCGGAGCCTGTGGGCGGCGCCACCGTGGGGCCAGGCTTTTCCAGGAGCAGGAGCATCCGTGCGCCGGTCCCCCCGTCCAGCGGATCAAAGTCCGGCACGAACAAGCCGCCTTGCGTGCGCAGCGTTCGCACGAATGCCGTTAGCGGCAGCATGTGCGGCGCCGACAACAGTCGTCGCCGTTCAACCCAATCCATCAAGCGCTAGCTATATCGGCCAGTAAGGGAATTGTTTCCACCAGAGAACGTCGGATCAATCACAACCCGAACATGCTGAACGCCTCGATAGCAAGAAGCCGTTTTGCAAGAAGAACAAAAAAACGTCATCACTGTCAGCGCATCGTGGAAGCGCGCGTGTCAACGCTCCGCGACAGCGCAGACAAAAGCTTTTTGCTTCTTTTTCTCGAAAAAGAAGGTCTTACTTCCTTGCCTTGCCTCAAACCACCTCGGTAGCCGCCTCCAACCCAAGCGCCTGCGCCAAACGCTCCAGTCGCCGCGTCACCGATTCACCCGCAAAAACGCCGCTCCCCTGTGCCAACCGAAGCACCAGCCGTCCCGCCTCGCGCACCAGCGACGTGCCAGCAAGCAGCGCCGCCGTCCCGCCGGACAGCGTGTAGGCCAGCCGCAATCCTGTCCCCAGTATCTCCGCGCGGCGCAGCGTCATCATGTCCAGCAGCATGCGCGCGGTGTTGAGGTAATACGTGTCCGGCTCCGCCTCGTAGCGCAGCGCGATCGTCATCGCCAGAAAGGCGCGCGCGTGGTGGTCGAGAGCGATGCCGGGCTGGCGCAGCACGCGGGCGAAGGCCTGTTCGGAGCGGTATTCGGGATGTTCCTGGCTGCCGATGTCGCTCATCCAGCAGGCCGCCTCGCGCAGGCGCCGTTCCTCGGCACTTTCGCCGTCGAACAGGGCGGCGGTCCAGGCCAGCAGGGCAGGCGGCAGCGCGGGGTCGCGTCCGTAACGTGTGGCCAGGTCCCGGGACGCGGCCAGCACCGGGTCCTGCGCGCGCGCCTCGGGGCTGGCCACGTTCTGCATGAACCAGCCCTCGCGCAGGCCGTTGGCGGAGAACACCACGCGCCGCGCGTCGGTCGCGCGCAGCAGGCGGCGCAGCACCACGGCCGCGTAGGGCATGTCGTCCACCCGGCGGCGGGACATGCCGGGCAGCCGCTCGAGTGCGCGCCGGCTTGCCGATCCGATGACGCCGCACAGGTCGCGCGCTTCCTCGCGGGCCACCGTGTAGTGGTGCACGATGGCCAGCGGGTAGCCGGTCTGTTCCATGTGTATGCGCGCCAGCGCCCGCCACGCGCCGCCGACCAGATAGAGGTCCCGCCCGGCGCCCTGCGACAGCCAGCCCACGCCGGCCAGGTCCGCCTCCGCGATCGCGCGCGCACGCACCACGTCGCCGCCGGCGCGGTCAGACAGGCGCAGCACGCCGAGCTTCAGGGTCTGCGCGGTCCGCACGCCGCCCACGACGAGCTGCACCACTTCCAGCGAGCCGCCGCCAATGTCGGCCAGCACGCCGTCCGCGCCCGGGATGCCGCACAGCAGCCCCGACGCAGAGTAGCCCGCCTCTTCCTGTCCGCTGAGCACGCGCAGGGTCATGTCCGGCAGACCGCTCCGCAGGGCGTCCATGAACGCGCCGCCGTTGCTGGCGTCGCGGACGGCAGCGGTCGCCAGCACTTCGCAGGGCGACGCACGCATAGCGCGCGCGATGGCGGCGTAGCGCGCCATCACCATCAGCGCCTGCTCCACGCCCTCCTCATTCAGCCGGCCGCTCTGCTGCAAGCCGCGGCCGAGGCGAAGCACGGCCTTTTCGTTGAAGATGGCGGTGGGATTGCGGCCCTGGCCCTCGAAGACGACCAGGCGCACGGAGTTGGACCCGAGGTCGACGACGGCGGAGCGGGTCTGGGTCATGGGTGGAGGGTGTAACTACGGGGGGGAGGGAGAAAGCAAGGGGGTGTTTCGGCGGCGTGTGTCGCCCGCCGGTTGCCGCGCGCATCGGGGAGCTCGCGAAGAACACGAAGAAGAGCAGGGCGTTTCTGCACGCATAAGGGCCGCCTGGTAACCGTTGTGGCAAGCAAGCAAGGCCTTCTTTTTTGAAAAAAAGAAGCAAAAAACTTTTATTCCCCCGCATTTGCCGCGTCCGCTTTTTTCCCGGATGAGCACGCTCGCGGCAAATGCGGGGAAGCAAAAGTTTTTTGCTTCTTTTTTTCAAAAAAGAAGGCCTT
>CAXTCL010000021.1:0-28709 GCA_964242035.1 uncultured Acetobacteraceae bacterium | reverse complement strand
ACCGCTTCCGCCTGCAGCCGCACCTCGAATCCCAGCTTCGCCCCCCGCCGGACCACCCGAAGCTGGAATAAGGCAAGGCCTTCTTTTTTGAAAAAAAGAAGCAAAAAACTTTTATTCCCCCGCCTGCACCAAGGCCTCGCGCATTTCTGCCAGCACACAAGCTGGCAGAACCAGCGCGCGCCCGCATGCACCCGCCAGGAGCAAAAGTTTTTTGCTTCTTTTTTTCAAAAAAGAAGGCCTTGCTTCCTACAGGGTGTCCCTCCCCCGTCCGCAGGCGCTAAGCTCCGCGCAAATGCTGCACACCCCCTTCCCAACCGCCCCAGATGACGTCTCCGCGGTCCTCGCCCAGGCCCTCGCAGAGCTGGCCGAAGCCGGCCACCCCCCCACCCGGGACGCCGCCCTCTCCGCCTTCCGCCGCCACCTCGCCCGCATCCAGCTTCACGTGCGCGACGAGTTCGAAACCTACCGCATGGCCGGCGTGGAAGCCGCCCAGCGCCTGTCCGCCCTGACAGACGGCGTAGTCCGCGTCCTCTTCACCCACGCGACCGCCGAAGTAGCCGGCCCCGCCGGCCTGCCGGACCGCGTAGCCGTCGTCGCCACCGGCGGCTACGGCCGCTCCATGCTCGCCCCCTTCAGCGACATAGACCTCCTCTTCCTCGCCCCCGAGCACCCCTCGCCCGCCACCCTGCGCGTCGTCGGCTACATGCTCTATTTCATGTGGGACCTCGGCCTGAAAGTAGGCCACGCTACCCGCTCGATTAGCCAATGCCTCGCCGACTCCGAATCCGACCTCACCATCAGAACCAGCCTGCTGGACGCCCGTCTCCTGACCGGCGACCCCACCCTCTTCGCCGACTTCCAGACCGCTTTCCAGCAAGCCGCCAAAACCTCCGGCCCCGCCCTCTTCGTCGCCGGCAAACAGGCCGAACGCCAGGCCCGCCACAAACGCTTCGGCGAAAGCGCCTTCCTGGTAGAACCGAACATAAAAGAAGGCCGAGGCGGCCTGAGAGACCTGCAGACCCAATACTGGATGGTCCGCGCCGCCTACGGCGCCTACACCCCGAACGAGCTGGTAGCCGGCGTAATAGCCCTCCTCGAACCCCAGGAACTGCGCCGCCTCCGCCGCTCGTGGGACTTCCTGTGGACCGTGCGTTTCCACATGCACTACATAAGCGGCCGCTCCGAAGACCGCCTGACCTTTGACCTGCAACCCGTCGTCGGCGCCCGCATGGGCTACACGCGCCACGGCGTACAGGACGGCGTGGAACGCTTCATGCGCCACTATTTCCTCACCGCCCGAGACGTCACCCGCCTGACCCTCGTCCTCGAACCCGTAGTTCTACGCCACGCCTTAGGCGAGCCCGCCGTACAGGTAGAAACCGACCGCGCCCTTCTCGAAGCCGGCTTCGTCCTCGCCGACGGCCAGATCATGCCCGGCCGTCCGGACGATTTCGCCCACGAGCCGATACGCATGCTGCGCATGCTGCACCTGGCCCGCGCCCGCCGCCTCAAACTGCACCCGCTCGCCATACGCGCCCTCATCCGCCACGAACGTGCCGCTATTACACTGCGCAACGATCCAGAAGCCGGCGACATCTTTCTCGATCTGCTCTGCGGCCAGAACCCGGACGGCCGCCCGGACGGCGCACACTGGCTCGCCATCCTCAACGAGGCCGGCATAATCGGCCGCATGCTGCCAGACTGGGCCCGCGTCGTAGGCCAGATGCAGTTCGACACCTACCACATCTTCACCGTCGACGAGCACACGATCGAGGCGGTCCGCATCCTAAACGCCCTGGAACGCGGCAAACTCGCCGACGTAGCCCCCATCGCCAGCGGCCTGATAGAAAACCTGCAATCCCGCCGCGCCCTCTACATGGCCATGCTCCTGCACGACGTAGCCAAAGGCCGAGGCGGCGACCACTCCATACTCGGCGCCGAAATCGCCACCCAGGTCTGCCCACAATTCGGCCTGAACGTGGAAGAAACCGAGACAGTCTCCTGGCTGGTCCTGCACCACCTCCTGCTGAGCCACACCGCCTTCAAACGAGACATAGACGACCCGAAAACCATCTTCGACATCGCCGAAGCCATCCAATCCCCAGAACGCCTGAAACTCCTCCTGGTCCTCACAGTCGCCGACATGCGAGCCGTATCCAGCAAGGTCTGGAACGCCTGGAAAGCCACGCTCCTGCGAGACCTCTACGCCCGCGTCGCCGAAGTCCTCGCCGGCGGCCTGTCCACCACCGAACGCGACGTACGCGTAAAACGCGCCCGCGCCGCCGTCGACGAGATCCTGCAAGCCGCCAACTGGAACGATACCGACCGCGCGTTCTTCGCAGGCCTGGGCTACCCAGGCTACTGGCTCTCCTTCGACCCCGAAACCCACGTGCGCCATGCCCGCCTGGTGCGTGACGCCGAAGCCCGCGGCGCCCCCCTCACCGTGGTGACCGAACCAAGCCACGCCCGCGCAGTCACCGAAATCACCGTCTACGCCACCGACCATCCCGGCCTGTTCAGCCGCATCGCCGGCGCCCTCGCGGTCGCCGGCGCGTCGATCGTGGACGCCCGCATACACACCATGACGAACGGCTGCGCATTGGACACGTTCTGGGTGCAGGACGCTGCCGGCGGCGCCTTCGACCAGCCGCACCGCATTGCCAAACTCGCCGTGCTCGTCGAACAGGCGCTAAGCGGCTCCCTGAGGCTGGACAACGAGATTCCCAAACTCGGCCAGGCGCTGATCGGCCGCCGCATGCGCGCGATACACGTCCCGCCCCGCGTCGTCGTCGATAACCGCGCGTCGAACAGCTACACCGTCCTCGAAGTCAACGGCCGCGACCGTCCCGGCCTGCTGCACGACGTGACATCTGCCATCAGCGAGCAGGGCCTGCAGATCGGCTCCGCGCACGTGACCACCTACGGTGTGCGAGCCGTGGACGTGTTCTACGTAAAAGACATCTTCGGCCTGAAGATCGAGAACGATCGCAAATTGGCCGGATTGAAGGATGCACTGCTCGCAGCCTTGTGCGAGGGCGACGAGCCGGCAGCGCCCGCACCCATGCGCCCGTCCCGACGGATCGAGGCGGCATAGAGAAATCAAGCCAGACGACGCTATCGCAACATTTCCAGCAAAGTCCGCGACAGCGCAGCCAAAAGTTCTCTGCTTCTGTTCCAGAAAAGAAGGTCGCACTTCCTTACTCGCCATTAACGCAACGAAGCTAAGCTGACCACCTCTACGCCAAAGAGGTCCACAAGTGCAGGTCCGGCACATCGTCTTGGCAACCATGCTGTTCCTGGCCTGCGTCCGCCCCGGCGCTGCGCGACCCGTCATCACGCTGCGCTCGGATCTCTGGTGTCCCTATAACTGTGCGCCCGGTTCGGATCATCCTGGCTATGTCATCGAGATCGCCCGAAATATCTTCAACGCCGCCGGCTATGACGTGGACTACCAATTGATGAACTGGACCCGCAGCATAGACGAGGCACGGCTAGGCCACGCGGATGCGGTGATCGGTGCGATCCCCACGGACGTGCCGGGCTTCATCATACCGGCCGAACCGATCGGACGCAGCAGCACAGGGTTCGCAACACGCCCGGGCTCCGCCTTCCACTATACGGGCCCACAATCGCTGGACGGCGAAGTGATCGGCATGGTCGCCACCTACGAGTTCTCCGGTCCGCTGGGCGACTATCTGCACGCCCTGCACGGCGACAGGTCCCGCATTCAGTACCTGTCCGGCGATGGCGCGTTGGCAAAGAACCTGCTCAAGCTCGTGGCCGGCCGTGTGGACGTGGTGATAGACGACGCCCAGGTGCTCCACACCCTGATCGATGAGCTTCAGCTCGGTGATAAGGTAGCCTTCAGCCAGGCCGGCAGGACGGTGCCGATCTTCATCGCGTTCTCGCCGGCCTGCCCGGACGCGGCGCGCCATTCGGAGGTTCTGAGCGCCGGCATAGTACGGCTGCGAGCCTCGGGCCGCCTGGCCGCCATCCTCGCCCGCTACGGCCTGCAGGACTGGGACAGGCATGTCGGTCACTGACGTGAAGCCGGCCATCCTAGCCCTGCCTTCCCTTACGAGGTCCTGCCGCTGGCTCCGGCTGCGCCCGTCGCTGCGGGTCCGCGCCATGGCCACTGCCACGATAAGCCTAGCCGCCATACTGTTTGTCGATGCCTGGGCCCGTCAGCGGGCGATGGAACAGGCCGGCCGCGCCGCACTCACCGAGCGCGCGGGTCTGCTCGCCTCTGTGGAAGCAGCGGCCTTGTCGGTGCCGCTGTGGAACCTAGACCAGGACCAGTTGGACGCGGCACTGGACGCCGTGGCCGAAGATCCGGATTTCGCCGCCGTCGCCCTGCTGCGTCCGGACGGCTCCGTTCTCAGCGCGCGCAGCAGCACCGGTGCCGCGAACCTGCAGCAGATCGACGTCTCGCGCGCCATCGGCTTCAGCGATCACGGCCGGATGCGCACGCTTGGTACGCTGCGCATCTCACTTATCACCACGAGGCTGCATCAGGCGTTGTTGGCGGAGCTGCGCACCCAGGGGTTGGCGCTCGTCATCCTTCTGGCCGCGGTGATGATGGCAGTGCTCTCCGCCCTGCTTCAGCTTACCCGCCCACTGGATCTGCTGACATCCGCACTGCGCCGGCTGGCCGAGGGGGATCTGGAGACGCCACTGCCCGGGCTGGACCGGGCGGACGAGGTAGGCGCCGTGGCACGCGCGCTCGGCGTGTTCCGCGACACGGCTGACCGCCTCGTGCGCGCCGAAGGCCAGTACAAGGCGGTGTTCGACAACGCAGCGCTCGGGATCTTCAGCGCCGGCGAGTCCGGCGAGATCACCGGCGTGAACGCCGCCCTGCTCGCGATCACCGGCTTCAAGGATTTTGACACGGCAAAGGCCGCGCTCGATGACGGCCGCCTGTTCGTCAGCGATGCGCGGCGCGAGGATCTCACCGGGCGCAGCCAGATGGAGGCGGGCTATACAAGCGAGGTAGCGGAATTCCGCCGGCCGGACGGATCGCCCTGCTGGATAAGTGCGAACGTCCGTGCGGTGCGCGACGAAGCCGGGCGTGTGCTGGGCTTCGTCGGCACCCTGGAGGACGTAACCGACCGGCTGCGCCGGCAGAGCGAGGAACGGCTACGAGTGCGCGCGGCGTTGCAGAGCGCCAGCGACGCCATACTGATTGCCGACGAGTCGGGCAAACCGCTGTTTGCCAACCCGGCCTTCGCCGCGGCGTTCGGCTATACAGGTGAGGAGATCGGCGCCGTGGGCGGTCTGCCCAGCCTGATCACGGACGCGCCGACACAGCGTATCTTGCTGCAGGCGCTTGAGGGTGCCGGCGCCTGGCAGGGCGAAGCAGAAATGCAGGTGCGCAGGGGCGCTCCGGTGCCCATGCTGATACGCGCCAGCCCGATACGTGACGAGTGGGGCGAAACGGTAGGCTCGGTCGTGATCTGTACGGATCTCACCAAACGCCGGATCGACGAGGCGCGCATACGCCATCTGGCGCACCATGACACCTTGACCGGCCTGCCGAACCGCATCTTGTTCGGCGACAGGCTGGACGGCGCGCTGGCGCAGCTGAAGGAGGGCGGCGCCGGCCAGGACGGCATCGCCCTGCTCTGCCTGGATCTCGATCGCTTCAAGGACGTGAACGACGCGCTCGGCCATGCCGCCGGGGACGGCCTGCTGCGTGCGGTTGCCGGCCGCCTCACCGATTGCCTAGCGCCCTGCGACGTTGTGGCACGCCTCGGCGGCGACGAATTCGTGGTATTGCAGACCGTGCTGCCAGGCGGGCAGACCACGCCGGATCTGGCTGTTCGCCTGATCGCCGAGCTCTCCCGGCCCTACATCATAGACGGGCGCCATGTGTCCGTGGGGGTAAGCATCGGCATGGCGCTGGCGCCGGAGCACGCGACCGATCCTGGCCAGCTCCTGCGTTTTGGCGACATGGCGCTCTACGACGCGAAGGCGCGCGGGCGCGGCCAGGCACGCCTGTTCACGCCGGAACTCGAAAAGGCGCTGCGCCAACGCTCGGACCTTGAGCACGATCTGCGCCAGGCGGTGGCCGCCGAGGCGCTGCATCTGCACTACCAGCCGCAATACACGCTGGCCTGCGGCACGCTCGTGGGCGCCGAGGCCCTGGTGCGCTGGCACGACCCTGTACGCGGTCATGTCTCGCCTGGCGAGTTTATACCTGTGGCCGAGGAGTGCGGGCTGATCACCGTGCTCGGCGCCTGGGTGCTGCGCGCCGCCTGCCACGAGGCTGCGGGCTGGACACAAAAACTGTCAATCGCCGTCAATCTCTCCCCCGTGCAGTTCCGCACGACGGACCTGGTGGGGCTGGTGGGCGGCATACTCGCCGAGAGCGGGCTGGAACCGGTGCGCCTGGAGCTGGAGATCACCGAAGGCGTGCTGCTCGGTGATTCGCCGGACACGCTGGCGACCTTGGCTGGGCTGAAGGCGCTCGGCGTGCGCATCGCCATGGACGATTTCGGCACCGGCTACTCGTCGCTCAGCTATCTCCAGCGCATGCCGATCGACAAGCTGAAGATAGACCAGAGCTTCACCCGCGTTCTGGGTATGGACCCGGCCGCGCGGCCACTCGTGCGCTCCATCATCGGCATCGCGCGCGACCTCGGTATCGCCAGCCTGGCTGAAGGTGTGGAGACCGAACTGCAAGCGCAGATGCTGCGCGAGGAAGGTTGCGTGGAAGTGCAGGGCTACCTGTTCGGGCGGCCGATGGCGGCGGAGGCGTTTGCAGACCTGGTTGGCCGGAAGGTGCTGGTCGAGGTGGCATAAGAAGAAAGCAAGGCCTTCTTTTCTGAAAAAAGAAGCAAAAAACTTTGGCTCCCCCGCTTGCACGATCCTCGCGCCCGTTTCTGCAACAGCGTATGGTAGCGAACCAGAGCGAACGGCAGTGTCAGCGGGGGAAGCAAAAAAATCTTGCTTCTTTTTTCAAAAAAGAAGGCGTTGCTTCTTAATCCAACGCATCCCGCCGATCCGGGAACACCACGTCGCGATGCACGTGCACGGACATCAGCAATCCCATGGCGAACATCACCGTCAGCATCGCAGAGCCACCATGGCTCACCAGCGGCAGAGGCACGCCCCCTACCGGTATCGCGCCCACCACCATGGCCACATTGACGAACACATACATGAACATGTTCACCGAGATACCCATCGCCAGCAGCTTGCCGTATTGATGCCGGCAGCGAAGCGCCACCAGCATGCCGCCCAATATGATCGTCAGCAGCAACAGCAGCAGCGCCAGCGCGCCGATCAGCCCCCATTCCTCGGCCACGATGGAGAAGATGAAATCCGTCTGCTTCTCAGGCAGGAAGTTCAGGTGCGCCTGGGTGCCCTGCATAAACCCCTTGCCCCACAACCCGCCGGATCCCAGCGCGATCTTGGACTGGATGATGTTGTAGCCGGCACCGAGCGGATCGCTCTCCGGATTGAGGAACGTGGTGATGCGCGCCCGCTGGTAATCATGCAGGTGCCTGTAGGCGAACTCGGCCAGGAACGGCAGCGGCACGGCCAAGATCGCCATCTGCCACAACCGCATGCCGGCGCCTACGAAGATGGACACGCCCACCACGCCGGTGATGAACGCGGTGCCAAGGTTCGGCTCCTTCAGGATCAGTCCGACCGGCAACAATACAGCCACAGCCGGCGGGATCAGGAAAAGCGGGTTTCCCACGCGCGCCCAGCTCGCCCGGTTGAACCAGGACGCGAGCGCCATCGCCAGCGCCACCTTCATGATCTCACTAGGCTGCAACTGCAGCGGACCGATATCCAGCCAGCGCTCCGCCCCCTTGCCCACGTGGCCCATCTTCAGCACGAGCACCAGCAGCAGCAGCGCAAACCCGTAGAACGGCCAGGAGAACTTCGCGATGAAGCGGATGTCCAGCATGGCGATCGACAGCATCATCACCAAGCTGAACCCGAAGCGCAGGCCGTGCCGCCAGGCATACGGCTCCGGCCCGCCGCCGGCGGAGTACAGCGCCACGTAGCCGCAGCCGGCGAGGGTGCAGAGCAGCAGCACGTAGAGCCAGTTTATGCGCCAGAGCTTGGTGAGCAGGCCGAAATCGGGTTCTGCGCGGAGGAGGCGGCGTTCGGAGATCATCGTGCACCAGTCAATAAAGAAAAGAAGGCCTTCTTTTCTGAAAAAGAGCAAAAAACTTTTGACTCCCCTGTTGCGCCGCGTGTCAGCAGCCGCCGACAGGGGGCAAAAGTTTTTTGCTTCTTTTTTTCAAAAAAGAAGGCCTTCCTTGCCTCATATCCGGACCACCACCTTCCCAATATGCGTAGCGCCTTTGAGATGCCGGTAAGCCTCCCGAGCCTCCTCGAAGGCGAAAACCCGGTCCACCACCGGCTCCAACCTGTGCAGAGAGATCGCCCGGTTCATCGCCTCGAACATCTGCCGCGAACCCACGTAGATTGGCCGCACGATGCAGCCCGCGCCGAACACCGCCAGCGGATCCAGCGTGCCGCGCGTCAGCACGCCGATCAGCGTCACCACCCCGCCGCCGCGCGTGGCCTGCACGGAACGCTGGATCGTCCCCGGGCCGCCTACCTCCACCACGTGGTCCACGCCGCGCCCGTCGGTCAGCTTCCGCACCGCATTCTGCCACTCGGGCTCGGCCTTGTAGTTCACGCCGTCCGAGGCACCGAGCGCGTGCGCGCGTGCCAGCTTCTCGTCGCTGGAGGACGTGGCGATTACCCTGGCGCCGGCCGCATGCGCGAACTGCAACGCGAACATCGAGACGCCACCGGTGCCCAGCACCAGCACAGTCTGGCCGGGGATCAGCGGCTGCTGCCCGAACAGCGCGTTCCACGCCGTCACCGCCGCGCAAGGCAGGGTAGCCGCCTGCTCGTAGGAGAGGTGCGAGGGCACGTGCACCAGTCCGCGCTCGTCAAACACCACGTGCTCGCCCAGTACGCCGTCCACCGCGCCGCCCAGCGCGCTGGTGCCGTCCGCCGGCTCCATCTCGCCGCCCATCCAGCTCTGCATGAAGATGCCGCAAACCCGGTCGCCCACGCGCACGCGGGTGACGTCCTCGCCCAGCGCCACCACCTCGCCGGCGCCGTCGGACAGCGGCACCAGGTCCGGCGGCAGCTTGCTCATCATGTATTTGCCGCTGGCCACCGCCAGGTCGCGGAAGTTCAGCGAGGCCGCGCGCATGCGCACCAGCACCTGGCCGCGTCCGGGCTCGGGGGTGTCGGCTTCCAGGAGCGTGAGGTCGTCGATACCGGTGTGCTGCGGCAGGCGATACAAGCGCATCAATTGGCTCCGCGAAAGTGAGTGTGACTTGCGTGCGTCAGGGCGGCAAACCTCTCTTGTTGCGGATGCCTGCCAGAACAGCGCCAGGGTGGCACCGCCGAACCACAGCAGCCAGCCCTCGGCCGCACGTTGGCTGCCCGAGGCAAGAAAACGGTCCTTTTTTGAAAAGAGCGGACAACTCCTCTCCCCGCATTTGCACCCAGGCAAAACTCGCCGGACACCGGGCCGCGAGACAGCGAAGGTCAAAACTTTTGCTTTTCCAAGAACGGGTCTTTTCCCTGCCATCAATTTTGTCTTGCAACCTGGAATAGCAGAAGTGTTAACCTCCCGGCAAAATACGCGAGGAACAATCATGCGATCGTATCCAACAGCCGCCGCGCTGACCTTTGCGCTGACCGCCGGCAGTGCCGCGGCGCAGAGCGTCACCACCTACCACAACGGCATCAATCGTCACGGCGAATACGTCGTTCCCGGCCTGACCGCAGCCACGGCCGTCAGCATGCATCAGGATACCGCCTTCAACGGCTCGTTCACCGGCGACGTGTATGCCCAGCCGCTCTACTGGCAGGCCAGCGCCCATACCACAGGCAACGTCATCATCGCCACCGAGACCAACCTTGTCGAGGCGCTGAACGCCAGCACCGGCGCGGTGATGTGGAGCACCCAGCTTCCCGCAGGACCCTCCAGCAACCAGCTGCAATGCGGCAACATTGCCCTAGAGGGCATCACCGGCACGCCGGCGATCGACCCCGCGAGCGGCCTCATCTACCTCGATGCCGTGACCGGCACCACGTCCGCCGCGGTGCGCCACAAGATATACGCGCTCTCTGCTGCCACCGGCGCCGTGCAACCAGGCTATCCGCTGGACGTGCAATCCGCACTCGCCGCCCGCAACGTCAGTTTTGACTCCACCATACAGGGCGAGCGCGGCGCCGTGCTGTTCTTCAACGGCGCCGCCTACTTCACCTATGGCGGCCGCTCCGGCGATTGCGGCAACTATCATGGCATGGTCGTGCAGGTGACGCCGTCCGCCACGCCTAGCGTTGCCGGCGTGTGGAGCACGCGGGCGGACCGCGGCGGCATCTGGGCCCAGGGCGGTTCGGCGTCGGACGGCTATTCCGTCTATGTCACGACTGGCAACACCTCCGGCGCCTCGAGCTGGGGCGATGGCGAGGGCATCATCAGGCTGAAGAGCGGCTTGGCCCACACCGCCAGCGCGCTGAACTATTTCACGCCGACAAACTGGCTGACGCTGGACGAGGACGACCTGGACCTCGGCGGCACCGAGGCGCTGCCGTTCCAGGCCGGTGGGCAGGCCGGTAGTCCGCGGGTCATCGCCTTCGGCAAAGACGGCAACGCCTACCTGAATGATCGCCGGAATCTCGGCGGCGTAGGCGGCCAGATCGCGCTGCAGAAGGTCTCCAACGGGGCGATCATCACCGCGCCTGCCATCTACAACTCGGACAGCCTCTCCATGGTGGTGTTCCGCGACAGCAATGGCACCAAGTGCGGCGGCAGCAGCCTGACGATGCTGTCCGTGGCACCTTCCGGCACCTCGCCGATCAGCGAGCTCTGGTGCACGGCGCTGAACGGCGCCGGCGCGCCGATCGTGACCACTACCAACGGCTCGGCGAATCCGCTGGTCTGGGTCGTGGGCGCGGAGGGTGACAACCTGCTGCACGGCTACAACGCCATGACGGGTGCAGCGGTATTCAGCGGCGGCGGCCAGGCGATGCAGGGGATGCGCCACTTCCAGACGATCCTGGCGGCCAACAACCACCTCTATGTCGCGGGTGGCGGCACGTTATACGCATACACCTTCGACCATTAGGCGAGCGCGTGGCGGGAGGAGAAAGGCACGCTTCTTTTTGGAAAAAGAAGCAAAAAACTTTACTTTCCCGCCTGCCCTGAGTGCCCGCTGGTTCTGCCACCTCGTGGGCCGGCAGAGCCGGAGCGGGCTTTTCGCCCAGGCGAGGACTTTTCTTTTGAAGATTGATCGGTGTCAGTTGTGCTTAAGCACGCCAAAATGGGTTGAGGTCAGCGTCACGGTCGTCGGCAACGTCTCCGGCAGCGTGGTGAGCAGGCTGTCGTAGCCGCACTCGCTGTAAGGGCAGGTTGCCGCGTTGCCTGGGCCATTGACCAGCAGGTCATATCCCTCGTTGCCTAAGCCGTCGACGAAAGCGGCCTGAACCTTGAAGGTCCAAGAGACGGCCAGGCCGGTAGGCCCCGTAGTCACCGTGCCCCACAGGAACGAGTCGAGCTGGCCGCCATAGACGGCACCCTTCGCGAGGTAGCTGGTGATTTGCGGCAATTTGTTCAGACCGTCGGCATAGGCGGCAAGTTTGCTCATCGTGTAGGTCGTGTTCGGCTGGATGGTCCCAGGCACGGTGAACTGAAGCACCACACGCTTGAAGCCGCTCGAGCCTACGGTCGACGGGGTGAAATAGGGACCGGTGTAGGTGAACGTGGCGGCGACAGCCGGGGCGGCCATGAGGCACGCACAGAGAGTGGCGGCAATTTGTTTCACGCTCGTAATCCTCCCGAAACCGTGATAGTACGCGGAGGCACCTAAACGCACGAGCGCACGACATGCAATATGCAAATACGCTTTTGTTACGATATGCCACTAAAGCCATCTTTGTGCAACTGCTGGTTGCGGCGGGTGCAAATGTCGCGTTCGCCTCCCTGCACAACCGCATAAAAAGTTTTGCAACCGATCCGGCGCCCAGCGGCTTAGCAACGCGAACACGTACGCGTGGCCGCTCCGGGCACGCGAAGAGGAGAACACCGGAATGGCGGGCGAGCGCCCCATCCTGATCGTCGATGACGACAGGTCGCTGCGTGAGGAACTTGCGGCCCAATTGCAGGTCGATGGTGAGTTCACCGCCGACGAGGCAGCCTCCGTCAGCGAGGCCGAGTCGAAGATACGCCAGCACGAGCAACGTTTCGACGCACTTATTCTTGACGTGGGTTTGCCGGACGGGGACGGCCGTGATCTTTGCGCCACCTTGCGCAAGGCCGGGATGCGTATGCCCATCATCATGCTGACTGGCTCGGATGAGGAATCCGACGTGGTCCGCGGCCTCGAATCCGGCGCGAACGACTACATCGCCAAACCCTTTCGCCTGAACGAATTGCTCGCCCGCCTGCGCGCCCAGCTCCGAATCTTTGAGAACTCCGAAGACGCGGTGTTCACCATCGGCCCTTACACCTTCCGCCCGTCCGCCAAGCTGCTGCAGGAGCCGCTGCGTAATCGCCGCATCCGGCTGACCGAAAAGGAAGCGGCGATCCTGAAATTCCTCTATCGCGCCGGCACGAAGCCGGTAGCGCGCCAGATCCTGCTAAACGAGGTGTGGGGCTACAACGCCGCAGTGACGACGCACACCCTTGAGACGCACATCTACCGCCTGCGTCAGAAGATCGAACCCGATCCCGCCAATGCCCGACTGCTGGTAACAGAAGGCGGCGGCTACCGGCTAGATCCCGCGGCCTAAAGCAAGGCCAGCTGCGCTCGTTGCACGCGCTCGGTGCTTCCAGAGTCTTCGTGAGACATACATAGAAACGTGGCTGGGATGGTCAGCTGGCGTGCGTTTCCGAGCACCGGAGCGGAGTGGCCTTGAGGGCCAGGAGCACCGGAGCACAGGAAACGCGCGCCAGATGGCCGTCCCAGGCGCGTTTCGACAGCAGCTAGGCCGCGCTCTCTCCGTGCTGGGTGGTATCCAGTCCCTCCATCTCCTCCTCCGCCGTCACCGTCAGGCCGATGGTGACCTTCAACCCGTAGAGCAGGACCAGGCTCACCACGCTGCTCCACACCAGCGTCACCGCCACCGCCTTGCACTGGATGACAAACTGGTGGAACGAGCCGTCCGTGCCGCCGATCGTGGCCGTGGCGAACACGCCGGTCAGCAGCGCGCCCATGATGCCGCCCACGCCGTGCACGCCGAACGTGTCCAGGCTGTCGTCATAGCCGAACGCATGTTTGAGGTAGGTGGCCGACAAATAGCACACCACGCCGGCAGCGACGCCGATGACGATGGCCCCGCCCGGCAGCACGAAGCCGCTGGCCGGCGTGATGGCCACCAGGCCGGCCACCGCGCCGGAGATGATGCCGAGCACCGACGGTTTACCCTTCAGCACCCATTCGGCGAACATCCAGGCGAGTGCGGCAGCAGCCGTGGCGATCTGCGTCACCGCCATCGCCATGCCGGCGCGGCCGGTGGCACCCACGGCGGAGCCGGCGTTGAAGCCGAACCACCCGACCCACAGCAGCGAGGCGCCGATCACCGCATAGGTGAGGTTGTGCGGCGCCATGTTGTCATGCCCGTAGCCGCGCCGGCGCCCCATCACCAGGCAGCACATCAGCCCGGCGACGCCCGCGTTTATATGCACCACGGTGCCGCCGGCGTAGTCCAGTGTGCCCAATGTGGAGAGCCAGCCGGTGGGCGCCCACACCCAGTGCGCGATCAGGCTGTAGGAGAAGATCGACCAGCCCACCATGAAGATGCACATGGCGGAGAACTTCATCCGCTCGGCAAACGCGCCGGCGATCAGCGCCGGCGTGATGATGGCGAACGTCATCTGGAACATCATGTACACCGTCTCAGGGATGGTGTACGGCACCGGCGTGATCCCGGGCACGTTGTTGCCGAGTATAAAGCCGGTGTCGTCCTGCTTGGTAAAGTTGTCGGCGATGCCGTGCAGCATGAACCGGCTCGCGTCGCCGAAAAGCCCGTCCAACGGCACGCCGAACAGCGCGCCGCCGGCCGGCCCGTTGGTGAAGGCGATGCTGTAGCCGCAGATCGTCCAGACGAGGGTGACCAGGCAGCAGATGGCGAAGCTCTGCATCACGGTGGCCAGGATGTTCTTGCGGCGCACCATGCCGGCATAGAACAGCGCCAGTCCGGGGATCGTCATCATCAGCACCAACGCCGTGCTGGTGAGCATCCAGGCGGTGTCGCCGTGGTCGTAGGCCGGCGGCTTGGCAGGTCCTGCCGGCGTGGCGGCGGCCGGTGCGGGTGTGGAAGCGGCAGGCGCGGCTGCAGCAGGAGCTTGGGCTGCAGCCGATGGCGGAGCCGAAGCGGCGGCCGGCGGCGTGGCAGCGTCGGGTGCCTGTGCCAGAGCCGAACCGGCGAGCAGCGGCAGGGCAAGCAGGATGGCGCCCAGGGCAGCCTTCAGTGTCGATCGCATCTTGGAGCTCCTCATAGTGCCGCGCTGTCCAACTCGCCCGTCCTGATCCGGACGGCGCGCAGGATGTCGAGCACGAAGATCTTGCCGTCGCCTATCTTGCCTGTCTGCGCCGCGCGCATGATCGCCTCCACCACGGCGTCCACCTGGTCGGAGTCGACCGCCACCTCTATCTTCACCTTGGGCAGGAAGCTCACGTGGTACTCGGCGCCCCGGTAGATTTCCGTCTGGCCCTTCTGCCGGCCGAAGCCCTTCACCTCGGTCACCGTCAGGCCCTGCACGCCGAGCGGCGTCAAAGCTTCCCGCACATCGTCCAGCTTGAAGGGTTTGACGATGGCTATCACCAACTTCATCTCGGCATCCTTATCTGTGGCCGCGCATCTTTGGCGGCGCGGTGCTCGGCGAGGTTGCTAACAAGAACCGTGCCGAAGGCGGAAAGAGAAGGAAGGCCTTCTTTTTTGAAAAAAAGAAGCAAAAACTTTTGCTCCCCCGCCTGCACCACAGTGCGCGCCCTTTCTGCGGGTGCGCGCACTAGCAATATGAACGCGCGCCTTGGTGCAGGCGGGGGGGGACAAAAGTTTTTTGCTTCTTTTTTTCAAAAAAGGAGGCCTTCCTTCCTTCTTCCCATAAACGCCTATGTTTTAGGCAGACTCTCCCGGAAGGTGCCGCCTATGCTGGATGTATGCGTCGTAGGAGCCGGCCCTGTAGGCGGCGCGCTGGCCTGCCGCCTGGCCCGTGCCGGCCTGTCCGTGGCCGTGGTGGACCGCGCGGCGCTCCCGCCCATGGAGCACCCAAGCTTTGACGGCCGCGCCTACGCCATCGCCGCCGGCTCGCGCGCGCTGCTGGAGGAGGCGGGAATCTGGGACAAGCTGCCGCACGCGCCCGGCCCGATCGAGCAGATACGCGTCTCCGACGGCAAGCCGGGCCGGCCTGCCTCCCGCCTGTTCCTGCACTTCGACGCCACCGAACTGGGCGCCGGGTCCGCCCATGGCGGCGCGCTGGGCTGGATGGTGGAGGCGCGCAACATGCGCATGGCGCTGAACGCCTGCCTGCACACGGCGCCGGGGTTAAAGCTTCACGCCCCAGCGGTGGCCGAGGTGACGCGCGACGCGTCCGGGGCGCAAATTCGGCTGGACAATGGCGAGGATCTCGCGGCCAGGCTGGTGGTGGCCGCGGAGGGGCGTGACTCGCCGCTGCGCCGGCAGGCGGGGTTGGCGGCGTCGCGCTGGGCCTATCCCCAGGCCGGCATTGTCTGTGCCATCTCCCACGTCCGCCCGCACAATAACACTGCGCTGGAGCACTTCCTGCCGGCCGGCCCGTTCGCTCAGTTGCCGATGGCGGCAAGCGAGGCAGGCGAGCACATCTCGGCCGTCGTCTGGACCGAGCGGAAGGAGGCGGCCCCGCGTCTGATGGCGCTGGACGATGCGGCGTTCACCGCCGAAGTGCAGACCAGGCTCGGCGACCATCTGGGTGCGATACGGCTGGTAGGCCAGCGCTGGATGTATCCGCTCTCCGCCATGTATGTGCACCGCGTGACGGCGGAGCGGCTGGCGGTGGTGGGCGACGCGGCACACGGCATACATCCCATCGCCGGCCAGGGCCTGAACCTGGGCCTGCGCGACGCGATCGCGCTGTCCCGCCTGCTGATTGCGGCAAAGGCGGCGGGCGAGGATCTGGGCGGCCCCGCCCTGCTGGCGCGCTACGCGCGGGCGCGCCGGCTGGACAACCTCTCCATGCTGGTAGCGACTGACGGGCTGGACCGGCTGTTCAGCACAGACAACCCGGTGGTGCGCGCGGCGCGCGACATCGGCATCGCGGCCGTGCACCGTATGCCTCGGCTAAAGCGGGCGTTCATGCGGCAGGCGATGGGAATAGGGTAGAAAAGTCGTCTTTTTGCGGAATGAGCAATCAACTGTTGCCACAAGCTGCTCAGGCGCTCCGGTGCATCAGGAAACACCCGGCGAGTGCAAATGCGGAGGAACAAAAGTTTTTTGGTCCTTTTTTTCAAAAAAGGACTGCTTGCCTTGCCTTCTTGTTTCCACCGCCCGGGAAGCCGACCTATTGCCGACGATGAACCACACCCCCATACGCCCCGACGCTTTCGCTGCACGCTCCGTGAACCGGGCGATCGGCGAGGCGCGGCGCGGCGTCCCTGTCGTTCTCCTCGGGCATGCCGGCGAGCGCACACTGGCGCTGGTGGTCGAGACTGCCAGCCAGGCTACCTTGCAGGAGTTCCTGGCCGCCGCGTCCGGGCGGCCCGTGCTGTTGCTGGCGGCCTCACGCGCGGCCGACCTGATCACCGGCGTCGCCTCAGGCGCGCGCGGCGGGGCTGCCGAACTGGCGGCGCTGGCCCTGCCTGCAGAGACCGGCCGGCTGGACATCGCCACCCTGCGCGCCTCGGCCGACCCGACGCTCACCCAGGGCACGCTGCCGGCCGGACGGGCGGACGCCTCGCACATACCGGCTGAGTCGCAGGCCGCCAGCCTGGCGCTCGCGAAACTGGGCCGGCTGCTGCCCGCCGTGCTGGTGGCCGGCGCCCTGCCTGCCACCGCGGGCTTGCTGGACGTTTCGGCCTCCGCCGTCCTCGCCCATCCTGCGGAGATCGCCGCCAGCCTGGCGCGCGCCGCCGAGGCCCGCGTGCCGCTTGAGGAAGCCGAAGACACCCGCATCGTGGCGTTCCGGCCGCAGGATGGCGGCATCGAGCATCTCGCCATCCTGATCGGCCAGCCGGAACAGGCGCAGACGCCGCTCGTACGTGTGCATTCGGAGTGTTTCACCGGGGATCTGCTGGGCAGTCGGCGCTGCGATTGCGGCCCGCAACTGCACCAGGCGATCACCCGCATGGAGTCCGAAGGCGCCGGGATCATTCTCTACATGGCGCAGGAAGGACGCGGTATCGGCCTGGTCAACAAGCTGCGCGCCTACACGCTGCAGGACCGTGGGCTGGACACGCTGGATGCCAACCGCGCGCTAGGCTACGGCGCAGACGAGCGCAGCTTCGCCGCCGCCGCCGCCATGCTCCGCAGCCTGGGACTGACGCGCATACGCCTGCTCACCAACAACCCAGCCAAGGTCGCGGGCCTGGCCGCCCACGGCATAGAGGTTACCGGCCGGCTCAGCCACGCCATCGCCGCCAACGGCGAGAACGACGCCTACCTGGAGACCAAGGCCCGCCGCTTCGGCCATCTTCTTGGATAGCGGGACTTGGATATCGGGGCTCAGGTGAGCACGGCGACCATCCGCCGGGACGGCACGCATCATTTCGGGCGCGAGGTGCTGCGGGTCGCCTGGGGGCGAGGGGGCTTTGCCGCTCACAAGCTGGAAGGCGATGGTGCCACCCCTTCCGGTCTGCTGCCGCTGCGCCGCGTCCTGTACCGCGCGGACCGTGTGGCCAGGCCTCGCGCCGCGGTTCCCGTGGAACCGATCGCGCCGGAAGACGGCTGGTGCGACGACCCGGGCGACGCGCGCTACAACCAGATGGTGCGCCTGCCCTATGCGGCGCGCCATGAGGAGCTATGGCGTCGCGACGCTCTTTACGATGTAGTGGCCGTACTCGGCTGGAACGACCATCCGGTAGAGCGCGGCGCCGGATCGGCGATTTTCCTCCACGTGGCGTCTACGGATTACGCGCCCACCGAAGGGTGCCTTGCTTTGGCGCTCGCGGATTTGCTGAAGGTTCTGGCAGGTGGGCTGGAAGCGGTTGCGATTGTTTGAGAGGCGTCTGGAAAACGCGCGTAAGATTGTGACCGGTTATGTATAGGGCCGCGTGCTTGCTTCCGAACGGGTCACTCTCCAGGCCGGTGGGTATCGAAGCCAAGAACCGCGTAGAGCCGTCCAGAAGCCGGCCAAACCCGCTGGATAGTCTCGCGCCACGCCAGAGATCCCCACCCTAACGCCACCAGCATAAATAGGCTGGCCACCCATCCCGTCACCACCGCCAGTCGCGGCCCGGACCGCGCAACCGGCTCTTCCGCCAAATCGGGCGGGATGAGCCGCTCGGCTACCACCGGGGCCGGAGCCGGGACCGGCGGGGCAGGTGCAAAGCTGATAACGGGCGCAGCATCGGTGATGGCGAAGGCAGGCGCGCTCCCGGCAGGGGCTGCCGGTGGTTCAGGGGTGAAATCGGCGCCGCAGCGAGCACAGCGCAGCGTTCGGCCGGCCGACAGCACGGCGGCCGGCACGTCGTAGGCGGCCTCGCAGGACGGGCAGACAGTGCGCATGTCGCTCACCAGTCTGGAATGGCGTGCCCCGCTTGGCAATCTGCCCCCGCTTGGCAATCTAAGACAGCTCGCGGCACAACAGCGCCGGGATCGGACACGGGATACGGCCGAAGTGGAAGACACAGGGGAGATGGTCAGGCTGGACGGGGTTGGGCTGCGCTACGGCGCCGGCGCCCCCGTGCTGCACGATCTGGGCTTTGCCCTTCCGGCCGGCGCGTTCCGCTGGCTGCTGGGCGCGTCCGGCGCCGGCAAAACCAGCCTGCTGCGTCTCCTCTCGCTGGCCGTGCGCCCCACGTCCGGCCGACTCCGCTTGTTTGGCAGCCAGATCGAGACGGCAAGCCGGCGGGACCTGCCGCCGCTGCGGCGCCGCATCGGCATGGTGTTCCAGGAGTGCCGCCTGCTGCCCCATCTCTCCGCCTTCGACAACGTGGCCCTGCCGCTGCGCCTGGCCACTCGCCCGCAAGCCGGGCTGCGCGCCGACGTGACCGAGATGCTGCGCTGGGTCGGGCTGGAGCGGCGCGCGGCGGCGCTGCCCCACGAGCTGTCCGGCGGCGAGCAGCAGCGCGTGGCGATCGCACGCGCGGTGATCGCCAGGCCTGCCTTGTTGCTCGCCGACGAGCCCACGGGTAATCTGGACGACACGCAGGCCGGGCGGCTGATGCAGTTGCTGGCGGAGCTGAACCGGCTGGGAACGACGGTCGTGGTGGCGACGCACAACACGGCTCTGGTAGAGCGGCATCCGGCGCCTGCCTTGCGGCTCGCGGATGGCGGTTTGGGTGCGTAAGGGAGCAAGCAAGCAGTTCTTTTTTGAAAAAAAGAACCAAAAAACTTTTGCTCCCTGGCCTGCGGACGCACGAGCGGCGTTTGCCGCCCAACACGGCTGCATCGACGGCGCCAAGAACAAAAGTTTTTTGGTTCTTTTTTTGAAAAAAGAACTGCTTGCTTCCTGATGCTCCAGCTTCCCCAAAACCGCCTTCTCCCAGTGCTCGTAGCCGCCATGGTGTTCCTGGCCGCCCTTGCTGGTGCCGCCACCCTGGCCGCCGCCAGCCTGGCGGGCCATTGGCGCGGCGCCGCCGGCGGCACCACGGTCCAGGTGCCGGAGCAGGCCGCCGCCGACACCGCCGCACTGCTCGGCCCCGCTGCGCACCGCCTGTCGCCGGCTGAATTGGCCGCCGTGTTGCAGCCTTGGCTGGGCGAGGATGCCGGCCGGCTGGCGTTCGCCCTGCCGGCCGTATTCACGCTGCCCGGCAGTCCGCTGCCCGGCCTGGAACAGGCGCTGGTCCGCGCGGCGCCTGACGCGCTTGTCTCACACGATACGATCTGGCAGGAGCGGGCCGCTGCCCTGGCCAGCAGCCTGCAGGCTTGCGGGGCGCTGACCGCTTGCGTGGTGGCGCTCGTGGCGGCCGGAACCGTTGCCCTGGCGACAGGCGCCGGCCTCTCGGAGTGCCGGGAGGCGATCGAGATCGTCCACCATCTCGGCGCCACCGACGGCCTGATCGCCGGCAAGTTCGCCGCCCGGGCGTCTGCGCTGACCCTGGCGGGGTCGGTTGCCGGCAGCGTGGGCGCATTGCCTGCCCTGCTGGCGCTGGCCCGGCTGACAGCGCCGTTCCAGCCGCCCGCGCCCGGGTCCGGACTGGCAGCCCTCGCCACCGGCCTGCCTTCCGCCGTATGGGCGCTGCTGGTGGCGTTGCCCCTACTCGCCACATTGATCGCCTGGCTGACGGCGCAGGCCACGGCGCACGCCTGGTTGCGCCGGCTGCCATGAGGCGCGCCGCCACCCTTCTTTTCGTCATCGCGTCGGCCCTGGTCCTGGCGTGGCTGGCCGGCTTCGCCTGGTTCGTCCAAGGCGCGGTCCGGGCGGAAGCCGGCGGGTCGGTGGCCGACGGCATCGTCGTGCTCACCGGCGGGGCCGACCGTATCGTCACCGGCGTGCGGCTGTTGCAGCAGGAGCGCGGCCGCGTGCTGCTCATCAGCGGCGTGGGTCATGGCGCGGCGCTGGCCGACCTGCTGCGCGGCACCGGCATCGATCCGGCACCGCTTGCCGGTCGCGTAACGCTGGGCCGCACTGCCACCACGACCACCGGAAATGCGGACGAAACGGCGGATTGGGTGCAGGCCGAGCACCTGCGCTCGCTGCTGGTGGTGACCGCCAGCTACCACATGCCGCGGGCGCTGACCGAGCTGGCGCGCAGCCTGCCAGACGTGCGGCTGATCGCGGAGCCGGTTCTGCCGCCGGCACTGCGCCGCGCCGACCTGGCGACCATGCGGCTGCTCGCCGGGGAGTACACCAAGTGGCTGGCGGCCAAACTGTGGCTGGCCCGTCTGGGCGGTGATGGCGGGCGCATCTCAGGCGAGTCCGTGCAAGGAGGGGGCGCATGATCGCCAGACTGCGCGCGGCCGCGTTCGTCCTGTGGTTCTACGGGGTGACCCTGGCGTTTTGTCTACTTGGCGTTCCGGTGCGCATCTTCGCGCGCCACCGCGCGCTGTGGGTGGCTCAGAGCTGGGTGAGGACCGTGCTGGCCGGGATGCCGGCGGTGCTGGGTGTGCGCGTGGTGATCACCGGGCTGCAGCACCTGCCCGCCTCGGGTGCAGCACTTATCGCTAGCCAGCATCAGTCCGAGTTCGACACGCTGGTCTGGCTGAAGCTGCTGGTGCTGCCGAGCTACGTGATGAAGCAGGAGCTGCTGCGCATCCCGCTGTTCGGCGCCTTGCTGGTGCCCGCGGGCATGATCCCGGTGGACCGCCAGGGCGGTGCCGCCGCCATGCGTCTCCTCCTTCAAGAAACCGCCGCCGCCGCCGCCGTCGGCCGGCAGATCGTGATTTTTCCGGAGGGCACCCGCCTGCCGCCCGGCCAGCGGGTCGATCTCCAGCCGGGCATCGCCGCCATCGCCGCGCGCACCGGGCTGCCGGTGATCCCGGTGGCGACCGACTCCGGCCGGCTCTGGACCAGGCAGTTGATGACGCGCCGCAGCGGGAACCTCCATCTGGCGATCGGGCCGCCGATCCCCGCCGCCACACCGCGCCGGGTCATGCTGCAACGCATCGAGGCATTCTGGCGGGAAGCGGAACGAAACGGTTTTCAGCCTGTGGACAATCCTGTGGACGAACCAGTCAGGCCACCGCTCACGGGAGCACCCAACGAGAGTTAAGACTCTCGTAAACCACGCTTTTCAGGGCTGGCGAACGGCAGGGCGGGTGTGCGCCAACCCTGGCCGTACCGTGGATAACAGGACATAAGACCTTGTATAATAGAGACTTTTGTAAGCTGCACGGTTACGCGAGGAGATTTTGGGATGCGCTTGCCCGCGAGCACATCAGCCGGAACAAGGCAAGCCACTTTGCAATGTGGATGACTTCGATCGCGTGCGCCGGCAGCACGTTCCCGGCATGAGGCGAAGCTGGCTGATCGGGCTGTCCGCGGTCGCCGCCCTAGTGCTGCTGGACACGCTCGCCTGGCGCATCGCCGCGGGCGAGCTTGCCGCCGGCGCCGACCGTTGGATCGCCGATGCCCGCCGGCAGGGCTGGGTGGTGACGGAGCGCAAACGCGTCCGTGGCGGCTGGCCGTTCGCGGCAACGCTGGCGATCGCCCAGCCGGAGATCGCCGGCGGTAACGCCTTCCTGCCCGGCGGTTTGCGCTGGTCGTCGCAGCGCCTGGTGCTCGCCGTATCGCTGTTCCATCCGACGCTTCTGGCGCTTGCCGCCGAGGGGGCGCAGCGCCTGCGACTGTCCGGCCTGCCTGACCTGGCCTTCACCGGCGCCGAGCTTGCCGCCTCCATCAAATTGTGGGGCGGGGCCGCGGCGCTGGCGCAGATCGACGCCGCGGCGATCACCGGCGGCATCGCCGGATCCCGCCACCCGCAGGACGTCCAGGTGGGCGCCCTGCACCTGGGCGTGTCCGCGGTGGGCGATCCCAAGACCGGCAATGCCTGGCCCTCGGCCACGCTGGAGATACGCGCCGCCGGCATCGGCCTGCCCGACGTCGTGCAGTGGCCGCTGGGCGCGCTCGTCTCTGAGCTGAGCGGAACGATGGACCTGAACTCCCCGGCCGCCGGCCCGACCGGCCCCTCCGACATAGAGAGCCAGGCCCGCGCCTGGCGCGACGGCGGCGGCAGGCTGGACGCGCATGATGTCCGCCTGCGCTGGGGTCCGTTGAACCTGAGCGCCAACGCGTCGCTCACGCTGGACCGCCGCCTGCAGCCCGCCGGTTCGGGAAGTGCGGATTTGGGCGGAAGCGGGGCCACGCTGATGGCTCTGTCAGGCGCGGGCGTGATCACCCCTGGCCTGGCCGCCACAGCGGGCGCGATGCTGGCGTTCATGCCGCGCGCGCCTGGTGACGCGGATGCGGTTCGGCTGCCCTTCCGGCTGCGCGACGATACGGTTTCGGTCGGGCAAATACCTGTGTTTCAGGTGAAGGATGTTCGGTGGCGGTGACGTTTTAAGAAAGAAAGGAAGGCTTTCTTTTTTGAAAAAAAGAAGCAAAAAACTCTTGTCCGGCTGTCGCGGACCTCTCCGCAATCGCGCGACAGCGGAGCAAAAGTTTTTTGCTTCTTTTTTTCAAAAAAGAAGTGCTTTCTTCCTTCCATGTTCCCGCTAGACGCCTTCCACCTGGCTCGCGCCCAATTCGCGTTCACGCTCATATTCCACATCGTCTTCCCCGCCTTTTCCATCGGCCTGGCCAGCTACCTAGCCGTTCTGGAAGCGATGTGGCTGCGCACCGGCAAGCCGGTCTATCTCGACCTGTTCCGCTACTGGGTGAAGATCTTCTCCATCGGCTTCGCCATGGGCGTGGTCTCCGGTCTGGTCATGTCCTACCAGTTCGGCACCAACTGGGGCGCGTTCTCGGACCGCGCCGGCCCGGTAATCGGCCCGTTGATGGGCTACGAGGTGCTGACCGCCTTCTTCCTGGAGGCGGGCTTCCTCGGCGTGATGCTGTTCGGCATGCAGAAAGTGGGCCCGCGCCTGCACTTTGCCGCCACCTGCCTGGTGGCCGCCGGCACGCTGATCTCCGCCACTTGGATCCTGTCGGTGAACTCGTGGATGCAGACGCCGCGCGGCTACACGATCGACGCGACGGGCCGCTTCCTGCCGGCGGACTGGCTGGCCATCATCTTCAACCCGTCCTTTTTCGTGCGGCTGCCGCATATGGTGCTGGCCAGCTACCTCAGCGTGGCGTTCGTCGTGGGATCCGTCGCCGCCTACCACCTGCTGCGCGCGCGGTCGGACCGCAGCTTCGGCGGCGCGTCCACTCCGGCCGTGCGCACCATGTTCTCGATGGCGATGTGGATGGCAGTCATCGTGGCGCCGGCGCAGATATTGATGGGCGACATCCACGGGCTGAACACGCTGAAATACCAGCCGGCCAAGATCGCCGCCATGGAAGGCGACTGGGTCGGCCAGGCGGGCGCGCCGGAAATCCTGTTCGGCATCCCGAACATGAAAACCGAGACCACCGACTACAAGATCGAGCTGCCCTACGCCGGCTCGCTGATCCTGACGCATTCGTTGACCGGCCGCGTGCCCGGCCTGAAGGATTTCCCGCGCGCCGACCGGCCCAATTCCACCATCGTGTTCTTCAGCTTCCGCGCGATGATCGCCATCGGCTTCCTGATGGCCGGCGTGGGACTGTGGGCATTGTTCGCGCGCTGGCGCCGCCGCCTGTTCGACAGTCCCTGGCTGCACCGCGCCGTGCTCGTCATGGGACCGTCCGGTTTCGCCGCCGTAATCTGCGGCTGGATCACCACCGAAGTCGGCCGCCAGCCTTTCACCGTGTACGGGATGATGCGCACCGCGGACAGCATGTCACCCATTGGCCTGCCCGGCGTGGCCACCTCGCTGGTGGCCTTCATCGTGGTCTATGCCATCGTCTATACCGCCGGCATCACCTTCCTGCTGCGGCTGATGAGCCACCCGCCTGTGCGCGGCGAGTCCGACGTGCCAACCGGGCAGCCGATACGTACCGCTGGCATCACGCCTGGCCCGGCTGGCGCGGCGCCCGAAGCGTCCCATCCGCATGGGCCGGTGCTGGCCGAATGACGCAAGAAAGCAAGGCCTTCTTTTTTGAAAAAAAGAAGCAAAAAACTTTTACTACCCCGCCTGCACATGGGTTTGCGCCGGTCCTGCCAAAGCGCGAGCTTGCAGAACCTGTCCGGGCCTTCATGCAGGCGCCAGGAGCAAAAGTTTTTTGCTTCTTTTTTTCAAAAAAGAAGGCCTTTCTTTCTTCGGCACCCGCCGGATGAACGCCCCGCTCTGGAGCCAGGCCCACCTCCTCCCCATGATCTGGGCCGGCCTGATCGCGTTCGCCGTCATGGCCTACGTCCTGCTGGACGGCTTCGACCTGGGCGTAGGCATCCTGTTTGCCGCCGAGCCGGACCGCGAAGACCGCCACGTGATGGTCAACGCCATCGCACCCATGTGGGACGGCAACGAGACTTGGCTGATCCTGGGCGGTGGCGGCCTGTTTGCCGTCTTCCCGCTCGCCTACGCCATCATCATGCCGGCGATGTATCCCACCATCATCGCCATGCTGCTGGCGCTGATCTTCCGCGGCGTGGCCTTCGAGTTCCGTTTCCGCGCGCAGACAAAGGCGGGCCAATACTGGTGGGACGTGGCGTTCTTCGGCGGCTCCACGCTGGCCGCCTTCGCCCAGGGCCTCACGCTTGGCGGCTTGCTGCAGGGGGTGAAGGTGTCGGGACGCGCCTATGCCGGCGGCTGGTGGGACTGGCTGGACGGCTTCACCATCGTCTGCGGCCTGGCCGTGGTCGCCGGCTACGCCCTGCTCGGCGCCACCTGGTTGATCTGGCGCACCGAGGGCGAGCTGCAGCGCCGCATGCGCCACATCGCCGAGGGCCTGAGCTTTGTCGTGCTAGCCGCCATCGTCCTGGTCAGCCTGTGGACGCCGTTTCTCAACCCGATCTTCTACCACCGCTGGTTCGACTATCCGGGCATCCTGCTGACCGCACCGGTGCCGGTGCTGGTCGCCCTGCTCGCCTGGGGGTTCTGGGCCGGCATCTTGCGCCGCCACCACGCCACGCCGTTTCTCTGCGTCATCGGCTGGTTCGTGCTGTGCTTCGTGGGGCTTGGAATCAGCATCTGGCCGCTTCTCGTGCCGCCGTCTTTGACGATCTGGGACGCTGCCTCGCCGCCGTCCAGCCAGATGTTCCTGCTGGTGGGCGCGGCCGTGCTGTTGCCCATCATCCTGGCTTACACCGGCTATTCTTACTGGGTGTTTCGCGGGAAAGTCGGGGCGGAGACGAGCTACCATTGAGGCAGGCAAGCAAGGCCTTCTTTTTTGCACAAAAGAAGCAAAAAACTTTTACTTCCTCGCATTTGCGGCTTCCTGGTTTTTCCGACAGCTTGCGGCCATTGACCTGCTTTACGGGCTGACTCGCAGGTCATGCTCCGACGTTTCGGCTGGTTTTTGGCCCTCTATCTTGCCGGCGTGTTTGCCGTGGGCGGCGTGGCCTTCCTGATCCGGCTGGCGCTGAAGCGCTGACGATTTACAAGCTTTCGCTTTTTACAAGCTTCGCTGTCTGCAGATTTACAGCATTCACGGCGGCCCGGCAGTTCGTCAATGAAACGTCGATCTTTCCATGCGTAGATGATGCAACGCAAACGCGCTGGAGACTTGGTGCCATGACCCACTCTGCCCCGACCGACTTTTACGATGACGGCCTGGTCCATAGCCACGACTGGTCGCGCAGCACCCCGCCCGGCGCGCATCACAGCGACCGACATGCTTCGACTGGCCACGACCAGGACGAACACGCCGCCGACCATCGCCGCGTCCGTAACTGACGCATAAAGGCCGGCGAGGGCACCACGCCGGCCTTTATGTAGCCCGTCGTTAACGCGGCACGGCGTTCTGCGGCACCTGCCCGGGCGGTGTTGCCTTCGGCCGCGGTGCCGGCGCGCCTGGCGCGCCCTGTAGAACGACTCCTCCCCCCTGATACGCCCCGTTCGCCGCCTTCGTGTAAGGCCCCTTGTCGACCGGCCGCTCGCCAGTGTGAGTAGGCTTATTGGTGGCAACCTGGGCAAACGCCGCCGGCGTGACAACAAGCGTAGCCGCTATGAAACTAACCAAACGCATTTTCAGTTCCTCTGATCGCGCCCCAAATCGGCTGTCGGCAGGAGAAATCCCCGACAGGGAGCAGAAGTTTTTTGCTTCTTTGTTCAAAAAAGAAGGCTTTGCTTCCTTCTATACCCCCGGTCCCGCCCGAACCGAACCCAATGGTCTGCCGGATCGGCCGCGTAACGCTCCCCCAGCTCCACCGCGGCGATCGGGTACGCCGTGCAATACCAGGCGTCATCCATGAAGAACGCCGCGCGTCCCTCGCTGAAGCCGTAATGCTCGAAATGGTGGCGCCCGCTCGGCATGTGGCCGGCCGCCACCGTGGCGCCGATGTCCGGATAGTGCCGGAGGTAGAACGCCTCGTCGAAGGCGGCCAGCGTGGCGGCGCGGTCACGCGGCGGCGGCGCGCGCGACAGCAGCGCGCGTAGCTCGGCCGGCTTCATGCCGCGCCAGAGCTGGCGTATGGCGCCGTGTGCCGCGGCGAAGCCCGCCACCGGAACGGCATAGTGGTGCGGGAACAGGGTGAAGCGGTAGCGCGCATCGTCGAGCGGCAGCAGGTCCGTCGTGGGCGACTGCGCCGGGTTGAACAGGCCGAGCACGGGCAGATGCACCGTCTCTGCCTCCGACAGCCAGGCAGCCAGCCAGCTGAACGTGCTGATCGCCGGCACGATGTAGCGGCTGGCGCGTATGTAGGCGAAATCGGCCACCGCACCCTGGCTGGGCACGTAGCGCGCGGTGCGGAAGCGGGCGCGCAGGGCGGCCATGTAGGGTGAGTCGTCGAGCTGGCCGATGAAGACGGGCGACAGGCCCGTGGCCTCGAGCAGGCTCGCGTAGAAATCCAGCGGGATGAGCACGTAGTCCGGGTGGTGCGCGTCCAGTATGTCGCCCTGGCGTATGTTGCACAGCAGCTCGCCCGGTCCGGCGCCGCGCACCGAGGGGGTGCGGAAGATGTCCCGGTAGGCGTCGGGCGGCAAGAAGTTGGCCACGCGCTGGGCGTAGGTGCGTATATCGACGCGCTCCTGCGTGCCAGACCGCAGCGCGTCGGCCAGCTGCTCCAGCGCCAGCGCTGGGTTGTCCACCACCAGGGTGTGCGCCACGTCACCGGCGTAAGGCGCTATCTGGATGCCCCATTCCGGCAGGTGTATCTGCACCACCCGCGCGCCCGGCACGCGTGCGGCCAGGCTGAGCGCCGCCATGTACTGGATCATCCGGTTGCCCAGGTTGCCCATCGGCGAAACCTGTATAAGCGGCGCGCGCTGGCCCTCCTGCGGCGCCCACATTTGGGCAGGATTGGCCTGAGCAGGGGTTGGCAGGGCCTGGACCTTGGGAGCGTCAGCCATCACGAAACCTCCGGACGCCCTGAAGACACGATCATGAAATCCGCAATCTGCCTGATCGTGCGCAACGAGGCCCGTGACATCGCCGAGTGGATGGCATTCCACAAGGTAGCCGGCTTCGACACGCAGATCATCTTCGACAACCGATCCGACGACGGGACCACGGAGATCGTCAAGGCGGCCGCCACGCGGCTGGACATACGCTACCACCACTGGCCGCATTCCGGGCCGGACAGTCAGGTGATGGCCTACGAGGCGGCGTGCACCGCCTACAGGCTGGAATTCGACTGGATCGCCTTTGTCGACTCCGATGAGTTCGTGGTGATCGCCGGCGGCGAGACGGTCAACGCCTACCTGGCACGCTTCGACGGCTGGAGCGGCGTCGCGCTGAACTGGGCGATCTACGGCTCGGACGGCCACACGGAATACCCGGACGGGCTGGTGCTGGAGAGCTTCACGCGCCGCGCCCGGCCCGATTTCTTCCCGGCCAGGCACGTGAAATCCATCATACGGCCCGGCTTCGCGGCGCGCTGCCTGAACCCGCACTGCTTCGACCTGCGCGGCCACCGCCTGGGCAGCTACGCCACGCCTAGGCAGAAGCCGATGCATTG
>CAXTCL010000020.1:0-29001 GCA_964242035.1 uncultured Acetobacteraceae bacterium | reverse complement strand
GCTATGTGGGCGGCGAGGGTTTTCAGGGGGGAGATGGGGGTGGTGGGGGGGGTGGGGGGGGGGGGGGGTGTGGGGGGGGCGATGAGGGTGGGGAGAAAGCCGGAGAGGGTTTTGCCGCCGCCTGTGGGGGCGATGAGGAGGATGTTCTCGCGGGACTGGGCGGCGGCGAGGAGGGCGAGCTGGTGGGGGCGGGGAGTCCAGGCGCGGGCGGCGAACCAGGAGGCGAAGGGTTCTGGCAGGGGGGCGGGCATGAAGTGAGGTTAGGCGGGGGTGCGCAGGCGGGATAGTGCGCCCGGCATTCGGGTTCACGGGGCGCAGGTTTTGCCGACGGCCGATACCTGATGCTGTGAGGCGGTCGATCGGGCGCGCTTCGTATTGGTGATGCCGCGCGGTAGAGGCTTAACAATCCCGGAGGCCGAGCATGGTAAAAACTGTTTCGTTCGAAATTGACGGGGACGACTTTGTAGTCGTGACGCCATTCGTGATGGCACTTCGCTCGCTGCCCTGGTTGAAACCTACGAAAGGTCGAAAGGTTACCTGGACCCTGCTGGCGGGTATGGAGGCCTGGTGCCAGCATATTTCGATTATGGTTCGCTCGATACGTACTTCACCGGGAGGAATAACGCCGATTATTGGGTGAGCCTGAACGGCATCTATCTCCTCGGCTGCGCCTGTGGCGAAGTTGGCTGCTGGCCGCTGATCGCATCGGTCTCACAACGCGACGACAGGGTCGTCTGGGACGAGTTCATGCAGCCGTTCCGGCGGGACCGTGATTACAGCGCATTCGGACCTTTTCTGTTTTCCCGGGCGCAGTATCAAGATGCAGTGCATGATCTTGTGACCCGCCTCGACTCTACGGGCCGCCTGCTCGTCTGATGCAGCGCACGCCCACGCGCAGATGGTGCAAGCCGGCGCACGCGAGCGCGGCGCGGCTGCCGGGGACGGTGGTGCGCGAGACCTGCCTTTGGACGGGAGGCGCGGTAGAACCTCCTCTTGTCCGCCACGTTGACGTCAAAACGCATCGGAGGGAGCAAGGCCTGGCTTTCTCTTTTCAGGAAAGAACGGGTTGCCTTTGCCACATCCGGACACTTGGCTGTGCGTACGCCCTGAGGGTTTGTATTGCACGCCGGGGGATTTCTACATCGATCCGCTGGTGGCGGTGGATCGGGCGGTGATCAC
Organism: uncultured Acetobacteraceae bacterium; assembly: GCA_964242035.1. Lineage (GTDB taxonomy): Bacteria > Pseudomonadota > Alphaproteobacteria > Acetobacterales > Acetobacteraceae > BOG-908. Next base: position 27,822 of record CAXTCL010000020.1, on the reverse strand, counting down.
GCATGCGCATGCGGATCATGCGCGGCCGGGGCACCAAGCGGTGCTGGCGACGCGCGAGACGCTGGCGATCATGGACGTGCGTATGGGGGAGGGGCGGAGCGGGGTCAGCCAGCAGGTGCTGGTGCCTGGGGAGGTGGTGTCGGTGGGCGGCGTGCGGGTCTGGGTGCAGCCGGCGGGGCATGTGCTGGGGAGCGCGCAGGTGGCTATGGAGTATGAGGGTAGCCGCGCTGTGGTGAGCGGGGATTACAAGCGGGCGAGTGATCCGACTTGTGCGGGGTTTGTGCCGATAAGTTGCGACGTGTTTGTGACGGAGGCGACGTTTGCGCTGCCGATCTTCGTGCATCCGCCGGCGATTGGCGAGGCGCGGAAGTTGATTGCCAGCGTGGCGTTGTTTCCGGAGCGCAGTCATGTTGTGGGCGTGTATGCGCTGGGGAAGGCGCAGCGGTTGATTGCGTTGCTGCGGGAGGCGGGGTGGGACGCGCCGATTTATTTGCATGGGGCGTTGATGCCGGTTTGTGCGGCTTATGAGCGGCTGGGGGTAAGGCTGGGGGAGTTAAGGGCGGCGACTGGGGAGGCGCGGGAGAAGTTGGCGGGGGCTATCGTGCTGGCGCCGCCTTCGGCCATTGCGGATCGGTGGGCGCGGCGGTTGGCCGATCCGGTGACGTGTTTGGCGAGCGGGTGGATGACGGTGCGGCAGCGGGCGAGGGCGAAGGGTGTGGAGTTGCCGCTGGTGATTTCCGACCATGCGGATTGGCCGGAGCTGTTGCAGACGCTGGATGATGTGGGGGCGCCGGAGGTTTGGGTGACGCATGGGGCGGAGGATGCGCTGATCCATGCGATCGGGTTGAGCGGACGGCGTGGGCGGGCGTTGCGGTTGCTGGGGTATGGGGATGATGGATTGGAGGAGGCGGCGTAGGTGGAGCGGCGGATGGTGCCTGGCCAGCTGTCGTTTGATGCAGATTGCGCGCAGTTGTTTGCCGGTGCGGTGTCGCCGTTTGTGGATGAGTTGCGCGGTCTGCTTGACGGCTTGCCGCGGGAGAGCGCGGGTGTGCGCATTCATGGCTTGGCGGAGCTGCGGCAATTTCTTGTTACGGACGGTATGATAGGGGCAATTGCCTCGGAGGTGATCGGCCGGGAGTGCCGTGCGGTTCGCCCGGTGCTGTTCGACAAGACGGCGGCTGTGAACTGGGGCGTTGGCTGGCACCAGGACCGCACGATCTGTGTGAAGCAGCGGCTGGCGTTTGCGGGGTTAGGGCCGTGAGCGTGAAAGGGGATTGCAGCATGTGGCGCCGCCGTTCGAGGTGCTCACCGGCATGGTGATGTTGCGCGTGCATCTGGACGATGTTCCTGACACGAACGCTCCTTTGCTGATAGCGCCTGGCTCGCATGGCAAGGGGCGTGTGGCGGAGCGTGATATCAAGGATGTGGTGCGACGTTGCGGCACGCGGGTCTGCCTCGCAGCGGCCGGCGACGTTTGGCTTTATGCGACGCCGATCCTGCATGCGCCCGAGCCGGCGCGTGTGCCGGGACGGCGGCGTGTGCTTCAGGTGGATTTCGCTGGGCGGGATTTGCCGGGAGGCTTGGCGTGGCGCGGGATTTGAAGGAAGGAAGCAGTTCTTTTTTGAAAAAAAGAACCAAAAAACTTTTACTACTGACGCCGGTGCAGGCGCGGTTTTTTGCTGGACTGGCACGCGCGTTGGTGCAGCGGGGGAGTAAAAGTTTTTTGGTTCTTTTTTTCAAAAAAGAACTGCTTGCTTATCTATGATTGCCTTCGCCGAACTGCTCGACCGCCTGACGCTGACGCCAGGACGGCTGGCGAAGATCGCTTTGCTGCGCAGGTTCTTTGAGACCGAGGCGGACCCGGACCGCGGGTGGGCGTTGGCGGCGTTGACGGGGGAGCTAAGTTTTACGGCGGCGAAAGCGGGGTTGATACGGCAGGTTGCGGCGGCGCGGGTTGATCCGTTCCTGCTGGGGCTGTCTTACGATTTCGTGGGGGATCTGGCGGAGACGGTGGCGCTGATCTGGCCGGCAAGGACGGAGGCGGCGCCGCCGAGCGTGACGGAGATTGTGGGCGCATTGCGGTCGCGGCCGAAGGGGGAGCTGCCTGGGCTGTTGAGTGGGTGGCTGGATGGGTCCGGGCCTAACGTTCGGTATGCGTTGTTGAAGCTCATTACGGGGTCTTTGCGGGTTGGGGCGTCGGCGCGGCTGGCGAAGACGGCGCTGGCGGAGTTTGCGGCGGGGCACGGGCAGGTGGTGGCGCCGGATGACGTGGAGGAGGTTTGGCATGGGTTGAGCCCGCCTTATGCGGCGTTGTGGGATTGGTTGGAGGGGCGGACGGCCGCACCTGATGCGGCCGGCGCGCCGGTGTTTCGGCCGCCTATGCTGGCGCAGCCTTTGGAGGCGGCGGATCTGGCGGCGCTGGATGCGGGGGCGTTTGCGGCGGAGTGGAAGTGGGACGGGATACGGGTGCAGCTTGTGCGCGCGCCCGGCGGGGAGCGGATATTCTCGCGCGGGGCGGAGGATGTCTCGGGGGCGTTTCCGGATCTGGCCGGGGTTCTGCCGGCGGACGCGGTGCTGGACGGCGAGTTGCTGGTGGTGCGCGATGGGGTGGTGGCGCCGTTTGCCGATCTGCAGCAGCGGCTGAACAGGAAGGCGGCGTCGGGCAAGATCATGGCGGCGTTTCCGCTGCGGGTGCGGCTGTACGACATCCTGTTCGATGGGGCGGAGGATCTGCGGGCGCTGCCGTTCGTGGCGCGTCGGGCGCGGCTGGAGAATTGGGTGGCGCGTCATCCTTCCGAGCGGATGGATGTGTCCGAGCTGATCGCGTTCGGGAGCGTGGCGGAGCTGGCGGGGATACGCGCGGGGACACGTGCTGCGAGCATCGAGGGGCTGATGCTGAAGCGGCTGGACAGTCCGTATGTGCCGGGGCGGCCGAAGGGGCTTTGGTGGAAGTGGAAGCGCGATCCGCTGACGATCGATGCGGTGGTGATGTATGCGCAGCGCGGGCACGGCAAGCGCAGCAGTTTCTATTCGGACTACACGTTCGGGCTTTGGCGCGAGGACGGCGAGTTGGTGCCTGTGGGCAAGGCGTATTCGGGGTTCACCGACGAGGAGCTGGTGCGGCTGGATCGCTGGATACGCAACCATACGGTGAAGGCGTATGGGCCGGTGCGGGAGGTGGAGCGCGGGCTGGTGCTGGAAGTGGCGTTTGATGCGGCGCAGTATTCCGGGCGGCATAAATCGGGGGTGGCGCTGCGGTTTCCTCGTGTGGCGCGGTTGCGCTGGGACAAGCCGTTTGAGGAGGCGGATCGGTTGGAGACTTTGGTGGGGATGATCGAGGGTAAGTAAGGAAGGCCTTCTTTTTTGAAAAAAAGAAGCAAAAAACTTTTGTTCCTCCCGCATTGGCAGCGTCCGGTTTTTCCGGAAAGACACGCGCGCTGCAGATGCGGGGAGATAAAAGTTTTTCGCTTCTTTTTTTTCAAAAAAGAAGGCCTTGCTTCCTACGCTACGGTGTCACGTTCCACCAATCGCTCCAGGTAGGCTCCGACGCTGTCCCGACGGTCGCAAAGTAAGCCGCCAGGTTATTGGCGTCGTTCTGCGTCAGGCAGCGGGCGTAGCTGATCATTCCGTAGGGCGAGCCGTTCGCGATGAAGGTGTTCACCAGTGTGGCGGTGGCATGTTGCACGTTCGGGCCGAGGGCGCCGGCGCCGTTGCCGCCATGGCAGCCGGCGCAGTTGCTGGCGAGATAGACGCGGCGCCCGTCGCCGGCCGGGCCCAGAGAGGGAAGACCAAGCAGGGCCGTCGGGTAGCACACCGGGGCCGGAACGGTGGCCGCGCCAGGTGGGGCGGCCAAAGCGGACGTGGCGATTGCGGCGGCGGCCGTGAGGGCTGCCGACTGGGCGAGAAGCTTTGTCAGGCGCATCGTGCGTCTCCTTTGGTCAGTGCGTTTGCGTTTGGGTGATGGCGGCCTGCGCGGAGACCGGGGTGAGGGGCACGTTGTAGTCCCGCAGGATGGCGGCGATCTCCGGCGCGTGCCGGTCCATCGCGTCCTGCAGCCTATCACGCAGCGCCACATCGGTTTTGCGCACGCCCATCGCCATCGCGTAGGTGAAGGCGATCTCGGGCATCTTGCTGTCGCCGGTCAGCGCCTGCAGGTGCAGCTTGGCGCCGTAGGGTTTGGCGAAATAGCCGGCGAACGGGCCCCAGACGAAGGCCACGTCGATCTCGCCGCTGGCCACCGCACCGATGATCTTGCCTTGCGGGTTCTGCACGCTGTCGTCCGCCCACATCGGGTAGGCGCGCATGTGGGCGACGATGTTGCGATGGCCGAGCGCCATGCCAGGCGGGGTGTTTATGCCCTCCAGGCCCACCGATTGTATGCCGATCTTCGCGTCGCGCAGGTAGGGATCGTCAAGCGAGGTGACGCGGTGCGTATCGTCGCTGCGCTGGACGATCATGTAGCTGGAGGTGAAGAAGGGTTTCGTGACGGCCGCGATCGGCATGATTGCGGGGACGCTGATCACCACGTCACATCTGTTGGCCAGCAGCGTGCGGCGGAAGAAGGTCTTGCGCTGCGGGTCCCAGGTGTATTGCAGGTCTTCGTGCAGGTCGGCCGCGAGCAGGCTGGCGATCTTGTTCTCGAAGCCCTCCTGCTTCTGGTCCGAATAGGGCAGGTTTGCCGGATCCGCGCAGACACGCAGTGCCGCCTTTGCGGCCGGCGCCTTGCCTGGCGCCGCGTTCGCGGGCGCCTCGCCTGGCGCCGCATATGCGGCGACGGGCAGGGCGGCGGCCAACGGCAGCAGACACGCGGCTAGGAGTGCCCTCATGTTGCGTATGTTCATCATCATGACCTCAGGGCAGCTTAAAGACGTGGACGTAGCCGCTGGTGACGGCGGGCGTGGCGGTGGCGGGCTTGGCGGCACCCTGGCTCTTCGCATAGGCGGCGACTGCCGAGGCGTAGCCGGGGCCATGCGCCGAGAGCGACGCCTCCGTGTTCAGGTTCGCGGTGAGCGGCAGGCCCGGGAGGCCACTCTGGCCGGAGCCGCCGCCGGCGACCGCCGGGTTGGGCAGGTTGGTCTCGCCCGGGCACTCGCCGCCGCCTAGGCCGCCGGCGAGCCAGCCCACGCCGGTGGTGATCGCCACGCGCTGGTGGCCATCCCCACCGGTGAAGGTCATCGGGTTGGAGACCACGCCGCATTCCAGCTGGGTCTGGAACAGGACGTTGCCGTTGGTGGCGTCCACCGCCTTGAACAGGCCGCTCAGCGTGCCGTAGAACACCACGTTGCCTGCGGTGGCCAGCGTTCCCGCGTACAGCGGCAGCGGCTCCTGCACGCTCCACGCGCGCTGGTTGGTGACCGGGTTCCAGGCGACCATTTCGCCGAGATACCCGCCAGGACCAGGCGAGATGCCGAGGTCGATGCCCTGGAACGGGGTGCCGGCGATGTATTCCGTCAGCAGCGGCTCGTATGAGGAGCAGAGGTTCAGCAGCGGCAGATAGAACAGGCCGGTGGCCGGCGAGTAGGCGGAGGGTTCCCAGTCCTTCAGGCCGAGTGCGGAGGGGCAGTTGTTGGTCAGCGTCTGGCCGGTGTGTATGTAGGAGGCGGCCGGTATCTGCTCGAGGCCGGTGGCGAGGTTCACGCCGGTGGCCCAATTAACGTTGGCGCCGAACGGCTGCGCGCTGATGAGCTGGCCGGTGGCGCGGTCCAGCGTGTAGGCGAAGCCGTTCTTGTTGAAGTGCACTATGACTTTGCGTGCGACACCGTTGATCGGGATGTCGATGACGGTGTCCTCGTTCACCGCGTCGAAATCCCAGTTGTCGTGCGGAGTGAGCTGGTACGCCCACGCGGCCTGGCCGGTCTGCGGGTTGCGGGCGAAGATCGTGCTGCTCCACTTGTTGTCGCCGGGCCGCATGTCCGGGTTCCACACGCCGGGGTTGCCGGTGCCGTAGAAGATCAGGTTCAGCTCGGGATCGTAGGTGATCCAGCCCCAGGAGGTGGAGCCGCCCTGCTGCCACAGGCTGTTCTGCCAGGAGGTCAGGCCGAGGTTGCTGCCCTGGTCCTTCGCATAGTACGGCTTGAAGCTCTTGCTGATCAGGACATCGCTGTCCGGGCCGGTGGCATACGCCTTCCACACCGTGGCGCCGGTGTTCACGTTGAGCGCCTGCACCCAGCCGCGCACGCCGAGCTCGCCGCCGGCATTGCCGATGATGACGTTGTTGCCGACGACGATCGGTGCCGCGGTCAGCGTCTCGCCGATCGACGGGTTGGCGATCTGGGTCTTCCACACGAGCTTGCCGGTATCGGCGTTCACGGCGACCATGTTGCCGTCCAACGCCCCGTATATCACCATGCCGTTCGCGTAGGCGGCGCCGCGGTTGACCACGTCGCAGCAGGCCACGCCCTCGGCGAAGGTGCTGGCACCGGGATCGAAGGTCCACAGCAGCGTGCCCGGATGCGTGATGTCAAACGCCATCAGCTTGTTCGGGAACGGTGTCACGATATACATCTTGCCTTGCACCACCAGCCCATTGCCCTGGTGCGTGGCGGTGTTGCTGGTGGGGTAGTTGAACTCCTCCACCATGGAGCCCGCGTTGGCGTTGGTGATCTCGGCCAGGCCGCTGAAGCGCGTGCCTTGCACGGTGCCGGCGGCGGTGGTCCAGGTGGCCCCGGCCTGGACGCTAGTCTGCGCGCTGGCGGCCAGCGGCAGCAGGGCGGCGATGGCAGCGCCCGCCGCGTTGAGCGCAAACCGCCTGCCGGCCCGCCCAGCGGGAGAGCCGGCCTTGGTGACTGAAAACAGATGTTTGATGTGCACTGAGAGCTCCACCCCAAAACGAGCGGTCTGCGTTGACGACTACAGAGTGCATTCGACCGCATACCGGAACGATACGACTCATAAACGTATCGTTTACGTTACGCTACCAAAATTTGACGTGTTTGTTCAATTTTTGGCGCGGCGGGTTTGGGTGCCGGTGCGATGTGCTGGGACACAGGAGGCAGGCGGTTCTTTTTTGAGGAAAAGGACGAAAACCCGACCGCTTGCTGCCGGATCAGGTCCGGATGCGGTTTGAAGGCCTGTCTTCCTGCCGGCGGTCGGCCTTGCGCGGCGGGCTAGCGCCCGAGCAGGGTGTGGACGAGCCTGACGAGGTGGCTCGGCAGATAGGGCTTTTTGAGCAGGTAATAGCCGAGCTCCTCGCGCCAGCTCGCCTGCAGGATTTCGGGGCGCCCGGTGGCGATGATGACGGGGATGTCCGGATTGAGGCTGCGCATGCGGGCGGCGACCTCTGCGCCGTCGGCTTGGCCCGGCATGTGGAAGTCGGTGACCAGGATGGTGAAGCGCCTGGATAACGTGCTGAGTATCTGCAGCGCGCTGTCGCCGCTGGGTGCCTCGCAGACGTCGAACCCCGCGTCTTGCAGGGTCTCGGCCATGACCTCGCGGATCATAGGTTCGTCCTCAACCAGCAATATGCACATGGCCCGTCATCCTGTCCGAGCACATTAACCGTTCAACGGACCGCTTCGTTCCCGTGGAATACGGCTGCGGGTGGAATACACCGGTATGTTGGGCGGGAGGGTCTGGTGGAGGCGGTGCCGCCAGGCGGGCGGTGGAGCGGTGTTCACGACCCGGCACCTCTGGCGTGGCGGCCACTGGCATCAGGCGTGCCGGTGCTGTCGCGGCGCGGTTTGCGCACGACTGTCACGACAAAGCCACGGGAACGATGCGACTCGGGGTTGCAAACCGGCTGTGGATAAACCTATGTTGGAACGTTCTCTGGCGTCAACACAGTACGGGAGACTTGTATGGGTAGGTCACGCCAGCATCCCAATTTGGGGATGGAGCGGCTCCTACAGGAGCTTGAGGCGGACGGCGTGGACCCGTTGCTCATCGAGAACTTCGTCGCGCGTTCCCTGGACCGCGGCAGGGCGAAGCAGGTTCCCGCGCCGGCCGCCGCCTGCCCGCACGAGAGCGCCTGACGCCGCTGCTTGCCTTTGGCGCGCGCTAGAGGGAGGCACGCGGGCCCTGCAGCCGTGGACAGGGCTGGGGGGTGCGGGCTAGATGGCGGGGCCTGACCTTGGGGCCGTGATGGACGGCACGCCTTGGTCCTGGCTGCCTGTCAGGATGGATGGCCGAGTGGTTTAAGGCAGCGGTCTTGAAAACCGCCGAGGGTGCAAGCCCTCCGTGAGTTCGAATCTCACTCCATCCGCCAGCGGGGGACACAGCAAGAAAGCAGTCCTTTTCTGAAAAAAAGGACCAAAAAACTTTTGCCTTCCCGCACTGCAGCAGTCGTGTGCCCTCGGACATATCGACGCGGCTGGACCAGCGCGGGAGATAAAATTTTTTGCTTCTTTTTTTCAAAAAAGAAGGCCTTGCTTGCCTCGTCCCAGGCAAGCGCCCGCGTGCCCAGCCGGTAACCCACGCCATAAGCAGCCGGACACCGCTCCGGCCGGGAAGGCGTGCGTAGTTTCCGAGGGTAGTCAAGCCAGCAGATTGGCGATGGTATCAGCTTGTCTGATTTGGAGGCAGGTCAATGACTGACTACAGGTTTACCACCTCGAACGGCTTGGGTCCGACAAAGCCCAGGACCTATTTCTGCAACGATGACAGTGAAGCCTTGCGCCTGGCGGAAAAAATAGGAGTAGGTGGCTCAAGCTGCGAGGTCTGGCACATGTCGCGATTGGTCGGCAGGACGACCACACCGGTCTTTCGCATGGCGGTAAAATGACCAGCCGGATTGCAGGTGCTCAGGCTCGATTTAGCGCCTGACCGGTTTGCGAGTGGCGGAGCCGGCGTTTTCAAAAAGGCCTTGCTTTCTCCTGCAAAAATCAGTCCCGGCGCGAGCAGACGTGACACGCGCAAAGTTCGGTTTCCACGAAAGGACATCATGTCGGGAGAGGTAATATGACGAGCGTGACCTATCCAACCATCGTGCATTTGCAGACCGCATTCACGTTCCTGTTCATGCTGGAAGGCAATTCTGCCGCCTGCACAGGGGAGCCGTTCTCCGCCAACCCTTATGAACAGGGCAGCCCCGAACAGATCGACTGGTCTACAGGCTGGACGCAGACACATTCGGAGGGGCTGATGAACTGCTAGGTTCCGGTGTCCGATGCCACATCGGCCAGGCAGTTGGCTTCAGGATCACATGCCATACGCGACGCCTCCATCCGCACCAGAGTCGGCCGACCAGGCGCCATCTATCGCCAGCAGATCCGCCTCGCCCAGCGAAACCTTGTAGCCCAGCCCCCGCAGCATCGACAGGAGCGCGTCCCGCTCACCATCCGGCAACGCCCAGTGCTCGAGCTGTATGACACGCGGCCGGTAGCCCTCCTCGATGACCTGCCGCATGATGTCCAGCTCGCATCCTTCCGCATCGACCTGCAGCAGGTCCAACCGTTCCAGTCCGCATTTTTCCATCACCGAGCGGAGCGTCAGGCACGACACCGTCTCGCGCGCCGAATGGCGCAGCAGCGCCGCATGCAGGCCTGCCTCCACGCCGACGCCGCCAAGCGCGTTGCGCTCGGGGTGGAACGATCCCAATCCCTCGGCCCAGTCCGGAACTTCGCCCGACCGGGATGCGGCACGGCTCACCCGCAACATCTTGCGCTCGCCGTCGAACGCCATGAGTGCGGCGTTCAGTAACACCACCTGCGGCGCGTCCGCATAGTTGGTCCTCAAGGCAGCGAACAAATCGGGCAGCGGCTCCAGGATCACGCCGGACCAGCGATAGTGCTTCACGAACGCATAGACCGGGTCGAACCTTTTGCCGTCCATGCCGCCGATCTGGAGGAAGCGGATGTCCGTCACGGTACGCGCCAGGGCGTGCAGCACCTTCTGCATGAAATGTACGTAGGAGCGGCCATACGCCGGATCGGCGGCAGCCAGGTGCTCATCGGCGGCGAAGCAGGCGGCAAAATCCTCCTTCTCATAGGCTTCGGCCTGGGCGCGGCGTAGGGCTGCTACCGTATCTGTCGTTGGACCTTCAGCGGTGCCGGTTTCCGCCATGGCGTGCTCCTTTCTGGTTGCGGGCTTGCGATTTGGGTTCGGCGTTTTGCGATGGCCAGAAGGAAGCAAGGCCTTCTTTTTTGCAAAAAAGAAGCAAAAAACTTTTGTCTCTTTGCTGGTACGGGGCTTTGCGTTTTCTGGGGCACCTGACTGGTTGGGGCGGCGGGGCGTGAGTAGATTCCGAGGCTGGCCGCATTGGCGGCATTGTCCTCCTGTCGCTTCGATTGGCGCGTCCCCCGGAGATAGAGCAATGAACAGGCTGGTGGAGTTTGAGGCGCGGTTCCAGAAACGTCGTGCAGATGCGCTCGAGCGGGAGATGAAGGGCCGGAAATCCGTAAAGCCCACGCAATGGCCGCCACAGCAGCCGGTAGGCGAACGGTCCGACAGCGAAAAGCGCGAGCCAGGTTGCACCGACCGCAGCCAGGCCGCCTTTTAGTGGGTGTGACTCTCGACGAGCAGACAGGCATGCCGGCTTACATACCGATCGCGGAAGGCGAGGCCGCCGGGCAGGACGGGGTGAATGCCCTGGCAAACCCGTATCCTGCCAACACCGAGGAGCGGGTACGTTGGCACGCCGGCTGGATGGAAGGGCGGGCTGCGAGGCAGTTTGTGCGGAGGTGAGCCGCGCGATGCGTGCGCAGCTTTGGGGGCGCCGCCCTCGTCGTGCGTGTAGCATCGCGCGAAGGTGATGCTGGACGTCCCGCTTATCGGCGGCTGACGTGCGCAGTGTGGCTCCGTCTCGTCCTCGGCCTGGGCATGAGGCCTCGGTGGCTGAGAGCTGTATCGCTCTCGCCTCGTGGTCTGGAGGCGAATGATGCTCGACTACCAGTTCATACCGGATGATGGTTCTGGCCCGGTGAAGGCCAGGACGTCTTATTGCGTCGATGATGCCGCAGCGTTGCCCATGGCGGAAAGGTGGGTGTCGGCGGTTCGAAATGCGAAGTCTGGCATTCGTCCCGGCTGGTCGGACGGACAGTCTCGCCCAGTCACACAGGGGCGCGCGTGGCGACAGCCCTGGATCCGTCCAGCCCGGGGCGGCGGTAGCTTCGCGGCTACCGGGAGAAGAAAGGCCTTCTTTTTTGCAAAAGAGAAGCAAAAAACTCTTGTTCCCTGCGCTGGGTCCGGATCCGTGATCTGTCCTGAGGCACCCGGGTGCTGACGTAAGGGAAGACCTTTGCTCCGTGGGCTCGCTACGGCAGATCGGTGCCTCCGGAGGGATCGCGGCCACTGCAACAGCGAACGGAACAAAAGTTTTTTGCTTCTTTTTTTCAAAAAAGATGGCCTTGCTTTCCTTCCAGACGGTCACTCGCGATCACGGATGCATCGAACCGTCCACGCCCGCCGGCGTTGCTCTGCGCAACCAAAACAAAATCGGAGGCGCGTCATGCTTTACTACAAACTATGCGGTGTCGTTCTTGCGGCGTCAGCGATCGCCTGGCCCGTGGCCGCGATGGCCGGCCCTTGCTCGGATGACATTGCGCAACTTTCGCGGCAACTGGACAGCATGCCGGGGCTGGGGGCGCCAACCTCGGGTGTGGCCGCAGGGTCAAATGCTGGCGCGCAATCCGCACAGGCGGGGGCTACAGGCAACACCGGCGCGTCCGATCGTGCGCAGCCGGGCGGCGCCAGCCGGGCCGGGGGGGGGTCGGCCGGAACAGTCGGCGGCGTTTCGGGGGCCGCAGTGGGGGCGAAGGATGCCGTGGCGAGCGGACAGGTGGCCACGTCCGACCAGGATGTGCGCAGCCAGTCCGTGGGCAAGCCGACAGCGGCGCAGGCTGCTTCCAGCGGTGGTTCGGGACCTTCGACGGCAGGGGATGACCGTGTGTCTCGGGCCAAGATGTCCCTGCAGACGGCGATCGACCTGAACGCACGGGGCGATGCGTCCTGTGCGGCGGCGGTCAGCAAGACGCGCGGGCTTATGCCTCAGGGGTAGGAAGGAAGGACTTCTTTTTTGAAAAAAAGAAGCAAAAAACTTTTGTTTCTGCGCCGATCGACAGGGTTCATTGATCCTGCGTCTCCCGATTGAGGCAAATGCGCAGGAATGAAAGTTTCTTGGTCCTTTTTCAAAATTTACTGCTTGCTTTCTTCAGAGGGTCAGTTGACGGCCCTCTGCTGGTGCCCTGACCACGTGGAAGCCGGCTGCATTCAGCGCGGCAGCTAGGTGCCATCCGGCGGCACCGATGACATAAGGCGGCCCGCCGCGCGCTTGCAGCACCGCTTCGTCTAGGATTGCCGCCACTTCTTCGAAGGTGACGGGTTCCGGCAGTGGTGACAGCATGGGCACGGCTATGCTCCGTGCTCGCGGGGCTGGTCAGTCAGCGCGGCCATTTCTTGCGTGCTGCGGGCGGCGCTGCTGGCGCAGACGCGATGCTTGGCAGGCGGATGTGGCGGGATTGCTGTCGTCATCAGGATTGGGCCGGGTTGCGCACGCGTTTGGCCGGATGGCCGGCCGGGACCTTTGCCGCCCGCTTGTGCTTGCGGCCGGTAGACTTCGGGGCGCGGGTGAGCGCGTGTGCAAGGCTGGCTTGGGTGCGTGGCTGATCGGGTTTGGGCATGCGCTGACGCTAACTGGTTAATGCGAACATATCAAGAACGGATGTGGTGTCCGGTTTTGGCTTCGAGCCAACATTGAGCCGCGCATGCGGCTGACCGCTATGTTCGAAAACGCCCGTTTAGCCGGCCTGTTCAGTGCCAGGCTGCCCGAGGCGGTGGCTGGCGGACTCCAACCAACCAACCGGACTAGGGGCTCCGGTGAGGAGAGCACATGACAGCCCGCAAGGAGGGCGGTCCCTGCTGTTAGCAAGATAGACGGATGGCTGGATCAGCCGCCGACAGGGACCAAAAGTTTTTTGCTTCTTTTTTTCAAAAAAGAAGGCCTTCCTTGCCTTCCTTCACGCGCCCCGAACCGCAGCCACATGCGCGTCGATGGCCGTCGCCAGCACGGTCAGCGGAACGCCGCCGGTCTTTACGATCGCGTCGTTGTAGGCGGCTTCGTCGTATTTGGCGCCGAGTGCTGTTTTGGTCTGCTCGCGCAGGCGGAGCATCTGGTTGTGGCCCATCTTGTAGCCGCAAGCCTGGCCTGGGGAGGCGCAGTAGCGGTCGGTCTCGCTGGTCATCGCCGGCGCCGTCTTGCCGGTCTCCGTGGTCAGGAACTGCACGGTCTGTTCCCGTGACCAGCCGAGGGAGTGCAGGCCGGTGTCGGCGACGAGGCGGCAGGCGCGGAACTGCTGGGCTTGCAGGTAGCCGATGCGGCCGAACGGGTCATTGTCGTAGAGGCCGTGCTCGTCCACGAGCTGTTCGGCGTACAGTGCCCAGCCTTCGACAAAGGCGTTGAAGCCCATCATCGACATGATCATCGGGATTTCCGCGTGGTGTTCGGCGAGGTAGGCGCCCTGCCAGGTGTGGCCTGGGATGCCTTCGTGGGCGGTGAGGGTGGGGAGCTGGTATTTCGGCCAGAGCTTCGTTGATTTCAGGTTCACGTAGTAGATTGCCGGGCGGGAGCCGTCGAGCGAGGCGAAGTTCATGTAGCCGAGGGCTGCGCCGTCCTGGATGTCCGGCGGGACGCGCTTGACCATGACGTCTGCCTTGAGGGCCAGGTGGGAGATCTTCGGCAGCAGCGGGCGGATGTGGGCGATGCGGTCGTTGAGGTAGGCGATCAGGGCAGTGCGGCCGGTATCGTCGTCGGGGTAGAGGAAGCGGGGGTCGCGGTTCAGGGCCTGGACGCGTTCGCCGACGCTGCCCTGGCTGAGGCCTTGCGCGCGCAGCAGGGTGTCGAGCCGGGCCTTTATGGCGGCATTCTGCTCCAGGCCTAGCTTGTGTATGTCGGCGGCGGAGCTGGTGGTGGTGGTGCCCATGCGCAGGGCCCAGGCGTAGAAGGCGTCGCCGTCCGGCAGGCGCTGCACGCCGGCGGTGGCGGGGGCGTTCGCGGTGGCTTTCGCAAAGGCGGCGATCTGGCGGTCCACGGCGGGGTAGAGGGCGGTCTCGACGATTTTGGTGCAGCGGCCGGCCCAATCGCCGGCCAGGTTTGCGGCGGCGGCGCGGCGGGCGAGCGAGGTGACGAGCGGCTGCTGGGCGGCCGGGGTGGCGCGGAAGCCGCGTAGCTGGGTCAGCACGGTGGCGGCGATGAAGTTCGGCGGCATGACGCCGATTGCGGCATCCGCGGTGCAGCGCTGGGTTTCCTGGTCCACCACGCGGGCGAAGGCGGAGACGCGGGCGAGGTAGGCTTCGGCGTCGGCGGTGCCGTGTATCTGGTGGACGGAGTTGAGGAATTCCGGCGTGCTGACGACGCTGCCGCCCTGCTGGCTGATCACGTAGGGCGAGGCGCCACCGCTGAAGCCTGAAGCGGCGCCGCCGCCGTAGCGGAAGCCGGTGCCTTCCAGGCCGCGCTCGGTGGCGTAGCGTACCGCGTCCAAGCGTATCTGGCTGGGGGCCGGCAGGGCTGCGCGGTCCACCTGCAGGAGCTTGGCGTGCATGGCGCGTATCTGTGCCGCCCATTTGGCGTCGCCGGCGGGGGAGGCGTCGCTGAGCTGGGATTTGAGGCCGGCGAGCGCGCCGGTGTCCACGCCGAGCTGGGTGGCCTGCTCCGGGGAGAGGAGGAGTATCTGGTTGGCGAAGGCGGCCAGCGTGGCGTCGAACGCGGCATCGCTTTGGGCGGCTTCGGGCTGTGCCGCGCGGGCGGCGCCCCTTAGGGCCGCAGCGGCCACGCCGATCTGGACTACCTGCCGCCGTGAGATCATGTGTGCGCCCTTGCCTGGTGTTGTCCGGGCGCAGCCTACAGCTACATTTCGGGTGGGGATAGCTGGCTTGGTGTGAGTTCGCGCAAGGAAGGCAAGCAGTCCTTCTTTGAAAAAAGAACCAAAAAACTTTTGGTCCCTGTTGGCGGTTGCTGAAGCGTTCGCCGACAAAGACCAAAAGTTTTTTGCTTCTTTTTTTCAAAAAAGAAGGCCTTGCTTTCTTTCTGCGCGGCGCAGTTTCAGCAGACCGCTTCCTCGGCGATCACCAGGCGGTGCAGCGTCTCGAGTATCGAGTCGCCGCCCATGCGCGAAGGGTCATAGCTGCTGTCGAGTGAGCCGAAGCGGGCCGCGTGCTCCACAGAGACACCGGCGAACGACATCGACCAGTTTTCGAAGATGCGGCCGGGAGCTGGGGAGAACGACAACACAGAGACGTCGCTGTGGCGATCGTCCTGCTGGATGCGCTCGAAGACATGCTCGACGTTGCTGCTTGTTCCCTCCAGCACCTGCGCGAAGCAGCCGGCGTTGAACATGAGCGCGCCGGTCACGCCGGCGCGGGGGTTGTTGCGGCGGGACGCGGCGAGCACGCCATGGATGGCGGCGGCGAGTTCCTCCTGCGGGCCGACGATGCGGTTGCGGCTGTAATAGACGAGCCTGTGGATTGTGTCCTTCACGAGGGATCATCCGATCTGCTGGTTGTGGGGACCGCCGGACCGTCGAGCAGGGCGGCGGCCGCGGCGGCGGTGAGCGGGCGCCCAGTGAGGTAGCCCTGCACGGCGTTGCAGCCATCGGCGCGCACGCGCTCTAGCTGGGACTGCGTTTCGACCCCCTCGGCGATGGTTGTGATGCCGAGGCTGACGCCGATTGCTGTCACGGCGCGCACGATGGCGCTGCTGCCGGTACCCTGGTCGCCGCGTACGAAGGACTGGTCGATCTTGATCTTGTCGAACGGAAACTTCTGCAGGTAGGACAACGAAGAATAGCCGGTGCCGAAATCGTCCATCGAGATGCGGATGCCGAGCGCCTTCAGCGCATTGAGTTCCTGCAATACCGTGGCGGTGTTGTCGAGCAGGGCGCCTTCGGTGATTTCGAGCTCGAGCCGACGTGGATCCAGGCCGGAGGCGGCCAGCGCGGCGCTGACCATCGGCACGAGCTTGCTGCCACGGAACTGCACGGCGGAGATGTTGACGGCGACGGTGATCGGACGTGACCAGCCGGCCGCCTCCCTGCATGCGGTGCGCATGACCCATTCGCCGATCGGCACGATCAGGCCAAGTTCTTCGGCGAGGGGAATGAATTCCGCGGGCGAGACGTTGCCGCGCTCGGGCGTGCGCCAGCGCAGCAGCGCCTCGAAGCCGGTCAGTTCGTCGCTGCCCAGGTGCACCTGCGGCTGGTAGACGATTTCGAACTGCCGGAGTGCCAGCGCGCGTCGCAGATCGAGCTCGAGCTGGCGCCGCTTCTGCATCTCCGCGTCCATGCCGGCGTGGAAGAAGCGATACCTGCCGCGGCCGTCCGTCTTGGCGCGATAGAGCGCGATGTCGGCGTGCTGCAACAGCTCGTCATGGTCCTCACCGTCATCTGGCGAGATGGCGATGCCGACGCTGGCGCCGATGTTAACCAGGTGGCCGCCGAGTGCGTAGGCGCGGCCGACAAGATCCACCAGGCGGGCGGCCATCATCTCCGCGCAGTGCGGTTGTGCCATGCCGGACTGGATGATTGCGAACTCGTCGCCGCCCAGGCGGGCCACCATGTCCGACTGACGCACGGCACTGCGCAGGCGTTCGGCAACCTTTACCAGCAACGCATCCCCTATCGGGTGGCCGAGCGTGTCGTTGACCCGCTTGAAGTGGTCAAGATCGATACAGACCACGGCAACCGGCGCGGAGAGACGGTCCGCGCTGGCGAGCTGCTCCTTCAGGCATTTGGCAAACGCCGTGCGGTTCGACAGGCCGGTCAGCGGATCGTGGGCCGCGAGCTCGGCATCGCGTATGTAGTCAGTGACGTCAAACAAGGTGATGACGGCGCCGCCATCCTCCCGGCCGCGGACACGACCTTCCAGAATACGCCCATCGGCGGAACCGATGCGTACGGCATTGCCGGGGCGCGCGGACTCCGTCGCCTCTACCAGGGCGGCACCGTTGGAGAAGCCTGCCAGGCCCAGAAGCGCGCGCAGTTTGATGCCGAGCGGCTGCAACGGCGTGAAGAGGGCCTCGGCCGCAAAATTGGCGTAGGTGCAGACGCCATCGGACGCGACGGCCAGAATTGCGGCGGACACCTCGTCCAGCATTTCAGCCGACTGGCGGCCGGGTGAGTCGGGCAGCAAGCTCTGTGTGACCAGACCATCCATGCGGGTGATCTTAGTTGGGAGGGGTTAATCTGGGGTTGAGGGGTAGGGCGGCGAGAGAGAAAGAAAGCAGTCCTTTTTTGAAAAAAAGGACCAAAAAACTTTTGGCCCCTGTCGGCGAGTGCTGAAACACGCGCCGACAGGGATTAAAAGTTTTTTGCTTCTTTCTTCAGGAAAGAAGGCCTTGCTAGCCTATCTTGTCCTGCGTACGCGTCTCGAAATCAGACGCATCATGGCGTTCGTGCAATTGCGAGGATGGTTCTCCCATCACGCGGTTCACCATGCGGCCGCGCTGCACCGCGGGGCGCGCGGCGATGGTGTCGGCCCAGCGCAGGACGTTGGTGTATTCCTGGACCTGGAGGAATTCGGCGGCGTTGTAGAGCAGGCCGTGGACGAGACCGCCATACCAGGGGAAGTTGGCGATGTCGGCGATGGTGTATTCGTCGCCTGCGAGATAGGGGCTTTCCGCCAAACGGCGGTTCAGCACGTCGAGCTGGCGTTTCACTTCCATGGCGAAACGGTCGATCGGGTATTCCATCTTGGTGGGCGCGTAGGCGTAGAAATGGCCGAAGCCGCCGCCGAGATAGGGGGCGGCACCCATCTGCCAGAACAGCCAGCACAGGCAGGATGTGCGCGCGGGACCGCTTGTGGGCAAGAAGGCGGCGAACTTTTCGGCCAGGTGCATCAGGATGGCGCCGGATTCGAAGACGTGCACCGGCTCGGCGCCGCTTCGGTCCACCAGTGCCGGGATCTTCGAGTTGGGGTTGACCGCGACGAAGCCGCTGGAGAATTGGTCGCCCTCGTTTATGCGTATGAGCCAGGCGTCGTATTCGGCGCCGCTATGGCCGGCGGCGAGCAGCTCTTCCAGCATGATCGACGCCTTCATGCCGTTCGGCGTGGCCAGCGAGTAGAGCTGGAACGGGTGGCGGCCGACGGGGAGGGCTTTTTCGTGGGTGGCGCCGGAGACGGGGCGGTTGATGCTGGCGAAGCGGCCGCCGTTTTCCTTGTTCCAGGTCCAGATATTTGGTGGGGTGTAGGTGGTGGGGGCGTCGTTCATGGTGGGGTCCTTTGGGCTGGGTATAGTTTGCATGTGGGTTGGTGGGGCGCCGGTTGTGAAGGCTTGTGTTTCTATGGAGGCGCGCTTTGGGGAAGCCGGGCTTTTCACACCAAGGACACGAAGGGCACTGAGGGCGCGAAGAAGAGGGGCCGATACGCTTTATGGATGTGCCGGGGGCGATGCGGGTGATCTGGCCGGCGTCGTGGTCGATCTGGATGTTTGACTGCAAGCCGGTGTCCAGCAGAGTCCAGACGGCGGAGAAATGTTGGCGTGATGTGGTGGTTTGGCTGGGGGTGGGGGACACAAGGGGTTGTTTTATTGGAGGTGTGGTCGTTGCTGGGGGGCAGACGGGTCGTTGTCGGTTGAACGAGATCTCTTGGTGTTCTTGGTGCGCTTGGTCGTTGATTCTCTCAAGTGTCACGAACGAGCCTGTGCCAGCAACGAGGGGATGTTTCCTAGATTGTTTCAGCGCCCCGGCATTTCAGGCGGCACGCGGCTGACGCAAATGCGGTGAGGTAAAAGTTTTTTGGTCCTTTTTTTCAAGAAAGGACTGCTTGCTGTCTAACAGGTGCAACGAATGACCCGACCAGCCGACGCGATCTGGCATGCCAACCTGGCGACGATGGTGCCAGGTGGCGCGCCCTACGGCGCGATAGAGGACGGCGCGCTGGCGATCGGCGGCGGGCGCATCTGGTATGCCGGGCGGCGGGCGGAGATGCCGGCGGAGCTGGCTGGTCCGGGGACGATGCGGCATGACGCCAATGGCGGCTGGATCACGCCGGCGCTGATCGATTGCCACACGCATCTGGTGTTTGGCGGGGAGCGGGCGGCGGAGTTCGAGGCGCGGCTGCGCGGGGACAGTTACGAGGGCGCGGCACGGCGGGGTGGCGGGATATTGTCGACGGTGCGGGCGACGCGGGAGGCGAGCGAGGCGGCGCTTATGGAAGCGGCGGGCGGGCGACTGGCGCGGCTGATGGCGGACGGGGTGCGCACAACTGAGATCAAGTCCGGGTATGGGCTTTCGCTGGAGGGCGAGCTGAAGATGTTGCGCGTAGCGCGGCGGCTGGGGGCGCGTCATGGGGTGCGCGTGGTGACCAGTTTGCTGGCGCTGCATGCTGTGCCGCAGGAGTTTGCCGGGCGGGCGGATGAATACGTGTCGTTCGTGATCGATAAGCTTCTGCCGGCGGCGGTGGCGGGGAAGTTGGTAGATGCGGTCGATGCTTTTGCCGAGCCGATCGCGTTCAGTGCGGCGCAGGTCCGGCGGCTGTTCGTGGCGGCGCGGGCGCTGGGGTTGCCGGTGAAGCTGCATGCGGACCAGTTGAGCGACGGCGGCGGGGCGGCGCTGGCGGCCGAGTTCGGGGCGCGGTCGGCGGACCATCTGGAATACACGTCCGAGGATGGGGTGCGGGCAATGGCGGCGGCGGGCACGGTGGCTGTGCTGCTGCCTGGGGCGTATGCGACCGTGGGGGCAAGTCAGACGCCGCCTGTGGCGGCGTTTCGCGCGCATGGGGTGCGCATGGCGGTGGCGACGGATTGCAATCCTGGGTCCTCGCCACTGTGCTCGCTGCTGATGGCGATGAACCTGGCCTGCGCGCTGTTCCGGCTGACGCCTGAGGAGGCGCTGGCGGGGGTGACGCGGGAGGCGGCGCACGCGCTGGGACTGGCTGGCGAGGTGGGCACGCTGGCGGCGGGCTGCGCGGCCGAGCTGGCGGTGTGGCGGATCGGGCATCCGCGGGAGCTCGCGTATTGGATGGGCGGGGTGTCGCCGGTGGTGGTGCAGCCGTGAGCCTGCGGGTTGTGGCCGGTGGGCTGGACGATACGCGCGTGGTGGCGCTGCTGGGGGTGCATGTGCGCAGCGTGCGGGCGTCCACGGCGCCAGGCAGCGCGCATGCGCTGGATCTGAGCGGCTTGCGGGCGCCGGACATTGCGTTCTGGACGGGGTGGCTGGAAGACGCGCTGGCGGGATGCGCGGCGCTGAAGCGGCTTTCCATAGTGCATGGCGAGGTGAAATCCATGCATGTGGCGGAGGCGATGCGGCGGCAGGGTGTGGGTTCGGCGCTGCTGCGTCATGTGGTGGCGCAAGCGCGCCAAGTGGGGCTGCGTCGGCTAAGTTTGGAGACCGGGTCCTGGGATTTCTTCAGGCCGGCGCATGCGCTGTATGCGCGGCACGGGTTTGTGCCTTGTGCGCCGTTCGGCGATTACGTTGCGGATGCAAACAGCTTGTTTTTCTCGCGTGAGGTTTGATGGCGGCGAAGTAAGCAAGCAGTCCCTTTTTTAAAAGAAAGGACCAAAAAACTTTTGCTCTCCCGCATTTGCATCATCGCGGGTGCGTCCGGATTTGCCGGGGCGTCGGACACAGCGGAGGAGCAAAAGTTTTTTGCTTCTTTTTTTCAAAAAAGAAGGCCTTGCTTCCTTCGAAAAACGTCAGTGCCCTGCTATACCTGAATTCCAAGCAAGCCGGTCAGAGCCTGCGCGAGCGTCTGTTGTTCGAACGGCTTGGGCAGCACAGGCGCGCCGTCGAACGTGTCCGGCAAGGCGGAAAAGCCGTAGCCGGTCGCGAAGATGAAGGGGATCTTGCGTGAATTGAGCACGTCGGCAATGGGGTAGCTGAGCTTGCCGGCCAGGTTCACGTCCAGAAGTGCCACATCGATCTGCAGGTCGGTTGCTTTGCGGATGCCGTCTTCCAGCCGGGACGCGGTTGCCACGACGTCGCAGCCGAGTTCTTCGAGATAGCATTCCACGACCATCGCGATGAAGGCTTCGTCCTCGACCAGCAGGACCCGTATTCGTCCGGCATTCATGACCTGCCGGCTTGCGCGGCGGCATTTAAGGGTAGTGTGAGGTTCGATGCGGCAATCGCGGCAAGGGGAGCCTCGATCACGCAGACGAGCCCGGCTGGATCGAAGTCCAGCCGCACGGTGCCGGCCAGGTCGTTCGGCAGGCCGCGCTGCATGAGCCACGAGCCGAAGCCCTTGCGCACCGGCGGCGTGACGGCCGGACCATCCTGCTCCGCCCAGGTCAGGCGCAGCCTGGGGGCGCCCTCGTCCGTTATCAGCCAGTCGATCGTTATCCTGCCATCGGAGTTCGACATGGCGCCGTGCTTTAGGGCGTTCGTCGTCAGTTCGTGAAGGCCCATGGACATCGTCTGGGCCGCTTTCGGGGTCAGCCGCAGCTTGGGTCCCGAGACGCGGAAGCGCGGATCTTCCAGGCCGCCGTGCGGCGCGAGCACGACGGCCACGACGTCATCGAGACAGACACCCTCCCATTCCTCGAGCACCAGGAGGTCATGCACGGCGGCCAGTCCCACCAGCCGGCTCAGCAGGACCTGCCGCATCGCGGGGTCGCTCCCGTGGAGGGTCCTGACGACGATACCCTGGACGATGCCGATCGTGTTCTTCACGCGGTGGTTCAGCTCGTCGACCAGCAGCCGGAGCCGGGCTTCGACGCGCTTCTGTTCGGTGATCTCGACCGACACGCCGACCAGGCCGACCACGGCGCCGGCGGAATCATGCATCGGTGCCTTTGCCGATGACCAGACGCGCGCCGAACCCTCGTTCTGGCCCACCTGCTCTTCGAGCTGTTCGGCTTGACCGGCCTGCATCAGGCGCTGGTCGTTGGCGACCACGGCGGCGGCCTGTGCCCGATCGGAGAGGAACTCCAGCTCGGTACGGCCCTCGACCTCACCCCAGGGCTTGTCGATGACCTTCAGGGCCGGCCGGTTGGCAAGCAGCATCCTTCCCTGCAGATCCTTGGCGTAGATCATGGCAGGGGCGGTCTCCACGATCGTGCTGAGCAGGGCGGTGGCCTCGCGGAACCGCTCTTCGGCCACGTGGCGGTCGGTGACGTCTATGAGCGCGCCGATCAGGCGGGACCTGCCTTCCGTCACGAGCATGCCGGCGCGCGACAGGATCCACCTGTCATGTCCATCGTTGCGCGAGACCCTGTACTCGGCGAGGTAGCTTGTCTGGTCCTGGGGCGACGCGTGGAAGCTCTTGCGTATGGCGGCCGCGTCCTCCGGGAGTATCTGCGACAGCCATTTGTCTATGTGTATGGCCTGCCCGGTGTATTGCAGGCCGAAAAGCTGGTGGGCGCTCGCCGAGGCGCGCACCATGTGCGTGAGGAGGTCGAGTTCCCACGCGCCGACGCTGCCTTTTCCAAGCGCAGCATCGACCTTCAGTCGTGCACTCCCGGCATCCATCAGCATAGCGCGCAGAGCCGACGTGATCCAGATGACCAGTCCCGAGATGGACACGAACAGCATGGCCCGTAGGAAAAGCTGCCACGCCGGCATGGCGGCCGGAAAGCCGATCGGCGCCGGAGACAGGCCGGCCATCAGGGCGCCCATCACGGCCAGCGCAAGCGCCGGGCCCGCGCCGCAGAACAGGCCCGTCAGAACCAGGGCAGGCATGAGAAGAACAAGAGACGGCGTGGGGACGATGAGGAATACTGTCGTATTCAGCGCCGACACTGCCAATACTGCGGCGGCAGCAAATACATAGGCCTGGCGGCTGCCTGTATGCCGGAGGCGAGGCTGCCATCCCTGGCCGGCAAACCGGGCCAAACTTTCCTTCGTTTTGAAGGCGTTGTTCCTCACGGACGTCTTCTTTGGATTTTGCATCCCATGTTCGTGTTAGTTGAAACCACGCAGTGTCGCAACAGGATTGTGGCGGCTGTTGGTGCCGCAGATGCGTGCCTGCGTCTGCCTGTCTCGCGCAGCGGTTGAAGAGGCGGGTGGGGGCTGTACGACCCGGGGGGGCGGTGATGGGTGCGTTAGTGTAAGGAAGGAAGGCCTTCTTTTTCGAGAAAAAGAAGCAAAAAGCTTTTGGTCCGCTGTCGCGGGAACGCGGCGGTGTGCGTTTCAGCGAAGCAGATCCGACGGCGGTGA
The DNA here is from genome assembly GCA_964242035.1 of uncultured Acetobacteraceae bacterium. Taxonomy (GTDB): domain Bacteria; phylum Pseudomonadota; class Alphaproteobacteria; order Acetobacterales; family Acetobacteraceae; genus BOG-908. The sequence continues at coordinate 4,804 of CAXTCL010000020.1, read as the reverse complement.
TCGGAAACATGGCATGCACGCCCGGGTTGGGTTCTGCACGGCGGGACCTCAGCAGGATCAAAGAGGGCCTTGGTGCAGGCGAAGGGAGCAAAAGTTTTTTGGTTCTTTTTTCAAAAAAGAACTGCTTGCTTGCTTACTTCAACGCCGTAGCAAACCGCTCCAAAGCCCAATCGACCTGCTCTGCCGTGATCACCAGCGGCGGCGCGATGCGTATGGTGTTCTCGTGTGTCTCCTTGCACAGCACACCGGATTTCTGCAGCGCCTTGCACACGGGGGCGGCGTGTTCGTGCAGTTCGACCGCGAGCATCAGGCCGCGGCCGCGTATGTCGCGCACGCGCGGGGAGGCGAGCGCGCGGAGGCCGGCCAGCAGGCGCGCGCCTTGAGTGGCGGCGTTTTCTATCATGCCTTCCTCGGTCAGCACGCGCAGCGCCATGCGGGCGATGGCGCAGGCGAGCGGGTTGCCGCCGAAGGTGCTGCCGTGTTCGCCTGGTTTGAGCACGCCCATGACTTCGGCGTTCGAGAGCACCGCGCTGATCGGGTAGAAGCCGCCGGAGAGGGCTTTGCCGACGAGGGTGAGATCGGCTTCGACGCCCTCGTGTTCCTCGGCGAGGAGGCGGCCGGTGCGGCCGAGGCCAGTCTGGATTTCGTCGAGCACCATGATGATGCGGTGCTCGGTGGTGAGGCGGCGGACGGCGCGCAGGTAGCCGTCCGGCGGGATGATGACGCCGGCTTCGCCCTGGATGGGTTCGAGGAGGACGGCGACGGTGTTGGAGGTTATGGCGGCGGCGAGGGCGGCTGCGTCGCCGTAGGGGACGACGATGAAGCCGGGGGTGAAGGGGCCGAAATCGGCGCGGCTTACCGGATCGGTGGAGAAGCCGACAATGGCCAGCGTGCGGCCGTGGAAGTTGTCGCCGCAGACGATGATCTTGGCCTGGTTTTCCGGGACGCCTTTGACCTGGTAGCCCCATTTGCGGGCGACCTTGAGAGCGGATTCCACGGCTTCGGCGCCGGAGTTCATCGGCAGGACGGCGCTGGTGTGGGTCAGCGCGCAGATCTCCTCGTAGAACAGGCCGAGCTGGTCGTTGTGGAAGGCGCGTGAGGTGAGGGTGAGGCGGCCGGCCTGTTCGACCATGGCGGCGAGTATGCGGGGATGGCAGTGGCCCTGGTTTACCGCGGAGTAGGCGGACAGCGCGTCGAGGTAGCGGTTGCCGTCCACGTCCCAGACCCAGACGCCCTGGCCGCGGGTGAGGACCACGTCCATTGGCTTGTAGTTGTCCGCACCGTAGCGGGATTCGAGCGCCAGGTAGTCCTGCGTGATGCGGGGGCGGTCTTGCGGGGCGTGGGCGGTGATCTGGTCCATGTGCGGCGGTCCTGTCGCGAGGCCTGGAGGATGCGCCGTGGGGCGCTCGGGCGGAAGCGGGAAACTGCTCGTCTCGGGGTGGAGCGTGCCGGCGTGGGCGGATGGGACGGGTCAAAGCGGCGTTGGCGCATGGTGGTGGGGCTGGTTGCGGACGGTCCGCAACGGTTTGGATACGGTGTTGCGCGGATATGGCAGATCGAGGAGGTGGCCAGTTCGGCGACGAGCATCCTGCTGTCGCGTGGACAGCGCGGCTTGCGTGGGCGAGTATGGCGTATGCGGCGGAGACGACATTTCGAGGCGGCCGAATGACACCTGCAAGATACGAGGTGCATGATCCGGAGCATGGCGGACTTCTCCTGCTGAGTGCATCCGCCGTAATCGTCAGCGTGATCGTGGTTGTTGTCAGAAGCAGAGATTTCTATTTCTTTTCGGATGACTTTCTGAATTTCGTCATCGCCGCCGACATGGGTCTTTCCTGGAGATACCTTGTCCGAGACGTGTTCGGGCAGTTCGTTCCCTTGTACCGGCTGGCCAACTCGGTCTATCTGCATCTCTTCGGCCTTTATTTCTGGCCGTTCAGATGTCTGCTTGTCCTGTTCGAGTGGGCCGCTATCGGTCTGGTTTCGCGGCTGGCCTGGAAGCGAGACGTTGGCGTATTTGCGATGCTGCCGATACTGGCATTGCTGACGTTCTCGCCGGTCTTTGTGACCACGTACCAGTGGTGGAGTGCCGCGCTCAGCGTTCTCAGCTCCGCCGTTGCTTCGTTGGTGTGCATCGTTCTCGTGGCGCAGGATGAAGCGCCGCGTCTTGCCAGAAAGTCCGCCGCCGCCTTGTGCTTCCTGAGCGGGTTGCTGTTCTATCTTAAAGGGCTTTTCACGATCGTCCTGATGCTGGCCATACGGCTGTTCTTTCGCGCTGCGCGCGGGCCATCGCGGGCCTGGCCGATGGTGCTGGGAAGCGTGCGCGACGTCTGGCCAACGCTGGCGATCGTTCCGATCTATCTCGGTATCGTTCATTTCGGGCAATACAGCAGCCAGGTCGTGCGTCCTGATCTTGCCACGCTCATGCGATTCATCTGGATCGGCTGGAATCGGGGGTTTCTGACAGCGACACTGGGGCTGCAGCACGGGTCCGCCGGACTCGTGGTGGCAAACATACTGGTGTTTGCCCTGGTGCTCTGGTCGGTGAGCCGAAATCCGGTCAACGTGATATTGTGGGGCGGCTTCGCCGCGTATTTCGTGATCAGCATCGGCGTTGTCGGCTGGAACCGTGCCGTACCGTTTGGTCTCGAAGCGGCGGAGATCGCCCGATACTATGCGGACATCTTTTGCTTGTTCCTGGCGCTCCTGGTCATTGCGCTCGGCCGTCCTGCGCGCGGCCGGAATATTTTTCCGTCGCCACGCCTGGCTGTCATCGTTTTCGCTACCATCTTCGCGTCCATCAAGTTGCTCAAAGCCGGCGAGAATGTGCCGCATCTATGGTATGCGGGAGCGGACCGGCCTGCAGCCTTTGTCACGAATGTGAGGGCGGCCTTGTCTGCCACAGGCGGGAACCAGACCATCGCCGATGAGGCCGTTCCCGACTACATCATGCCGGCCTGGATGTCGCCGCTCAACCGCTACGGGCTTTTCGTAAAGCTGTTTGGCTGGCACGGACTCGTCGTCACCGGCCAGGATGCGACAAGCGCTTTCGATGAGAATGGAAAATTGGCGCCGCGTAGTTGAACGGGTGCGGCACGGGCGGCGCATTCACCAGAAGATAGCACAACCCTCGCGGTCGAGTTACGGCAGCTCGACGTAGGCTTCGGATGGCAGGACCCGGACTACCTGCGATGCTCTTGAAATGAGGATTGTGAGAGAGTCATGAAGACAAGGAAGTACGTCATTTTTGAAAAAAAGAACCAAAAAACTTTTGATGCCTATGAACGGCGGTTGGAACGCGGCGCGACAGCGGAGTCAAAATTTTTTTGCTTCTTTTTTTCAAAAAAGAAGGCCTTGCTTGCCTACGACTTGAAGCCGCTCATCTTCGCTTCAGGCACGTAATCCGACGGGAACAACGTCTGCAGCGCGCGGACTTTCGGCATGTCGTTGACGGCGATGTAGGGGTAGTCGGGGTTATGCTCCAGGAAGTCCTGGTGATAGGCCTCGGCGGGGTAGAAGCCGGAGAGCGGGTCGACGCGGGTAGCGATCGGCGCGGGATAGGCGTGGGCGGCGTCGAGCTGGGCGATGTAGGCGTGCGCGATGCGCGCCTGGTCCGGCGTGGCGGCGAAGATCTCCGAGCGGTATTGCGTGCCGCTGTCGGGGCCTTGGGCGTCGTGCATCGTGGGATCCAGGGCTACGCTGAAGAAGATCTGCAGGATCTTTCCGTAGCTGATCTGCTTGGGGTCGTAGGTGATCTGGACGGATTCGGCGTGGCCGGTATCGCCTGTGCTTACGGTGTCGTAGTTGGCGGTGTCGGCCCTGCCGCCGCTGTAGCCTGCTATCACGCGCTGCACGCCGCGCACGTGTTCGAAGACGCCCTGGACGCCCCAGAAGCAGCCGCCGGAGAGTACGGCGGTTTGTGAGGTGGTGCTGGCTGGCAGGTCGGTGGCGGGGGCGGGGACGACGTGCTCGCCTTCGGCACGCGCGGCCGGGGCGTGCAGAGCGGTGGTAGCGAGGAGGGCGGCGGCGGTGAGGCCCAAGCCGAGTTTGGCGAGGCGGTTCATGCGGTGGCTCCTTTCTGGAAGCTGAGGGCGACGCCGTTCATGCAGTAGCGCAGGCCGGTGGGTTTCGGGCCGTCATTGAAGACGTGGCCGAGGTGGCCGCCGCAGCGGACGCAATGCACTTCGGTGCGTTCCATCAGCAGGCTGCTGTCGGATGCGGTGGAGATGGCGCCTGCCAGCGGCTGGTAGAAGCTGGGCCAGCCGGTGCCGCTGTCGAACTTGGTGGCAGACGCGAACAGGGGCAGGGCGCAGCCGGCGCAGTCGTAGCGGCCGGCGCTGTATTCGTGGTCGAGCGGGCTGGATTCGGGCGCTTCGGTGCCTTGCTCGCGCAGGACGTAGTAGGCGGCCGGGGAGAGCAGGCGGTGCCACTCGGCGTCCGTGTGGGTGACCGCGAAGGGCTGCTGGGCGGCGCGGGCCGGGGTGGTGCGCGTGGCGGCCAGCCAGGTAAGGGCGCCGAGGGTTGCCGTGCCGGTCAGGAGGAAGGTCCTGCGTGTCATGTGGTGTGGGTTCCCAGGTTCGGTTGGTTGTTCGATAGATGGGGTGTGGTGGTTACCATGGGATGGTGCGCGGTGCTTTTCTTTGGCCGTCTCGGGCGGACGGAAGCGAAGAAAGAGCGTTCAACCACCAAACGCACCAAGAACACCAAGAGGCTTTGTCCGAAGCGACGGGAAGCCGTCTATGTCCAGGACGGCAGGGTCTCTGGGCGGTTGATTTTCTCGGTCCGCAGACAAGCGTTCCAGGAG
>CAXTCL010000019.1:0-30136 GCA_964242035.1 uncultured Acetobacteraceae bacterium | reverse complement strand
GAGCGTTCAACCACCAAACGCACCAAGAACACCAAGAGGCTTTGTCCGAAGCGATGGAAAGCCGTCTGTGTCCAGGACGGGCAGGGTCTCTGGGCGGTTGATTTTCTCGGTCCGCAGACAAGCGTTCCAGGAGAAGCCTGGCGGCCGGGCCAGCGAACGGAGCAAAAGTTTTTTGGTTCTTTTTTTCAAAAAAGAACTGCTTTCCTTCTTATGTAACCCACAGTCTGAAGCTGGCGAATATACGCATCGACAGGAGACCATCTTGGCCAAATACACCAATGCGCATTCGGTGATCGTGCGCGTCACCCATTGGGTGGGTGCGGCGGCGATGATCGTGATGATCCTGAGCGGGTGGGCGATCTACAATGCGTCGCCGATCTTGCCGTTCGTAATACCGCCGGCGTGGACGCTGGGCGGGTGGCTTGGCGCCGGGATCGCCTGGCACATCAGCGCTATGTGGGTGCTGATTGCCGACGGGGCGGTGTATCTGGCCTGGGGGCTGGCGAGCGGGCATTTCAGGCGGGATTTCCTGCCGTTGCAGCCGATGGCGGTGGTGCGGGATCTGGGTGCGGCGCTGCGGTTCCGGCTGCGGCATCGGCTGGGGACGTATAACGCGGTGCAGCGGCTGCTCTACGTGCTGGTGACGGTGGCCGCCGTGCTGGCGGTGCTGACGGGGCTTTCCATCTGGAAGCCGGTGCAGCTTGGGTGGCTGACCTGGGTCTTTGGCGGGTATGACCTGGCGCGGCGGATCCATTTTGCGCTGATGAGCTCCATTGTGGCCTTTACGGTGGTGCATGTGGCGCTGGTGGCGCTGGTGCCGTCCACGCTGGTCAGCATGGTCACCGGCGGGCGCGTACGGCAGGACGTGGCGCTGGAGGACGCGGGACAGTGATACGGCGGGCGGACCATCTGGTGCAGCTTCGGCGGCTCGAGCGGCGGCATCTGCTGCGCGGGGCGCTGTCGGTGGGGGCGGTGTCCCTGCTGACCGGGTGCGGCGATTTGTCCACCAAGGACGGGGTGTTCGACCGCATGCTGTGGGCGATGCTGAAGTTCAACGACCGAATGCAGGAGCTGCTGTTCGATCCGAACCGGCTGGCCGCCACGTTCCGGCCGGACCAGATCACCAGGCCGTTCAAGTTCAATGCGTATTACCCGATCAGCCAGGTGCGCCGCCCCGATGCGGACTGGGCGATGGAGGTGGGCGGGCTGGTCAGCGACACGTCGAGCTGGAAGCTGGACCGGTTGCGGACGCTGCCGCAGGAGGGCCAGATCACCAGGCACATCTGCGTGGAGGGATGGAGCCAGATCGGGCAGTGGTCCGGGGTGCCGCTGCGGGTGTTCCTGCGGCGCGTGGGGGCGGATCTCAGGGCGAAGTATGTAGGGTTCGAGTGCTTCGACGATTACTCGTCGAGCATAGACATGGCGAGCGCGCTGCATCCGCAGACGATTTTGGCGCTGGATTTCGAGGGCGCGCCGCTGACGCCGGAGTGGGGTGCGCCGGTGCGCTTACGCATACCGACGAAGCTCGGGTTCAAGAACCCGAAGAACATCTCGGCCATTACGGTGACGAACGACAACCCCGGCGGCTACTGGGAAGATCTGGGCTATAATTGGTACAGCGGATCATGATTGCTCTGAGTCCGGGACAGCCGAGACAAAAGTTTTTTGCTTCTTTTTTCAAAAAAGAAGGCCTTCCTTCCTTGCTTAGTCTCCGCGTAACGTCCGCCCATGGACGACCTGGCCGCCCTCATGCGCGCCGCCCAGACGGGCGATCAGCAGGCCTACGCCCGCGTGCTGAAAGCGTGTGTGCCGCTGATCGGGGCCACGGCCAGGCGGGCCGGCGTAAGGCCGGACAGGGTGGATGACGTGGTGCAGGACACGTTGATGACCATTCACCGGGCGCGGGCGACGTATGATCCGGACCGGCCGTTCGCGCCCTGGCTGCGCGCGATCGCGGCAAGGCGGGCGATCGATTCGCTCAGGCTGCATGGGCGACAAGGGGCGCGCGAGGTGCAGGACGAGGTCGCGTATATGGCGCATGCCGAGCCTGGCGGGGATGCGGAAGCGTCGGTGAGCCGGGGCGACGATGCGGCCAGGTTGCGGGCGGCGGTGGCCACGTTGCCGCCGTTGCAGCGGCAGGCTGTGGAGTTGCTGGCTTTGTCGGAGCGGTCCCTGGAGGAGGCGTCGGCGGAGACGGGGCGGACGAAGGTTGCGCTGAAGGTAAATCTGCATCGGGCGTTGCGGGCGCTGCGCAGCCGGGTGGAGCGGCTGGACGATGCCTGACACGCATGTGACGGACGTGCTGATCGCGCAGTTGAGCGCGGATTTGCGACCGGTGCGCCGGCTGGCGCCGGCCTGGCAGCGTGCGGCGGTGTGGCTGGCGGCGGTGCTCTGGATTGCGGCGCTGCTGTCGTTCTTCACCGATTGGGAGGCGCTGCGGACCCGGCTCATGGGCGCGCCAGACATGTGGCTGAGCCAGTCGGGTGCGGTGCTGACGGCCGTGTGTGCCGGGGTGGCGGCGCTGCAGATCGCCGTGCCCGGACGCTCGGTGCGCTGGGCGTTGTTGCCCTTGCCGCCACTGCTGCTTTGGGTGGCGGCGAGCACCGAGGGGTGCATGCGGCTGGCGCCTGTGGCGGCGACCGTGCCGGAGCCGGCGATGCACCCCATGGCGTGTCTGGAGGTGTTGCTGCTGGTCTCCTTGCCGCTGACGCTGCTGCTGACCTGGCTGTTGATGCGGGCGTATCCGCTGCGGCCCGGGTTGACGGCGGCACTTGGCGGTCTGGCGAGTGCCGGGGCTGCGGCGAGTCTGCTGACGTTGATCCATCCTTTTGACGCCACGGTGGATGATCTGGCGGTGCATGGGGTGGCGATACTGCTGGTGATCGGCGCTGCGCGATGGCTGGGGGGGCGGGCGCTGCGTCGGGTGGTGGAGGCGTAGCCTTGCGCAGGCGGGGCGCTTTCGTGTCGGCGTGGCTACAACAATGTGTGCACCGGGGTGCGGGCCTGAACCCGGGCGTCTGGGCGGCGTTCCGTGCGCTGAAGTTATGATCCAACATTTAGGAGGCGTACATGCGCCCGGTCTTTGGAGCCTTGCTAGCGGTAGCCTGCACGGTAGGCGGGGCGCGGGCGGGTTTTGCTCAGGTGGCGCCTGCGGCGCCTATCGGTGTGCCGGCAGCACCTGTCAGCTCGCCCGCGCCCGGCGGATCGCAGGAGGGTGGAACGGCTGACGGCAAGCTGGTGCTGCTTTTCAGGACCGGACAGAAGGCACTGAGTGCCGAGAACGAGGCCGTGCTTGACAAGGCGGCCCGGTTATATCGGGAGGCGCGGCCGGTCATCATGATTGTGAGCGGCGGGTCGGATTCCGTGGGTCATCCTGTCAGCAATCTGCTGCTGTCGAACGAGCGCGCACTTGCTGTGGCACGTGGGCTGGTGGCCCGCGGTATTCCGGCGGAGCGGACGCAGGTTCTGGCAAAAGGTGAGACCAATCCGGCGGTCAAGACGGAGGACGGGGTGGCTGAGGCGCAGAACAGGCGGGTCGAGATTTCGTGGAGTATTGCTCGGCAGTAAGACAGCGGTTTCATGGAATGTTGCCCGGTAGTAAGAAAGCAAGGCCTTCTTTTTTGAAAAAAAGAAGCAAAAAACTTTTGTCCCTGCGCTTCTGTAGGTGTCTTGGTTTGTTTTGAAGCACCCAGTTGTTGATGTAGGCGTCGGGGATAGAAGTTTTTGGCTTGCCTGCTTACATCTCTCGCCCCGCGGAGCGCAGGCTCGAGCGCAGCGGCTCCGTCAGGTAATCCAGCGCCGTGCGTGGCTTGACTGGGACAACGACCTCGACAGGCATGCCAGGACCGAGCTGACGCAACAGCGCGCCTTTTGCGTGGTCGGCGAGTAGCGAGACCTCCACGGTATAATAGGTGCGGCCGGTGCGCGGGTCGGTGATGCGGTCGGCGGAGATGATGTCCACGCGGCCGTCCATCGGTTGGGTCTCGCGGGCGTTGAAACCGGTGGCGATGATGCGGGCGGGCTGGCCGGCGCGCAGGTGCTCGATGTCCTCGGGGCGGATTTCGGCGGTGGCGACGATGCGGCGGGTTTCGGGAACGATCTGCAGGATCGGCTTGCCTGGTTCGATGACGCCGCCGCGGGTGAAGGCCTGCAGGTCCACGACCTGGCCGGCGACGGGGGCGCGAATGTCCAGGCGGGCGAGCAGGTCGCGGTCGGCGACCAGGCGGGGCAGGACGTCGTTTATGCGCAGTTGGGCTTCGCGGAGTTCGTGGGTGGCGTCGGCCTGGGCGGCGGCGCGCAGGCGGAGTTTTTCGGCTTCCAGCTCGGCGGCTTCTGCGGCGTGACGCGTGATGTCGGATTGCAGTTGGCCCGTCTCGCCGCGCAGGGCTTCGACGCTGCGGGAGAGCTCGAGCACGGTGTTGTGGCCGGCCAGGCCCATGCGTTCCAGCGTGGTCAGCGCGCCGAGCTGCTGGGTGCCGAAGGCGAGCCCGCGCATGGATGCCTGGTGCTGGGCGTCCGCGCCGGATTGCTGCTGGCGGGCCTGGGTGATGCGCTCGTCTATGATGTGGAGCTGCTGGGCGAGGAGGGCGCGGTGGTTGTCGAACACCACGCGCTCGCGCTGCATGACGGATTGCGCGGCCTGGCCAGCGTCCGTGAGGTCGGCGGGGAAGGTGATCATGGCGGCGCCGGCTATTTCTGCCAAGTCGCGGGCGCAGAGGGCCTGGTCGCCTGCGAGCTGGGCCTGGTGGACGCGCAGCATGGAGGTGACCTGCGTGTCGTCCAGGCGGATGAGGACCTGGTTCTGGGCCACGCGGTCACCGTCCTGCACCAGCAGGGCGGCGACTATGCCACCTTCCTTGTGCTGCACGGTCTTGGAGTTGCCATGCACGGTTAGCTGGCCGGTGCCTACTACTGCGCCGTCCAGGGGGGCTAGGGCGGCCCAGGTGCCGAAGCCTCCGAAGAAGGACGCTACCACCACAAGGCCGAGTTGAACCGCGGTAAGGCCAGGGGCTCTGCCCCTGGACCCCGCTGGGGCCTTAGCCCCCAGACCCCTTTTCACTTCGTTATTCTCCTGCAACGGCTGCGGGTCTTGTCAAAAACTCTGTAGATTTCTGCACGCGCAAGATGCGGCCTCCTACCATTGTCGCTACGAAATCTGCGATGCGTACCAGCGCGGTGCTGTGCGTGATCAGGACTACCGTTCTGCCGCGCTCGCGCGCGGCGATCACGCAACGGAACAACGCGGCTTCGCCGTCTGCGTCCAGGCTGGCACTCGGTTCGTCCAGCACGAGGACGGGCGGGTCCCATAGTAGCGCGCGGGCGAGGGCCACGCGCTGGCGTTGGCCACCTGACAGCGCGCAGGACGCGTCGTCTATCGGCGTCTGGTATCCCAGCGGCAGGCGCAGGATCATCTCGTGCGCCATGGCGGCTTGCGCGGCGGCGATCACGGCCTCGGCGGGTGCATCGCCGAAGCGGGCGATGTTGTCGCGTATGGTGCCGGGGAACAGGGCGGCGTCCTGCGGCAGGTAGCCGATGGCACGGCCGATCTGGGCTGCATCCCAGGACTGGTACTCCGCGCCATCCAGGCGGACGATGCCGCCATCCGGGCGTATGGCGCCGGCGAACACGCGGCCCAGGGTCGATTTGCCTGCCGCGTTCGGGCCGATAAGTGCCAGCACCGCGCCGGCTTCTATGCGCAGCGTGACGTCGGTGAGCGCCGGGCGCTCGGCCCCCGGGGGCGTCCAGCCCACGCTTTCCAGCGATAGCGTGCCGGCGGGGGCCGGCAGCTCGAGGGCTGCCACACCCTCGGAAGAGGAGACGGCCTGCAGGCGGGTCCAGGCCTGGCGTGCGGCGAGCGTGCCGCGCCAGCTTGCGATGACGGATTCCACCGGCGCCAGGCAGCGGCCGAGCAGCAGGGAGGCGGCGAACATCGTGCCGCCGCTGACGCGGTGGTTTATCGCGAGGTAGGCGCCGACGCCGAGTATGGCCGATTGCGTCAGCATCCTTATGAACTTGGCCAGCGCGCCCAAGGCCACGGCGCGGCGGCTGGCGGTGTTCTGCGCGTCCAGCATCTCCGCGCGCAGGGCGCGCCAGGTGGACGCCAGCGTGGTGGACAGGCCCATGGTGCTGGCGCAGTCCGGGTGGCGCGCGATGGCGTCCCCGAACTGGTAGGCGCGGCCGGCCACCGCACCGGCCTGGGCCATAGGCGCGCGGGCGGCACGCTCGCCGGCCAGGCTGAGGATCAGCAGGAGGCCGCCCGCCGCGATGGCAAAGGCGCCCAGCGCCCAGTGCAGCAGGAACAGCACGCCGAGATAGAGGACGGCCCAGGGCAGGTCGATGAAGGCGAGGACCGCGGCGCCGGAGGCGAACTGGCGTACCGTGTCCAGGTCCCGACTGATGTGGCCGGGGCCAGGGCGGGCGCGGCCGCGCTGCAGCGGTGCCGTGGCGCCGTGCAGCAGACGGGTGGCGAGCGTGTCTTCCACCACATCGCTGACGCCGGCCAGGATCTGGCCGCGCACCGCGTCCAGCAGGGCGAAGGTGGCGTAGGCGAGGGCGACGGCGAGCGTGAGGTAGAGCAGCGTGGGGATGCTCTGGCTGTGCATCACCCTGTCATAGACCTGCATCATGTAGAGCGGGGCTGCCAGGAAGCTGGCGTTGAGGAAGCAGGAGAAGAACACCACCCAGGCGAGCGGTCTTGCGACCGCTGCCAGGAGGTGGCGCCAGGTGACGCTGTGCATGGTGGCGCGCCCCTATCAGCCGTGATGCTTGATGACGATTTCCGTCAGGTCCAGGCTGGAAGGATGCGTGGTGCCGCCGAGCGTGATGAGCGGGACGGCGCCGCCGCCCGGCAGGTCTAGCGAGACGGTGTGGGCGACCGGATCATAGACGAGCGCCGGATGGCTGAGCGCGGGGACGCTGCCGGCTTCGTAGAGGTTGACGAACTTGCCTGGATCGATCTGGATCTGGCCGTTGCTGGAGAAGGTAACACCGGCCGCGCTGGCGATCGATTCCAGCCCGGTTGCGTCCAGCACCACCAGCGGGGCGCCTTCCACACCGCCTGCGCTCTCGGTGATTGCGAAATTGTGGCCTGGTGCGGTGTCTGGCGCGGTGATGGTGAAGCCGGCGTTTGTCTCCTGTGTGCTGGAGATCACGGTGCCGTCCTGGGCGTAGACGTGGACGGTGCCGCCGGCGATGCCGGTTGCCGACACCGTTAGCATATTCGCCGTGTCTGACAGCGCGTTTACGGTTGGCGTCATGCCGATGGCGTGGCCGTTGGCGTTGACGATGTCCGATTGCAGGGCGGCGTATTCAGTGGGCGAGAGGTCCAGCGCGTCCTGGGTGAGCGTGATCATGTGGCCGTTGGACTGGAAGGCGCTGCCGTCATCGGCGATGGCGTGCAGGGTCGCGTTGTTGGCGAAGTCGTTATTGGCAAGTATCAGATGCGAGGTGCCCGGGGTGAAGTGGGGGATTTCGGACAGGCGCAGGACGGTGTTCGCCGAGACGGTCTCGTCGCCGGAGAGCGTGACGCTGGCTGCCATCTGCTCGGCGGTGAGGTTCGCGGTGTTGAGCAGGTAGGAGCTGGCGTCGGCGATGGTGAGATTATGCGTGTCGGCGAAGCCGGGCAGGGAGACCAGCGCCTGGGCGGTGTCGGCGTCGAGTGTTTCGGGGCCGGCGAGCTGGATGATGATGGCGCCGCCGGACGGGCTGGCGGCGATGTCCTGGCCGAGCACGCCGTCCAGCAGGTTGGCCGAACTGTCGCTTATGGTCAGCGCGGCGACGAGCTCCAGGTTGTGTATGCCGAACAGTGATTCGGCGTCCGCCGCATCGACCGTGGCCTGGCCCGCCACGGAGACGCTGTCTGCCAGGCTCAGCCCGGCGCTGTTCGAGGGGTCGAGCAGGGAGGAGACGCTATCCTGTACGAAGATACCCTGGTCGTGCTGGAAGTGGATCGTGCTGGCGATGTTGGCGAGGCTGGTGGCGGTGGCGGCATTCATCAGGCTGGGCGTGGCCAGGCCGGTCTGCGACAGGCCGGAGAGGTAGGCGGTATTGGCGGGGTTGGTCAGGTTGGCGGCGCTGTCACGCGCGTCCAGCGTGAAGTCCGTGTGGGTGGCGGTGTTGCCTGTCCAGCCGGTGCCCGTGGTGAGCGCGCGTAGGCCGGCGATGCTGTCGGTGACGGTGTGGGCATGGTCGAAGCTGAGGTTTGCGGCGGCGATCCCCTGGCCGGGGCCGGTGTGCACCAGGGCCAGCAGCGCGCCTGCCTGTTGCGCGGTGAGCGGGTCGCCGCCGGTGACCTCCACGGTGCCGGTGAGCAGCGGGGAGTTTGCCGGTAGCGCGCCTATGTTCAGCACGCTGTCCATCAGCGCCGGCGTGACCAGGCCAAGTGCCGCCGGCGTGAGGGTGGCGAGCTGCGCCACCGTGCCGTCCACGATCGGGTGTGCGCCGGTCAGCGTGATGGCCGAGGCGATGTTGCCGAGCGCGTTGGCGTCGGCGATGGAGATCACCGTGTTGGACGCGAGGTTCAGCGACATGGTGTAGGCGCCGGTGCTGAAGTTGGCGAGCGTGCCGAGGAAGGCGGCCTGCGCCTCGGTGACGCTGCCGTTGCCGGAGAGAGCCCAGGCGACGGGCTCGATAGTGTGGCCGGTGCCCTGGGCGGCGGCGTTGTTGGCGATGGTGGCGGCGGTGTCGCGCACCGTCAGGGTGGTGGCGGGGGCGGCGACCGCAGCCAGGCCCTGCAGGTCCGCAAGCGTCTGGTCGGAGACGGTGGCGGACGCGTTGACGGTGATGGTGCCCAGGCTGGCGCGGTTGCTGGTGAGTGCGGCCAGCGTGGCGTCGATGTGCGTGGCGGTGTCCGACACGCTCAGGACGTTCTGCGTGCCGTCGGGGTTGCCGGTGTGGAAGCCGGCGATGCCGAACAGGCCGGCAGCGGTTGCCGCGGTGACGCTGGCTGCGCCGCCCGTGGTCTTCAGGTAGACCGCGTCCACCTCGTTGCTCGCCAAGGCGGCGGCGTAGGCGGGGGTGGTGAGGTGGGCGGCGGTGTCCCACACCTGCAGCAGGTGGCCGTTCTTGCTGAAGCCGGTGAGGCCTTCCAGGGCGGCGGCATCCTTGGCGGTGACGGCACTGTCGCCAGACAGGGTGGAGCCCTGGGTGTTGAGGTAGGCGATCGCCTGCTGGTTGCCGGACTCGGCCACGGCGGCGATCTGCGCGCCGGTGTCGATGACGCGTATGCCTGCGGGGTTGACGCTGCCCAAAGACAGCAGCGGGGCGACGACGCTGGCGAGCAGGCTGCTGTCCGTCAGGGTGACGCCGAGCTTGGCGCCGGCGAGCTGCAGGTTGGCGAGGTTGGCCACCACGTTGTTGGCGTTGTCGGTGACGTCCACGGCGAAGACCCGAGTGTCGGCGCCCAGCGTGGCGGCGAGCGGGGCCAGGTCGGCGGCACTGCCGGTGATCGTGACGATTCCGGGGTTGATGATGGCGTCTATGGTCGGCGCGTCGTGGATGTACTGGCCGGCGGTGACGGTTATGGCGGCCGAGGGGTTGGTCACGATTATGCTGAGCGCGCCTGCGTATTTCGCCTGCAGGGCGTCCAGTTCGGCGGCGACGTTGACGTCCGTGTCGACGACCTGGACGGCGTGCACGACGCCCAGCGTGCTGGTGCCGAGGCCGACGATGGCAGCGGCGGTGTCAGATGCATCGAGGTTGTAGCCGCCTGTGCTGAAGGCGGGCAGGGCGGCCATCTCGGTGACCGTCTCGGCGCTGTAGCTGCCGCCTGCGTCCAGCGTGACGCTGGCCAGGGCGGCGTTGTTGGCCGCCAGCGAGGAGTGGCTGGCGTTGAGGTCGGCGGCGATGTTGTCCGCCGTGTCGGTGACGGCGACGCTGACATGCGACCAGCCGGAGGTGGCAAGGCCGGCGAGGTCGGACACCGGCGCGCCGGTGACGGCCACGATGGTGCCGGGCAGCAGCCTGCCCATGACCGCATCCAGGGACTGGGTGTTCAGGATCGTCTCGGCCTGGGCGTCCGTCAGCGTGAGCGTGCCGTGGGTGACGGCGATGGTGCTGATCAGGCTGAGGTCGGCGGCGATCGAGGAGCTGCCGGAGAGCAGGTCGGCCACGATGTTTGCGGAGCTGTCCGTCACCGCGATGGAAGCGGGGGTGTCGGCCAGGGACACCAGCGGGGCCAGCTGGGCCACCTTGGCGCCGAACACGTTGAAGACGTGGCCGACGATACGGTCGACGACCGAGCCGGCGCCGTCGTCGATATGGGCGAGCAGGGCTTCGTTGGCGGACAGGTTCGGCGCCGGGCCGCTGGTGACGGTGATCGACGAGATGTGGCCGATGTCTGCGGCGATGGTGGCGATACCGCTGCTGATGTGGGCGGCGGTGTCGGTGACGGCGACGCTTTCGGGGGCCACCGGCAGGCCGAGCACCTGGGTGAGGTGGCCGACATCGACGCCAGAGACGGTGAACTGGGCGTCGGAGATGCGCGACAGCACGGAGCCTATGCCGTCATCGACACCGGCCTGGAGGGCCTGGGCTTCGGTGAGTGCGATCGGCTGGCCGTCGCTGACGGTGATGTAGTGTATTGACACCAGGTTGGCGCGCAGGGCCGAGCTCGGGCTGGCGAGGTCGGCTGCAATGTCGGCTGCGGTGTCGCTGACGGAGATGGAGGTGGGGGTGACGTCGAGGTTGGCCAGGCTGGCGAGCTGGGAGATGGCGGTGTCGGTGACGACCAGGCTGGTGTTGGACAGCTTGGCGAAGGCGGAGCTGGGGCCGTCGTCCACGCCGGGGAACAGCACCTGGCTGGCGGTGAGCGAGACGAGCTCGCCATCGGACGCGGTGATGTGGGTGATGTAGTTCGCGACGCTCAGAAGCTGCGAGGTGTTGCCCTGGGCGAGGTCCGCGCCGATGTCCGCGCCGGTGTCCAGCACGGTGATGCTGGTGGGGTGGGTGGACAGAGTGAGCACCTGGGCGATGTGGGCGATGTCCACGCCGGTAACCTGCAGGATGCCGGTGAAGTGGCCGAGGGCCGCGTTCGCGCTGTCGTCGATGCCTGGGCTCAGGATCTGCGCCTGGGTGAGGATGACGGGCAGGCCGTCGCTGACCGTGACGGCGCCGATCTGGCCCGCATGGGTGGTGAGGATCGAGGCAGGGCCGGCGGCGAGGTCGGCTTCTATGTCGGCGGCGGTGTCAGAGATGGTAATGCTGTAGGGCGTGATGATCTTGGCGAGCACCGGTGTATCGGCGGCGAAACTGGCGATGCTCATGGCGAGCGCGGGGGTGCCGCCGTCGGTCAGAGCGATGGTGGACAGGCCGGCCAGGTTGGCGAGTGCGTTGAGCCCGGCATCGACGTCTGCCGCGCTGTCCACGATGGTGACTGTGGCGGGCAGCGCGTTCAGGGCGGCTTCGTTGGTTGTGGCGTCGGCGACGGAGGTGTTGGCGACGATCACTCCGGCGAGGTGGCCGTCTGACGCGAGCTGCAGCAGGCCGGCTTCGTTGGCGGTGATGGCGGCGCCGTTGCCGATGGCGGTCAGCATCGTGCCGGCGGCGAGGTGGGAGTCCAGCGGGGCGAGGGCGGCGGCGGTGGCGGCGCTCTGGGTGGTGCCGTCCGACAATGTCAGCGTGCCGAGGGCGCCGTTCAGCGCCAGCAGGCCGGGCTCCTGGGCGACGATGGCGGCCCCGGTGTCCGTGACGGCGAGTGCGGTGCCGGGTATCAGGTGGGTGGCGATGGGATCCAGGCCGGCGGCGGTGGCGGCGGTGACAGGAGCGGTGTCGGTCAGCGCGACGGAGAGCGTGCCGAGCGTGGCGAGGTCACCCGCCACGGCGGCCACGTCTGCCGCAGTGTCGGTGACCGCGACCCTGACATGCAGGCCAAGTGTGTTCAGGCCGGAGAGATAGGAGTCCACGTCCGCCGCGTTATCCGCCACGTGCAGCGGGGGACCGACGAGTTTGCTGGCCAGGCCGGAGAGAGCGGCGGCGGTGGCGGCGGAGACCGGGGCCTCGTCCGTGGCGCGTATGCCGGCGATCTCGGCGGCCATCGCCTGTAGGGCGGGGGCGTTGGCGCCGATGTTGGCTGCGGTGTCGTTGACCTTGGCAAGTATGCCCAGGGCGGCAAGGGCGCTGGCGGCGCCGGCGACGGCGGCCGCACCGTCCGACACTTCGAGCAGGTAGCCGCCGTTGCTGTAGTGGCTGCCGAGGCTGGACAGCGTTTCTGCCTGTGCGGCAGAGATCAGTCCGCCTGCAATGAGCGTGTAGCTGGGGTTCAGGGCGCCCCAGTTATGCGCGCTGGCGGTGACCAGGTTGGCGGCGGTGTCCGCCACGCCGATGCGGGCGGCAAGCGCGTAGCCGGTGCTGTTGGCCGGGTTGGTGAGGTTGGCGAAGCTGTCCTGGACCAGGAGCTGGTCGCCGCCCTGGAAGCTGAGCTTGCCTGCGGCGGAGACGGTGGCGAGCTGGTCGGCCACGGCGGCAGAGACCGGGCCGGAGTCCGTCACGACCGCGCTCGTGGCCACGCTGTTTATGGCGGCGGCCTGGGCTGCGATGTCCGAAGCGGTGTCGGAGACGATCAGGGAAAGCGTGCCGGCGGAAAAATGCGGGATCGTGGCGATCTGGGCGGCGGCGGCGGCATTGATCTGGGCGTTGGCCGAGAGCGTGACCATTACGGCACCCTGCCCCAGCGCAGTGCCGGCATTTGCGGCCAGGTTCGCCGCCGTGTCGATGATCTCAGTGGTGCCGGAGACGGACTGCCAGCCGGCGTTGGCCGGTGAGCTGAGGCCGGCGACCGTGTCCCACACGGTGATCATGGCGCTGCCCGGGGTGAAATGCGGGATGGCGGCAAGCGCATGCGCCTGGGCGGCGGTGATGCTGACCGAGCTGCCTGGGGCGAGCTGTACGATGCTGGTGATGGCGGGCTCGCCTGCGCCGAGGCCGATCAGGTTTGCGACGCTGTCCTGGATCGTGAGCGTGGCACCAGGGAATTGCGAGAGGTTGGGCAGGCCGGCGAGGGAGGTGGCAGTGGCGGCGGAGACGGTGGCGGGCGCGTTGAGTATCTCCGCGTTGGCCAGGGCCAGGGCGGTGGGAGACAGGGCGATCAGGTTTGCTGCAATGTCCGTGCAGATGAGGGCGTGATCGGCTGTATCGAACTTGATGCCGAGGGCGGCGAGCTGGGTGAGCTGGGCGGCGGTGACGGACTGGCTGGTCGCGAGCATCAGCGTGTTGGCGGCGATCTGGGCGGCGTGCGGCAAAGCGAGCAGGGCTGCGGCGGTGTCGGCGATGTTGAGGTGGTAGGCGCCTGGGGTGAAGCCCGGCTCGGCCATCAGGGTCAGGGCCTGGGCGGCGGTCACGGTGGCGTCCGCCGACAGGGTGGCGGCGGTTATGAGCGACAAGGCCTGCGGCGGAAGGGCGAGCAGGTCGGCGGCGGTGTCCGTGACCGTGATCGCGTGGCCGCTGGCGGAGAAGCCGGGCAGGGCGGCGAGCGCGGTGAGCTGGGCGCCGGAGATCGTGGCGTTGGCGGAGAGGGCGGCCGAGGCGGTGTCTGCCAGGGCAGTGCCGGAGAGGGTCAGCAGGTTGGCGGCGGAGTCTGCCACGCTGATCGTGTGGCCGCCGAGTGCCGCGTTCGGCAGGCCGGCGAAGGCGGTGACTTGGGCGGCGGTGGCAGCGGCGTTTGCGTTCAGCACGAGCGCGCTGGCGAAAGACTGCGTCAGTGCGGGTAGCGCCAGGAGGGCTGGCAGAGAGTCCGTGATCGTGAGCGAGGCGCCTGGTGCGAGGCTGAAGCCATGGGAGGCGGTCAGCGCGGCGGCGGCGGCGGCGGACAGCATGGCCGAACCCGTCAGCATCTCCGCTGTGGCGAGCGAGGCGACGGCGGGGGCCAGGGCGGCAAGATTGGCGGCGCTGTCGGCTATGGTGAGGTGGTGGCCGGCGGTGGTGAAGCCGGGCTCGGCCGCGAGGCTTGCGGCCTGGGCGGCGGTGACGGTGGCGTCCGCGGCGAGGGTCGTTGTGGTGACCAGAGCCTGGGCTGCAGGGGAGAGTGCGAGCAGCGCGGACGCGGTGTCGGCGACGGCGACGGCATGGCCGTTGGCCGAGAAGCCGGGCAGGGCGGACAGGGCGGTGAGCTGGGCGGCGCTGACCTGCGCGTTGGCGGACAGCAGGGTGGTGCCGGCCAGCGCGAGGCTGCCGGGAAGGCCGAGCAGGTTGGTTGCGGTGTCGGCGATCGTCAGCGCGTGGCCGCCCAGGCTGAAGAACGGCAGGGCACGCAGGGCGGCGAAGCTGGCGGCCGAGACGGTGGCGTCTGCGGAGAGGGCGTGGGTGGTGGTGTCTGCCAGCGCGGCACCGGTCAGGGTGAGCAGGTTGGAAGCGGTGTCGGTGACCGCGACTGTGTAGCCGGCGAGGCTGGCGTGCGGCAGGGCGGCGAAGGCATTGGCCTGGGCGGCGCTGGTGAGGGCGTTTGCGGACAAAGCGAGGGTGGTGGCCAGGGAAGCGGCCGGCGCGGACAGAGCGAGCAGGGTGGGCAGCGCGTCACTAATCGTGAGGCTGTGGCCGCCCAGGCTGAAGCCGGCGCCGAGCGCCGTGCTGATGGCAACCAGGCTGTTGGCGGTGGCGGCCGGTATGGTGGCGTTGGCGCTGAGCGCGGCGCCGCTGGCGAAGGCGAGCCATGCGGGGGCGGTGGCGGCCAGGTTAGCTGCGGTGTCAGAGACCGAGAGCTGGGCGCCCATGGCCAGGCTGAAGCCGGGCAGGGCCACCATGGTGGCGGCGGCCTGGCCCGAGACGGTGGCGCTGGTGGCGAGCTGGGCGTGCGCGCCGGCGAGGATGCGCAACGTCGGGTCGGTGAGCTGTGCCGCGCTGCCGGCGAAGGTGCCGGACATGACCTGGATCGTGGCGAAGCCGGCGCCGAACAGGGTGCTGGCGTGGGCCGCGATGTTGGCCGCGGTGTCCGATACGTAGAGCGTGTGGGCGGCGGGCGAGAAGCCGGCGAGGGTGGCCAAGCCGGCGGCATCCGACGCGATGACAGGCGCGCCGTCATTGGTCAGGGTGAAGCTGACTGCCGTGTGCGTCTCCAGCGAATCCAGGCTGGCGGCGTTGCTGCCCAGATCGTGCGCGGCGGCGGCCACGTTGAGGACGTTGTTGCCCGGGGTGGTGACGAAGGTGAGCGGCTTGTGGGCGGCGAAGTTGTTCAGCAGGACGGCCGGGTAGGCGCCGATGGAGGTCCCGTCCAGGTGGACGGTGACGCCGGCGAGCTGGGCGAACCAGGCGGGGTGGGCGGCGAGCAGGGCGGTGATCTGGGCGGTGTTGTCCGACAGGGTGAGGCTGGCGGTGCTGCCCAGGGTGAAGCCGGGCGTGGCTTCGAGCGCGGTGAGCTGGGCGGCGGTGACGGTGGCGGCACTGTTCAGCGTCAGCGCGCCGGCGGCGGCGTGCAATGCAGTGCCGAGGCTGGCCAGCGCCAGCAGTGGCGCCACGGTGAGTATTGCAGGCGCGGCGACGGTGAAGCTGGCGACCCGGGCCACGAGGGCCGCGTTCGGCAGGACGCCCGCGATGTTGGCCGCGGTGTCCGACACGGCCAGGCCGGTCTGGTTGCTGGCGAGCGCCTGGGCGATGGTGACCGTGTGCGTCTGCGTGGGCATGTGCCGTGCTTCCCTGTGCAATCGATTGTGCGCGAGGCCGCTGGTTCGGGCGGCCGCTTGGCAGGGAGAATGGCAGGGAGGGGTTGCGGAAACGTTTAAGGGCTGGAGAAAGATGAGCGGTTGTTTTGTTGAGAGAACCGCGGGATTTCTTCGCCAAGCTGCGTCAAGCCAAAGAGCTCTCAAAAACACTTCAAGAAAGACAAGCAGTTCTTTTGAAAAGAAGTACCAGAAAACTTTTGCTGCGTCGCATTTGCATCGACCGGTCATGCAAGGAAAGCTTGGAGAGCTGAAGCAGGATGGCGACAAGGTTTTCGCCTTCTTTTTTTCAACAAGAAGGCCGTGCTTGCTAGCTTGCGTTGCAAGTTTCACGCTTCTGTAACTTTCGTCAGGGTGCCGTCAGGTTAGAGCGAACGCGTATTACATCCTGATCGGAAGCCAGCATGCTGACGCGACACCGCACGCACCTCGCCGGCCTCTGGCTGACCGCGTGCTGCGGCGTCGCACGCGCGCAGACGCCGCCGCCGCTGGCCGTGCCGGACGTGGACGTGGTGGCGCCGACGCCGCTTTTGGGAACGGGCATAGACCGTGCGGCGCTGCCGCAGGCGACGCAGGTTCTGGGTGCCCAGCAGATCGACAGGACGAACGTGCCCAGCCTGACCGGCGCGATCCTGGAGAACGTGCCGAGCGCTGTCGTCAACGACACGTCGGGTAATCCCTTTCAGCCGGACATATTGTTCCGCGGGTTTACCGCCTCGCCGGTAGAGGGCACAGCGCAGGGGCTGGCCGTTTACGTGAACGGCGCGCGCTTCAACGATCCGTTCGGCGACACCGTGAACTGGGACCTGATCGTGCCGATCGCGATCGATACGGTGAACGTGGAGGCATCCAACCCGGTGTTCGGGCTGAACGCGCTGGGCGGTTCGGTGAACGTGCAGTTGAAGAACGGGTTCACGTACCAGGGCGCGGACCTGACGGCATATGGCGGGTCGTATGATCGCGGGTCGGGCATCGCGCAGTATGGGGTGCAGCGCGGGGATTATGCGTTCTATGCGGCCGGCGACTTGACCCATGATGGCGGCTACCGGCAGACCGGCAACTCGGATCTTTACAGGATCTACAGCGATCTTGGCTGGCGCCATGATGCGGCCGAGATACATCTGAACGTGACGGCGGCGGACGACACGCTGGGCAATCCGGGTGCGACGCCGGTACAGGCGCTTAGCGCCGATCCGAGCTCGATCTTTACCGCGCCCAACACCGTGGTGAACAAGTACGTTGCGGTCAACCTGAACGGCACGTATGCGCTGAACGACACCACGTCGCTGCAGGGCGTGGCGTACTACCAGAACCTGACGCAGCGTGTGTCGAACGGTGCCACCGAGGAGGTCGCCCCGTGCAGCACTTTCGTCAGTGCGGATGCTGGCCTGCTGTGCAACGATGACGGAACACCGGTGACCACCCGCGGAGGCGGCCAGGTGTCGGACTTTCTGCATGGCGCCACGTATTCCGGCCTGGTGCTGGAAGGGTTGCAGGCGCAGGGCTATGGCGCGTCGGTGCAAGTTACCAACGACGCTTCCGTGTTCGGCATGAAGAACCATCTTGTGCTGGGCGCCAGCTTCGATGGTTCGAATTCGGTGTTCGACGCCTCCACGCAGATTGGCGGCTTCAGCACCAACGGCAACGGCTATGTCGGGCCTGGGGTGGTCCAGGACCAGCTGAGCGAAGGCACCGTGCCGGTGACGGTGGCCACCCAGACGCGCTACTACGCCGTGTTCGGCGTAGATGTGCTGACGCTGCTGCCGAAGCTCGACCTTTCGCTCGGCGGCCGCTTCAACAACGCGGAGATCGATTCGTTCGACAAGCTCGGCACGGCGCTGACCGGCCAGCACAGCTATAGCCGCTTCAACCCGACGGCCGGGCTGACCTACAGTTTCGTACCCGCGTTGCAGGCGTATGGCAGCTACAGCGAGACCAATCGGGCGCCCACGCCCACCGAGCTTTCCTGCAGTTCGGCGGCCAACCCTTGCTCGCTGCTCAACTTCTTCATCGGTGATCCGAACCTGAAGCAGGTGGTGGCGCGCACGTTCGAACTGGGGCTGCGCGGCCGGGTGCGCAGCTATTACGGTGGCCGGTTCTCGTGGAACGTTGATTTTTACCACACCAACGATAAGGACGACCTGATCTTCGAGACCACCAATTACAACCCGAACCTGGCATTCTATACCAACGCGGGCCGCAGCCTGCGCGAGGGCGTGGAGGCCAACATCCACTACGACACTGCGAAGCTGCACGCCGTGCTGGGGTATGCGTACACCGACGCCACCTTCCAGTCGCCGCTGTTGCTGGGAAGCGGCAGCAACCCGCAGGCCGATGCGAACGGCAATATATTTGTGCGGCCCGGCGACCGGATTCCCGGCATTCCGCAGCATCGCGGCACGGCCGTGGTGGAATACAAGGTGACTGACCGGCTGACCCTCGGCGGCAATGCGATCTTGGAAAGCAACCAGTACCGGTTCGGCGACGAGGCGAACCTGACCAAGCCTGTCGGCGGCTACGTCATCGTCAATCTAGACGGCTCTTACCGCCTGACCGACCACGTGACGCTGTTTGCGCTGGTCAACAACGTGACGAACCGGACTTACGACACGTATGGGAGTTTCGGACCAGTTGGCGACATCCCGTGGCCGCACGTGCCTGGCGGGGTGACCAACCCGCGTACGGCGAGCCCAGGGTCACCGATCGCGGGATATGGCGGAGTCCGGGTCTCGTTTTAGCTGGGCCCTTTTGGGCACGAGGCAGTTTTCCGGGCAGTGCCGCTAGATCAGGGTGTCGAGCAGGGAGCCGTTCGTAGCGGTGGTGGCGGACTGCGACGTGGAGGCGGTGAGCAGGTTGCCGCCCTTGCCGCCGTGGTGGTGGTGGGTGCGGCCGGTCTGCTGCGGCGTGCTGGAGGGCTGCGTGGCGGCGTTGAGCGTGGCGGCCGGCGCGGTCTGGGTGCGGTAGGCTGCCAGGGTCGAGGTGATGCCTGAAATGGCCATGCTGGGTCTGCTCCTTTGTTCGGGGCAAACTTTGCAAAGGAAGGTTAAGGAAGGCCTTCTTTTTTGAAAAAAGCAAAAAACTCTTTGTCCCTGTCGGCGGTTGCTGAAACACCTGCCGCCGTCCAGGCCGACTGGTATTACTTCGCCGGCGACAGCACGTGGATCACCCGGCTGGCGAGCATGTCCTTCACGCGACGGCCGTAAGCGGCCATGTGCGGCGCTGTGGCATGCGCCATGAGGGCCTCCTTGCTCTCCCATTTTTCGAGCACCATGAACGAGTCTTCGCCGATCTGCGCCTGGAACGGTCCGATGTCTGGCGTATCCGTGACCGGCTGATATTCGATGCAGCCTTGTTCGGCGTGGACCGCGGGCATGTTTTCAGTGAAGGCCTCCAGCACGGCAGCGCGTTTGCCGGGGTGGGCGGTGATGAGGGCGACGACGTGAATCATGTCCGGACCTTCTGTGTTGCTGCGCGACCGCAGGCCTCCGCTTATCCCGCGCGACACGGGGATAGCAAATGCGGGAGGCCGTCTGCCTCAATAACCGGGCCTGAGATTGACCGTTCCAAAGCAAGCAAAGCCTTCTTTTTTGAAAAAAAAGCAAAACTTTTGGCCAGGCTGTCGCGGACTCATCCACAGCCGCGCGACAGCGGAGTCAAAGTTTTTTGCTTCTTTTTTTCAAAAAAGAAGGCCTTGCTTGCTTAACTTTCCCGCAAGCCGCGAACAATCTGGGATACGCGAGCCCGCACGCCGTCCGGCAAAGGTAGGACAGGCAAAGGCGGCGCGCAGGCGGTGAGCCCGAGCACCTGGGCCGCGGCGTATATGACGCGCAGGCTGCTGTGTTCAGTGAACAGGTCCCACAACGGTTGCAGGCGGGCGTTCTGCGCGCGGGCCGAGATGGCGTCGCCTGACAGGGCGGCATCGGCCAGGGCTTTGCAGGCGTGTGGGAGCAGGCCGGCGGCGACGCTATACCAGGCCTGGCCGCCGGCGAGCAGGGCTTCGGTGGCGTGCCAGTCCACGCTGTAGCCGAGGGAGAAGCCGGGCGGGATCGCTTCGCGCCAGCCCTGGTGTCCGGCGGCCTGGTTAGTGGCGGGCGCCGGGGTTTTGATTGCGATGACGTTGGGGAGGGCGGCGAGGCGGGCGACGAGTGCTGGGGTGAAGGTGAAGCCGGTGGTGCCTGGGTTGTTGTAGATGCAGAGGGGAAGGCTGACGGCGGCGGCCACGGTAGCGAAATGGGTGTGGACCTCGTCGTCGGTGAGCCTGGTGTAGGACATCGGGGCGAGCAGGACTCCGGCGGCGCCGGCGGACTGGGCGTCCTGGCCGAGCTGGACAGCGTGGTCGGTGCGCAGCGCGCCGATGCCGGCGAGGACGGGGACGCGGCCGGCGGCTTCGCGCACGGCTGCTTCGATGGTGCGGCGGCGCTGTGTGCGGTCCAGGTAGGCATAGGTGCCGGTGGTGCCGAGGACGCAGATGGAGGCGGGGGCCGCGGCCACGATCGGGACGAGAATGCGGCGCAGGGCCTGCGTGTCCACTTGGCCGTGCGGGTCGGCGGGGGTGATGGGAAAGGCGGACAGGCCGTGGAAGAGCGTCATGGCACAGTGCGCTCGGCGGTTTTGACGGCCTGCCAGGCGGCTTCCATGTCGGCCAGGGGGGTTTCCGCAGGTGTGCGGCCTTCGGCGGCCAGCGCGTGTTCGACGCCGGCGAAGCGGCGGGCGAACTTGTCGTTGGCGGCGCGAAGGCAGGTTTCGGGATCCAGGTTCAGCTTGCGGGCCAGGTTTGCGACAACGAAGAGCATGTCACCCAGCTCGTCCGCCAGGCGGGCGGGGTCGGCAGCGGGGAGTTCGGCGCGCAGCTCGGCCACTTCCTCGTCCAGCTTTACAAGGACTGCTTCGGTGTCCGGCCAGTCGAAGCCCACGCGGGCGGCGCGTTTGGACAGCTTTTCGGCGCGGGTGAGGGCGGGCAGGCCAACGGGGACGCCGGCGAGGGCGCCGTGCTCGTCGCGTGCGCGGCGTTCGGCGGCTTTCTGGGCCTCCCAGAGGTCGCTGTGCAGGGCGGCTTGCCGGGCGGCGGCGTCGCCGAACACGTGTGGGTGGCGGCGGACCATCTTGTCGGCAATGGCGCGGGCGATGTCGGCGAAGGTGAAGCGGCCAACCTCTTCGCCGAGGCGGGCGTGGTAGACGACCTGGAAGAGGAGGTCGCCCAGTTCGTCGGGGAGTGCTGCCATGTCCTGGCGTTCGATGGCGTCGGCGACTTCGTAAGCCTCCTCTATGGTGTAGGGGGCGATGGTGGCGAAGTCCTGCGCCTGGTCCCAGGGGCAGCCGGTGTTCGGGTCCCTGAGCTGGGCCATGATGGCGAGGAGACGGGTGAGTTCGGTGGGGGCGTCGGTCATGGGGGAGAAAAAGCCGATCTTGGCGAACGAAGCAAAAAGCAAGCAGTCCTTTTTTGAAAAGAAGGACCAAAAAACTTTTGCTCCGCTGTTGCGCGCTGTTTCAGCCCCCGCCGACAGGGACCAAAAGTTTTTTGCTTCTTTTTTTCAAAAAAGAAGGCCTTGCTTCCTGCCTCCGCAGCCTCGACGCGCCCGTACCCCGCCGATACCTTGGTCGTCATGACACCACGCAACGGCGTTACCGGGCGGCTGCGGGCACTCTTCGGGCGTGGTGCGCCGCCGCAAGACGCGGCGGCTATGGCGGCGCCGGAAAAGACGGGCGCCTGGCGCGCCTTCCGGCTGGCGGCGTCCGGCGGTGGCCGGGTTCACCTGCCGTCCGGCGCGGATGTGTTTGCGCTTGGCGCCTCGCCCGAGGCGGCGGCGCTCGCGATACTTGCGGACGGTGCTTTGGGGCAATGTTTCCTGGTGGCGCACGATGGGCGCGAGGCGGGGATTACGGCCGATCCCTTGCGCGCGCGTGCGGTTTCGATGCGCATCCTGCCCACCGATGTTCCGGGCAAGGTGCGGCTGCTTTATCCGGTCGGGCGGCGGCGTTTCCTGACGGCGGATGCGGCGGGCGGGCTGCGGATGGATGGCAGCGGCGACACGATGGAGGCGGTGTTCGATCAGGTGGCGGTGGACGGCGCTGCCGTTCCCGCAGCGGCGCAGATGGTTGCCGATGCGATCGCGGCTGCGTGTGTGGGCGGCTTGCGGGCAGCGGTGTTCCTGACGCTGCTGCGGGACGGCGGGCTGCGGCTGGGGCTGGCCGAGACGCTGCTGCGGCTGCTGCCGGAGGAGGAGCTGGCGGAGCTGGCACGGTCGGTGCTGGGGGATGCGGCGGATATGGCGAAGCTGACCCAGGCGATGGCAGGCGACCGTTGGGTGGGGGAGATGCTGCCAGAGTTGGCGGGCTGGCTGGGGGCGCGGCCGGACGTGGTTGGGCATGTGGCGCAGTGCCCGGCGGCTGACGAGGCGGCGCTGCTGCCGGCTGCCGGCGAGGGTGTGGTGCCGGCCGGGCTGGCGCTGCATGCGCTGGCACGCCGGCAAGTCCTGCCGCGGCGTGGAGCGTGCATCGTGGCGTCTGCGCGCAACGAGGGGCCGTATCTGCTCGACTGGCTATCGTATCATCTCTCGGTCGGTTTCGAGCATGTCTTTGTCTACACCAATGAGAATGCGGACGGGTCGGACGAGCTGCTGGGCCTGTTGGCGCAGCACGGCGTGGTCACGCTGATACACAACGAGCGCACCGATGTGATGGGGCCGCAGTTGAAGGGGTACACGCATGCGCTGACGATGCTGCCGGATGTGCTCGATTACCGCTGGGCGGCGCTGTTGGACCTGGACGAGTATTTCGCTTTCGACGCGGGCGTCTTCGGCGGCGTGGCGGATTTCCTGGCGGTGCAGGAGACGCAGCGCGTGGATGCGATCGCGCTGTGCTGGGCGATGTTCGCGGCTTCGCCTGACGACCGCTGGTCGGAGGCTTCCACGCTGCAGCGGTTCACCCGGCGGCAGCGCCGGGTGGACGGGCACGTGAAATCCCTGATACGGCCGAGGAAATTCTGGTACTCCCAGCCGCATTTTCCGACCGCGGTGCTGGATGCGCCGTTCGAGTATCGTGGCGCTGATGGCAGCATACATCATCATGCCCATGAGGGGCGCACGCCCGCGCTTTCCGGCGCGCCTGCGGCCGAGCAGGCGTGGGTGAACCATTACATGCTGCGGTCCGGCGAGGAGGCGCTGTGGAAATGGTCGCGCGGGCGCGGTGACCTGCCGGCAGGAAATCCGGAGCGGATGCGCTCGCTCGGCGAGATCGCGGCCGGCTTCCTGGATCTGTCGCGGCCGGAACATCTTGTGGCCGACACGCGGATTGCGGATTGTGCACGCGGGCACGCGGCGGTGCTGGCGCGGTTACTGGCACTGCCTGGCGTGGCGGCGTGCGAGGCGGAGATAAAGGCGCGGTTCGGGCGGGTGATACGGGAGAATGCGCGTGCGTTTGCTGCGGAGACGGGTGGGGCGGATTGTGTGCGGTATTTCCGCGAGGCGCTTGTTGATGTTCAGTAGAAAGCAAGTAGTTCTTTTTTGAAAAAAGAACCAATCACTTTGTCCTGCCCGCCGATGCAAGTGCACGCGTTACAGGATGGGAGTGCGCGTTGATGCCGGCGGGAGATAAAAGTTTTTTGCTTCTTTTTTTCAAAAAAGAAGGCCTTTCTTTCTTCTGTTTTTGCCGAGGATGCTCATGCGCCACTTCCTTCCCGCTCTTCTTCTGCTCTGCGCCATGAACACGCCGCAGGAGGATCTCGCGTCGGGGAAGGTGACGTCCGAGCAGTTGGTGCAGCGGTATCTGGACAGGATTGCGGCCGTGGACCAGGCAGGGCCGACATTGCAGGCGGTACTGGCGGTCAATCCGCAGGCGCTGGCGGATGCGCGGGCGCTGGATGCGGAGCGGCGGGCGCATGGGGCGCGCGGGCCGTTGCATGGGTTGCCGATCTTGCTGAAGGACAATATCGAGAGTTTGGGGGCGCTGCCTACGACGGCGGGATCGTTGGCGTTGGTGGGGAATGTGACGGGGCGGGATGCGCCTTTGGTGGCACGGCTGCGGGCGGCGGGCGCGGTGATACTGGGCAAGACGAATTTGAGCGAGTGGGCGAACATGCGCGGTTCGCGCTCGGTGAGCGGGTGGAGCGGGGTGGGCGGGTTGACGCGCAATCCTTGGTCGGTTGACCGGTCTGCTTGCGGGTCGAGTTCGGGGAGCGGAGCGGCGGTGGCGGCGGGGCTGGCGGCGGCCGCGATTGGGACGGAGACGGATGGGTCGGTGACGTGTCCGGCTTCGGTGAATGGGGTGGTGGGGTTGAAGCCGACTTTGGGGCTGGTTTCCCGGCATAATATCGTGCCGTTGTCGCATAGCCAGGATACGGCGGGGCCTATGGCGCGCAGCGTGCGTGATGTGGCGTTGGTGCTGGGGGTGATTGCGGGGAGCGATCCGGCGGATCCGGCGACGGCGGCGGCGGATTCGCACAAGGTGGATTATGTGGCGGGACTGCGTGCGGACGCGTTGGCGGGCAAGCGGATTGGGGTGATGCGGTTCGAGGCGGGGTTCCATCCGGAGACGGATGCGGTGTTTGCACAGGCGCTGGATGTGTTGCGCCGCGCGGGGGCTACGTTGGTTGAGATCGATGCGATGCCTGGTGGAGCGGGCGCGGCGGATGCGATCGGGGAGGCGGAGCAGTTGGTGCTGCTGACGGATTTGAAGGCGGATCTGGCGGTGTATCTGGCTGGTGCGCCGGCTGGGGTTGCGTCGCGTAGTTTGGCGGACCTGATTGCGTTCAATAAGGCGCATGCGGATCGGGAACTTGGGTTGTTTGGGCAGGAGTCGTTTGAAAAGGCGGAGGCGACGAAGGGGTTGGGTGATCCGGTCTATCTGGCGGCTCGGGCGAAGTCCTTGCGTATGGCGGGGGTGGACGGGATCGATCGGATGCTGGCGGACGGGAAGCTGGATGCGCTGGTGGCGCCTACGACCGGGCCGGCTTGGGTGGTGGATGTGGTTGATGGGGATCATTCAAGTGGGCAGACGAGCACGCTGCCGGCGGTGGCGGGGTATCCGCATTTGAGCGTGCCTATGGGGCTGGTGAGCGGGCTACCTGTTGGATTGTCGTTTGTGGGGCCGGCTTGGGCGGATGCGCGGATGTTGGCGTTTGGGTATGCGTTTGAGCAGGCTCTGGGGTTTTCGGGGGAGCCCGAATTGGGGGTTTTGGCGCCTGAGGCGGGGTTGTTGCGGCCTAGTCGGTGAAGGCGAGGAAGGCTTTCTTCTTTAAAGAAGGCATTTATCTGCCGTGCACTGTGTGAGCGGTGCAGGCAAACGGTGCAGAGTTTTGGTTTCTTTCTAAACCACTGTGGAAGAGCCTGGATGTGACTGTTCCAAAAACCTTGCCGCGCAGGCTTACAGAGCGTGTGCTGGTTTCTGGTTGCGGTGTTCGGTCTCGCCGCTATAGCCGTCGCTGCTGTTAACAGCAGAGCCGACACTGCTCCGATTGTCATACCGTCGCCCTCCGGGATGACAGTCATCGAAAAGCAGTATGGCCCGGCCGATCAAGCCGACTATGTCAATATCCGCCTCAAAAGACGACAAGGCCTTTTTCGCCGTTCAGTCTCCCTTCTTTCAATACAGAATCCGAGCGGCGTTAGGAGATGACGGGATCACGATCGGATGGACTGGAGAACACCATGTCACGATAGGATGGCCAGAGGGTGCGAAGTCAATTGGCGGTCCCAGTCGGGTTGACGATGTCGATGTAGACTATCGCAGCTATGTTCCGAATATTACTTCTCAGCAGAAGATCAAAGCGCGTGAACTGACACTGCACGATGTTTCATTGACTTTCAGCGAAGTCGACGCTCAAAATGGAAATGCTCGGTACGTAGCAACAGGTAAGCCGGTCTCGCTTATCGAGTGCATTGTTGCAATAGATGGCACTGACGGACAGGTCTTTGATCAAGTAACGTTTCAACTGATCGGCCACGGGATTGGTCGTGCCGACGATCCTTATAATTCGTTCGGCGCTGTCGGAATCAGGGTAAGCGTAAAGCCATTACCTGATGGTAAATCACCTGCATTGACGTTGACACAAGCGGAAATCACGGGGACGTTTCCTCAGAATGATGTAAATGTTGCGCCTGGCCAGGACGCCT
The DNA here is from genome assembly GCA_964242035.1 of uncultured Acetobacteraceae bacterium. GTDB lineage: Bacteria > Pseudomonadota > Alphaproteobacteria > Acetobacterales > Acetobacteraceae > BOG-908. The sequence continues at coordinate 4,383 of CAXTCL010000019.1, read as the reverse complement.
CGTCCGTCTCCTATCGGACTTTCGATACAACCGAAGCCCAGCAGATCTTCACGACTATCAAGAAGGGGAGCTTAGACGCGAAGATTGCCCTCACATTCGGTCAGCAGATCTTGGCCTACCACCTAAACCTTCCGACGGCTAAAGCCGTCGTGAAGGACTTCAATGCTTGCTCTGCCAAGACCAACATTTACGGTGTGCCATTCTTCATCCCTGAGGAGTAGCTTTTGAATCCGGCAATCCTAAGCTGCCAATGGTTCCTATTCTGCCCGCCAGAAGCTTAGCTTGTAGTCTCGAACAAATCGTGCGGCGCTTTCGTCTGGTGGGCGCCTGATGCAGAGCACGTGCGTAGGCTAACCCGAGCAGTCAAATTCGCTACTTCATCAACCGCGCGACGTCCGGCTCAATCGCCTCCGCAATACGCATCTGCGTCTCGGCCGACGGGTGCAAAGGCGGGTCGGGCGGGGTGAGGTGCGGGTCCAGGAACGCACCAGGATTTATGTGGCCGTCAACCAGGAACAGGGCGCTGAGATCGCGGAAAGTAACGTCTGGGCTGTTTCCATAACGAGCGGCCAAGGCCGCGTTCAGGGTGCGCGTCTGTTCGTCCACCCAGGGATTGCGGATGCTGGGCAGCACACCGAGCAGGAGGAGACGGGTGCCAGGCAGGCGCTGGTGCAGGGTGGTGATTACGGTTTCGATGCCGACCAGGGTGGGTTGGGCGGGCCAGTGCAGGTGGCCAAAATTGTTGGCGCCGATCAGGATTATGGCCGCGCGGGGGTGGATGTTGTCGGTCTCGCCGTGTTCGATACGCCAGAGCAGGTGGGAGGTTGCGTCACCCTTGAAGCCTAGGTTGATGGCGTTGCGAGGGGCGTAGAAGCGGTCCCAGACCGGCTTGAAGTTGCGCCAGGGCTGCGGGCCGGCTTGTTCGAAATCCTGGGTAATGCTGTCGCCGAGCCAGACGAGGTCGGGCGGATGGGCGTGCAGTTCGGCTTGCTTGGCGTCGAAGCGGGCCTGCCACCAGGGAAGGGCGGCGCGGGAGAGCGGCTGGGCGGCGGGGGAAAGTGGGGTGGCTGCTGCTGTCATCAGGAGGGAGAGTATTGGCGCGCAGTTTCGTGCGCATTTGAGTGCTGTGCGACGCGACTCGTGGTGCAAATGCCGCTTTGCGGACCCTGAGCTTTCAACACGAAGAACACCAAAGGCACGAAGGACACGAAGAAGACAAAGCCGAGCACTTCGAAACAGCGCCTTTGTTCCTGGTGCTCTTGGTGTTGAAAGAGTGGATGCAACAGAGCAGTCATTTTCGGAAAACAAAACAACCTGATTCCAGCAGGAAGTAAAAGTTTTTTGCTTCTTCTTTTCAAAAAAGAAGGCCTTGCCTTTAAGCTGCATAGATCACCACGCCGCTGACCAGGGCTGCCACGATGCAATAATACCCGAACGGGTCCATCGCCCAGCGGCTGTTGTTGCGGAAGTAGCGCATCAGGAACGCGGTGCTGGCCAACGCCACCAGGCCCGCGACAATCGCCGCTACGGTGGCGATCTGGAACGTGCCGGCGGGCACGTCGGCGTGCAGCAGCTTGGGCACTTCCAGAGCGGTGGCGCCGAGTATGACGGGCAGCGCGATCAGGAAGGAGAAATGCGCCGACGCCTCGTGATCTATGCCGCGTATCAGGCCGCCGGTGATAGTGGCGCCGGAGCGTGACAGGCCTGGGAGCAGGGCCAGGCATTGCCACAGGCCAATGATCAGGGCGTCGACGACGGTAAGGGTGGCCAGCGGCCGGACGGGAGCGCCGGAAGCCGCGAACCGGCGCAGATGCTCGCCGGCGATCAGCAGCATGCCATTGGCGGCGAGGAAGTAGCAGGCGGTGATAGGCGCGTCGAACAGGCGGCGGACCTGGTGTTCCAGTAGGCCGCCGGCGATCACCGCGGGGATGGTGGCCACGACCAGGAGCAGGAAGATGTGCCGGCTTTCGCGGCCACGGTCCGGGCCGGAGAGGCCGAGCACGCCGGTGGCCAGCGCCCACCAGTCCCGCCAAAAATAGCCGAGCAGGGCAGCCGCGGTGCCGACATGCAGCAGGACGAGGAAGGGCAGGAAGACCGGCGCGTGCTGGTCGAAATGCCAGCCGAGCAGGGCGGGCACGATGACGGCGTGGCCGAGCGAGCTTACAGGGAACAGCTCGGTGGCTCCCTGCAGGACGGCGATCAGCAAGGCGTGCAGGTAGGTCATTCGGCGGCGGTCCCGGCAGTGGGCCGGACGGTTGTCACCGTACGGTCCGTGTTACGTACACTAATGCGGGGGCGGGTTGACCGTTGGGGAAGGAAGAAAGGCCTTCTTTTTTGAAAAAAGAAGCAAAAAACTTTTGACTCCGCTGTCGCGCCGCGTTTCAGCAGCCGCCGACAGGGAGCACAAGTTTTTTGCTTCTTTTTTTCAAAAAAGAAGGCCTTGCTTGCCTTACTTGCCGTCGCGCCGCGGAAAATCCGTGTAGCCGTGCTCGCGCCCGCCGTACCACGTCTCTTTCGGCGCCTCAGGGGCCAACGCGGCGGCCTCGCGGAAGCGTTCGACCAGGTCGGGGTTGGCGATGAACGGCCGGCCGAAGCAGATCAGGTCGGCCGCTTCCGTGCGGCGGGCGTGTTCGGCCAAGTCGAGCGTGAAGCTGTTGTTGGCCATGTAGAGGCCGCGGAACAGGCGCTTCAGCGCGCCGAAGTCGAAGCCGGGGATCGAGTCGCGCGGGCCCTGGGTCTCGCCTTCGATAACGTGGATGTAGGCCAGGCCAGCGCGGTCCATCTGAGAGACGGCGTAGTTGAACGTCTCCTGCGGGTTCGCGTCCGTGATGTCATTGGCCGCACTGGTGGGCCCGAAGCGGACGCCCACGCTGTGGGCCGGCCAGATCTTCAGGACGGCTTCGGTGACTTCGGTGAGCAGGCGGACGCGGTTCTCCAGCGAGCCGCCGTAAGTGTCCGTGCGGTGGTTGGTGCCGGTGCGGAGGAATTGGTCGATCAGGTAGCCGTTGGCGGCGTGTATCTCCACACCGTCGAAGCCGGCCTGCTTGGCGCAGTCTGCAGCGTGGGCGTAATCGGCGATGATGCCGGGGATCTCGTCCGTGCGCAGCGCGCGCGGGACGACGAAGGGCTGCGGGCCGAGGTCGGTGAAGGCGCTGCCTTTCATGGCGCGTATGGCCGAGGGTGCTACGGGGAGCGCCTGGTCCATTTGCAGGTCCGGGTGGCTGATGCGGCCGACATGCCAGAGCTGGCAGAAGATGCGGCCGCCCTTGGCGTGTACGGCGTCGTTGACGATGCGCCAGCCGGCGGCCTGCGCCTGGGTGAAGATGCCCGGGGTGAGCGCATAGCCGCGGCCCTGGCGGGAGATGTTGGTGGCCTCGCTGATGATGAGGCCGGCGCTGGCGCGCTGGGCGTAGTAGGTGGCGTTGAGCTCGCCCTGTACGCCGCCGGCCTGAGCCCGGCTGCGGGTCAGCGGGGCCATGACTATGCGGTTGGCCAGGGTTATCGGGCCTAGTTGGACCGGGCTGAAGAGGTCTGTAGCGGTATTGGTGTCCATGCGGAGAAATCCTCAGGAAGCAAGGCCTTCTTTTTTGAAAAAAAGAAGCAAAAAACTTTTATCTCCCCGACGCTGCAGATGCCTTGTTCCATCCGGATGGACGCGGCTGGTGCAGATGCGGGGTGATAAAAGTTTTTTGCTTCTTTTTTTCAAAAAAGAAGGCCTTGCCTTGCCTTCAATCGTTAAGCGGATAAGACGCCATAAGCCGAAGCTGGTTTTGCCAATCGCGAAACATCGGCCACAGCCCGCTACTTTTCGCGCCACGCCGGCGCAGCTCCGCGGCGATCTCCCAGGCCGCGCCGTAGTGGCGGAGCTGCACGGAATAGATCTCGCGCAACGTGGTGTCGGGGTCCCAGATATGCGTGGCTTCCGAGCCTACGCCGTTGATCTCGATGATCTTGAAGCCGGTGCCTTCGCGCAGCGCGTGCATGCTTTGATAGCGCACGTCTATGCGGCCGAAATGGAAGTCCGGCATCGCGCGGGCGATCTCGTCGATGCGCGTGGCGAGCGCGGACGTGATGTCGGCGGCGCCGTTGCGGAAGATCGAGCCACGGCAATGGTTTCCGGCGAACACCAGGCGTATGCGCTCGCCGCGGGCGGGAATGGTGTCAAGCTGGGCGGCGAGGCGGGCGAGATAGAGGTGTTGCAGCTTGCCGTGGCGCGGGTCGGTCTCGATGAGCTGGCGCAGGGTGGATTTGCCGTCGCCGGTAACGGTGGGAGCGTGTTTCAGGGTGAGCGAGGTGATGTGGCCGGCGTGGTCCTGCGGGCGGCGGATGTAGAAGCTGCCGGCTTCGCCCTCGTAGGGAATGAGGTGTTGCAGGACGAGATTG
>CAXTCL010000018.1:0-30138 GCA_964242035.1 uncultured Acetobacteraceae bacterium | reverse complement strand
CAAATCGGGATCCCGCAGAAAGGTAAGGCAAGGAAGGCCTTCTTTTTTGAAAAAAGAAGCAAAAAACTTTTGACTCCGCTGTCGCGGACTTTTCCGAAGAGTCGCCGACAGGGAGCAAAAGTTTTTTGCTTCTTTTTTTCAAAAAAGAAGGCCTTGCTTGCCTAGAATATAGTGTAGCCCCCATCGATCAGTAAGTCGCCGCCGGTGTGCCAGGACGAGGCGTCGCTGAGCAGGTACACCGCGATGCCGCCGAAATCGGCCGGCTTGCCCCAGCGGCGCATCGGGATGCGTGGCTTCACGTTGTTGGCGAAGCGCTCGCTGGCAAAGGCGTCCGCCGTCATCTCCGTCTCCACCCAGCCCGGCAGGATGGAGTGGGCGCGTATGCCGTGGCGGGCGTATTCCACGGCCAGCGCCCGTGTCATCGAGAGGATGGCGCCTTTGGAGGCGCCGTAATGCTCGTTGCGGGCGGCGCCCATGATGGCGGCCATGGAGGATGTGGCGACGAGCGCGCCGCCGCCGCCGCGTGTGACCATGTGGCGGGCGGCTTCGCGCAAAGTGAGGAAGACGGCGTCCAGGTTGATACGCATGACGCGATGCCATTCCTCGAGGCTCATCTCGCCGAAGCTGGGGGTGCCGCGGCCGCCTACGCCGGCATTGGCAAAGCAGCCGTCGATGCGGCCGAACTGCGCGAGCGTCTGGGCGAAGGTGGCGATGACGGCCTGCTCGTCGCCTACGTCGCACGGGAAGGCGGCGATCTGGGTGCCGTGTGGGGCGAGCTGGGCGAGTGCGGCCTGGTTCTTGGCCTCGTTGGTGCCCCAGATGGCGATGTTGGCGCCGGCCATGGCCAGGCCCTCCGCCATGCCAAGGCCTATGCCGCCGTTGCCGCCGGTGATGAGGGCGGTCTTGCCGGTGAGGTCGAAGGCGGGGTGAGGCATGCGTAGCTCCGGAGGAAGGGAGGAAGAAAGGCCTTCTTTTTGAAAAAAAGAAGCAAAAAACTTTTGATCCCGCTGTCGCGGACCATTCAACAGCCGCCGACAGGGAGCAAAAGTTTTTCGGTTCTTTTTTTCAGAAAAGAACTGCTTGCCTTGCCTTTGTCGGGCGTGTGCCTCTGGGCTAACAATCGCACAACAGCACAAGAGGCGGACATGGCAGGCAGCGTGAACAAGGTGATCCTGATCGGCAATCTGGGCCGCGATCCGGAGGCGCGCACCATGCAGAATGGTGGCAAGGTGGTCAGCTTTTCGATCGCCACCAGCGAATCATGGAACGACAAGGCCAGCGGCGAGCGTAAGGACAAGACGCAGTGGCACCGCATCGCCATCTTCAACGAGAAGCTGGGCGAAATCGCCGAGAAATACCTGAAGAAGGGCTCCACGGTGTATGTGGAGGGCACGCTGGAGAGCCGGAAATACACGGACAAGGACGGCCAGGAGCGCGAGACCACCGAGGTGGTGCTAGGCCGGTTCAGGGGGGAGCTGACCTTGCTGGGCGGGCGCAACAGCGAGGGTGGCAGCAACTTCTCGGGCGAGAGCGGCGGCGGCGGTTACACGCCGCGCACGCCGGCGGCCAAGCCTGCCGCGAGCGGGGCGCGGTCCGGCGGGGGCGGCTCGCCGAGCTGGGAGCCGCCGGGCGGGAGCGACCTGGATGATGAGATCCCGTTCTGAGGCGGGGTTAAGAAAGCAAGCAGTCCTTTTTTGAAAAAACGACCAAAAACTTTTGCTCCGCTGTCGCGGACTCGCCGGATAGGCGCGCGACAGCGGGTCAAAAATTTTTTGCTTCTTTTCTTCAGAAAAGAACGCCTTGCTTTCTTACATACGATGCAGCGCGCACAGCTTATGCCCGTCCGGATCGCGCAGATAAGCCAGGTACAGCTTGCCCATAGCCCCCTCACGGACGCCAGGCGGGTCTTCGCAGGTGGTGCCGCCGGCGGTCACGCCGGCGTCGTGCCAGGCATCGGTCTGCTCGGGCGAGGACGTGCCGAAACCGATCGTCATGCCGTTGGCGTTTGTGGCGGGCTCGCCGTTGATCGGCTTGGTGATGGACAGGATGCCGGTCTTCGTCATGTAGAAGATACGGTTGCCGTCGATGCGGGCGGGCGGGACGTCTATGGTGCCGAGCAGCTTGTCGTAGAACGCTTTCGAGCGGTCGAGGTCGTTGGTGCCGATCATGATGTGCGAGAACATGGGACATCTCCTGTTGGTGGGACAGCGCGGACAGGGTGTCGCGCGACCGGCCGAGGTGATACCGGGGCCGCCGGAAAATACCAGGGTGTCGGCGGGCGTCCTGCCCTGCGGCCATGTGGTTACCTGCCGGATGCGGCTAGGCTAGAAGGTGGTTCGCACGCCACCTAGGACCCGATCTTGAGCCACAATCTGTATGCCGACATGCGGGCCCACGTGCTGGCCGCATTGCAGCGCGCAATCCCTGACCTGCCGGCTGAACTTGCCGCGCGTGTGGAGGTGACGCCGACGCGGGAGGCGGCGCATGGGGACATGGCGACGAACGCGGCGATGATGTGTGCCAAGCCGGCGGGGCGAAAGCCGGCCGAGCTGGCTGCGGCGCTGGCGGCCGACCTGGCGGGCAATCCGGACATTGCGGACGCAGCACCGGCCGGGCCGGGTTTCATCAATCTGCGGCTGGGCGCGGAGAGCTTCCGGGCGCAGTTGCCGGTGATCCTGGCGGTGCAGGAGGGGTACGGGGACAGCGCGGCCGGGCGGGGCGTGCGGGTGAACGTGGAATATGTGTCGGCGAACCCGACCGGGCCGCTGCATATCGGGCATTGCCGCGGCGCGGTGGTGGGCGACGCGCTGGCGAACCTGCTCGGCAAGGCAGGGTTCGCGGTGACGAAGGAGTATTACGTCAACGATGCGGGCGCGCAGGTGGTCGCACTCGCCTGGGCGGCGTACTGGCGGTACTTGCAGGCGCTGGGCACCGCGCTGACCGAGGAGGACTATGCTGCTTCGGTGCCGGGCGGCCTGCAGTATCGGGGCGACTACCTGATGCCGGTGGGCGAGGCGCTGGCGGCTGCGCATGGCGCGGCGCTGGCCGGTCCGGACGCTACGCCGGCCGATCCGATGGTGTGGCTGGACATCGTGCGCGAGGCGGCAATCGGCATGATGATGGTCGCCATACGCGAGGATTTAGCGGCACTCGGTGTGGTGCATGATGTGTTCACCTCCGAGCGCGCGCTGCTCGCCAGCGGCGCGGCGGAGCGCGCGATCGAAACGCTGCAGGAGCGCGGGCTGATCTACGAGGGCGTGCTGGAGCCGCCAAAGGGCAAGACACCGGACGACTGGGAGCCGCGTCCGCAGACGCTGTTCCGCGCCACGCAGTTTGGCGACGACGTGGACAGGCCGCTGAAGAAATTCGACGGCACCAACACGTATTTTGCCAACGACATCGCCAACCACGCCGACAAGGTCGAGCGCGGTGCGCGGTTGATGATCGACGTGTGGGGCGCGGATCATGGCGGCTATGTCAGCCGGATGAAGGCGGCGGTGCGCGCGCTGGCGGAGGGTGGCGACGCGTTGGACATCTTGCTGTGCCAGATCGTGCACGTGGTGCGCGGCGGGGTGGCCGTGAAGATGAGCAAGCGCGCCGGCAGTTTCGTGACGTTGCGTGATCTGATCGACGAAGTCGGCCGCGACGTGGTGCGCTTCACCATGCTGACGCGCAAGCCGGACGCGCAGATGGAATTCGACCTGGACCTGGCGGTAGCGGAAACGCGGGAGAACCCGGTCTATTACGTGCAGTACGTGCACGCGCGCTGCCGTTCCGTGCTGCGTAAAGCGGAGCCGATGTTCGGCGCCGACGCCATCACGCCCGAGGCGCTGGCGCGGGTGGACCTGGCGCATCTGGAAGCGCCGGCCGAGATGGGCATGCTGCGGCGCCTGGCGCAGTGGCCGCGCACCGTAGAAGGCGCGGCACTGGCGCACGAGCCGCACCGAATCGCGTTTTTTCTCTATGACTTGGCGGCTGATTTTAATACACTGTGGCAGCAGGGGAAGGCGGACGCGACGTTGCGTTTCCTGCGGGAGGATCAGCCCGGGGAGACGCTTGCGAGGCTGGCTTTGGTCGCTTCGGTTGCTATAGTGATCAGGTCCGGCCTTGCCGTGCTTGGTGTCGTTCCCGTGGAGGAGCTGCGGGACAGCTAGGGGAGTTGCCGATGTCAGACGTGCCGCAGATCACCCAGAATTTCGGCCGGCCATCCTACCGCCCGGCGGCGCCCGTGGGCGGGCTAGACCCTGACATGCGTCGCATGGCGATCGTGGCGGCCGGCTTTGGCGGCGTGCTGGCGCTGGTGATCGGGGCGTTCAGCATGTCTCACCACACGCATCACGGCGTGCCGGTGATCCTGGCGCAGACAGGTCCGGTGCGGATAAAGCCGCTGGATCCGGGCGGGATGAAGGTGGCGGGCGCCGAAGAGGCGGCGGGCGGGGCGGAGCGGCTTGCGCCCGAGCCGGAGAAGCCGGCGCTGCACGCGCTGCGCGCCAAGGTTCATGTGGCGCCCAAACCGGTAGAGCAGGCGGCCGCGGCTCCGGTTGCGGCCGCGCCGCCGGTTGCCGTGGCGCCGCCTGTGGTGGCAGCCGCACCGCCTGTGCAGCACGCTTCGGCGGCGGCTGTGCTGCCGGCTGCCGACCTGCCTGTCGGGACGGCCGTCCAGTTGGCGGCGTTCGAGAGCCAGCATGCGGCCGAGCAGGACTGGGACAAGCTGTCGGAGAAAAGCCCCGGGCTGTTCGATGGCCACAAGCCGGAAGTGGAGCGTGCGACGGTTGCCGGGCGGGTGGTCTATCGGCTGCGCACGCGAGGGTTCGCCAATATTGCCACCGCTGCGGCGTTCTGCGGCAAGGTTCGGGCAACTGGTGGGGATTGTTCTATCGCGGCGTTCTGACGGATTTGGTGTCGGTTGATGCCGCGCCAGGGATCAACCACCAAGAGCACCAGGAAGGAAGGCATTTCTGAGCGCTGTCTGGCTTGAGAGCGGCCTGGAAGCTGGGATGCAGTCCGGCGGTGATTATGGACGCGAGGCCTCTTGGTGTTCTTGGTGCCTTGATGGTTGACCTTCTTGCTGTCTCTTCAGAAGGTCCCGCGTTATGCGCCCAGCCGTAATCGGCATAGGCGGGCTGCGGCTCACACCGAATGAAGCGGCCTTGCTGCGGGAGCTGCAACCGCTTGGCGTGATCCTGTTTGCCCGCAACGTGGCCGAGCCTGGTCAGCTGACCGGGCTGGCCGCCGAACTGCGCGCCGTGTTGCCGCAAGAGGGCGTGCTGATGGTGGACCAGGAGGGCGGTCGGGTGGCGCGGCTACGTCCGCCGCATTGGCGTGCCCACCCGCCGGCGCGCGCGCTGCGTAATGCGCGGGCGGCGTGGCTGACAGGGGCGCTGATCGGGCTGGATTGCGCGCAGGCCGGCTTCGATGTGGTGGCCGCCCCCGTGCTGGATGTGGCGTCGCCCAAGGGGCACGACGTGATTGGGGACCGCGCTTTCTCGGATGATCCGGAGGTGGTGGCCGAGCTAGCGGGCGCGTATGCCGCCGGGATGCTGGCGGGAGGCGTGCAGCCGGTGGGCAAGCATGCGCCAGGGCACGGCCGCGCGCGCGCGGACAGCCACAAGGAGCTGCCGGTGCTCGACGACATCGCAGAGGCGGATTTGCTGCCGTTCCGGCGGCTGCGCATGCTGCCCTGGATGATGACGGCCCATATCCGCTACATGCGGCAGGACATGACCTACCCGGCTACCCAATCGCCCGCGATCATCGGTGACGTTATACGCGCGCCGGACGGCATCGGCTTCCAGGGCGTGCTGGTGACGGACGACCTGGCAATGGAGGCGTTGCAAGGGCCGCCAGGCGCGCGTGCGGCGGCCGCGCTGGCGGCGGGGTGCGACGTGGCGCTGCACTGCTCCGGCGTGCTGGCGGACTCGCGCGGGGTGCTGGAGGCGGTGCCTGAGGCCTCGGACGCTTGCCTGGCGCGGTTGTCGGCGGCTCGGGCGGCGGTGAGCCGGCAGGGGCTGGATGGGGCGGCGCTTGCGGAAGAGCGGGCGGGGTTGTTGGGGTGAGGAAGGAAGCAAGCAGTTCTTTTTTGAAAAAAAGAACCAAAAAACTTTTTCTACTGACGCTGAACCAGCCGGTTGTTTCAATGGTTGACCGCATACTCGTAGCGTCGGGGGAGCAAGAGTTTTTTGCTTCTTTTTTTCAAAAAAGAAGGCCTTGCTTCCCTTGCTGACCCCCCACATCCAAGCCCTGATCCAGCAGGTCCTGATAACCGCCGCCCTGGTGATGGTGGCAATAATCCTGCACGAGCTCGCGCACGGCTACGCCGCCTGGGCCATGGGCGACACCACGGCGAAACGCTCCGGAAGGCTGTCGTTCAACCCGTTGGTGCATGTGGACCGGGTGGGCACCATCCTGCTGCCCGGTTTCCTGCTAATCAGCCAGCTCGTCACGGTGGGGCATGTCCTGTTTATGTTCGGCTGGGCCAAGCCGGTGCCGGTGGACCCGTCCCGGTTCCGCTACCCGCGGCAGCAGATGGCGGTGGTGGCGGTGGCCGGGCCGGTGATGAATTTCAGCCTGGCGCTGCTGGCGGCGTTCGCGTTGCGGCTGTCGGGGTTGTCGCCGGCGTGGTTACAGGCGATCGGGACGTTCATTGTGCTGAACCTGGTGCTGGGGATGTTCAACCTGGTGCCTATTCCGCCGCTGGATGGCGGGCGTATCGCGGTGGGCGTGCTGCCGCTGGCGCTGGCGCGGCAGTGGGCGAGGCTGGAGCGGCTGGGGATTGCGTTCGTGCTGATATTCCTGACGGCGGGGCCGGCGCTGCTGCGGGCCAACGGGATCGCGTTCAACCCATTGGGGGACACGTTGGTGCCAGCGGTGACCTGGGTTTACGAGCATCTGCTGATCCTGGCGCATGTGCCGCCCAGCCCTGACATCGATGTCTGACGCTGCGGTCGAGACGCTTCTGCTAAGCCTGGACGGGTTCGAGGGACCGCTGGACCTGCTGCTCGACCTGGCGCGGGCGCAGAAGGTGGATCTGGCCCGGATTTCGATACTGGCGCTGGTGGAGCAGTATCTGGCCATCGTCGAGAGTGCGGCGCGGGTGCGTCTGGAACTGGCGGCGGACTGGCTGGTGATGGCGGCTTGGCTGGCCTGGTTGAAATCGCGGCTGCTGTTGCCGCAGGGCGATCCCGAGGCGGAGGAGGGCGCGCAATCGGCGGACGTGCTGGCGGCGCGACTGGCGGAGCTGGCGGCGATGCGGGCCGGAGCGGCCTGGCTGGGGGCGCGGCCGGTGCTGGGGATTGACGTGTTCCGGCGTGGGGCGGGCGAGGGGCTGACGGCCACCGACAGGTCCCGCCTGGCGGCTGATCTGCCGGCGTTGCTGCGCGGGTATGTGGAGGCAGTTCGGCGTGAGGCCTCGCGCGTCAGCTACCAGCCGAAGCAGCTGAGCTTTTGGACGGTGCAGGATGCTTTGGGGCGATTGTCGGCGACGCTTGGGGCGATGCCGCCGTGGACGACGCTGGAGGTGTTTTTGCCGGCTGCGTTGAGTGGCCAGCAGCGGCGGGCGGCGATTGCCAGCACGCTGCTGGCTTCGTTGGAGATGGCGCGGGGAGGCGGGCTGCGGTTGCGGCAGGATGCGCCGTTCGCGCCTATCCTGGTGGCGGGGCCTGGGGGTTGAAGGAAGGAAGCAAGGCCTTCTTTTTCGAGAAAAAGAAGCAAAAAGCTTTTGACTGCGCTGTCGCGGATCTTTGGGGCGCGCGTTTCCACGACGCGCACCCAACGGAGATAAAAGTTTTTTGCTTCTTTTTTTCAAAAAAGAAGGCCTTCCTTGCTTGCCACGCCTGGCCATGAGCGACCCGTCGGAAGACCATCTGCGCCTGGCCGAGGCACTGGTGTTCGCAAGCCCCGACCCCGTGCCGGCGCGTGCCTTAGCGGCGTTGCTGCCAGAGGACGTGGACGCGGACGCCACGCTGCGGGCGGTGCAGGCGCGCTATGCCGGGCGGGGTGTCGAACTGACGGAGATCGGGCTGGGCTGGCAGTTCCGCACGGCGCCGGACCTGGCTGGGCGGTTGACGCGGACGATCTCGCGGCCGCGGCGGCTGCCGCGTGTGGCGATGGAGACGCTGGCGATCATCGCGTGGCACCAGCCGGTGACGCGCGCGCAGATCGAGGAGATACGCGGGGCGGCGCTGAGCCAGGCGACGTTGGACGCGCTGCTGGAGGCGGCGCTGGTGCGGCCGGCGGGGCATCGGGAGGTGCCTGGGCGGCCGACCTTGTGGGCGACGACGCCGGCGTTTCTGGCGCAGTTCGGGTTGCGGGATCTAGGCGAGCTGCCGAAGCGAGGGGAGCTGGTGCTGGAGAGTGGTGTGCTGGTGGCCAGTCCGGACGAGTCTGCGGAACGAGCGGGTGAAGTTCAGGCGGGACAGATCGCCGAGTAGCCGAAGCCGCTCAGAAGCCGTGATGCGGTCTGGTCGAACGTGGCAAAGACGTCGCCACCGCGCGCGCGTCCCTGGTGGGCGATGACACCGTCCGAGAAATCGCCGCCGGCACGCAGGATGCGGAGACCATCCTCCACGGCAGCCCGGTCGATGACGACGGAGCTGGCCTCCACATAGCGCTGGATCGCGCTGTGCTGCTGCTCTTTTGAATATTTGTAACCTCGCCCAAGCACCCAGGCGAACTCACAGATCACCGGTGCAGGAATGACCACCCGTTCGGCTGCCGCGAGGCACGCGCGCGCCGCTTGCGCCTGGACGGGATCGTCGTCTGTCGTTGCGCGGACAAGCAGGTTAGTGTCGGCGGTTATCCTCAACGCTTGCCGGCCCATGCGGCCGCGATCACCTCATTCATTTCCTCGATCGTCAGCGCCGGGCCTTCGGGCCTGGGTAGGCAGCTAAAGGCGTCGGCGATGTTGCCGCGTGGGGCGGGGCGCAGTTCCACCACGCCGTCCGGGCGCAGTTCGACGGACACGCGCTCGCCTGGCTGCACGCCGAGGTGGGACAGCGTTTCCTTCTTCAAGGTGAGCTGACCCTTGGCGGTGATGAGAAGTGACTGTGCCATGAGGTGGAAGTAAGGCAGTTCCGCCTTACTTTCAATCACGCGGGCCGCGTGCCCTTTCGTCCATCCCCATTGACGGGCTAAGACATCCTTATGTTCGACTTTGCCTGGTCCGAGATCGCCCTGATCGGTGTGGTGGCGCTGATTGCCATCGGGCCGAAAGACATGCCGGTAGCCATCAAGGCGGTCAGCGACACGATAAAGAAGCTGCGGCGCATGGCAGGCGAGTTCCAGGGCCATGTGGACGAGATGATACGCGAAGCCGACCTGGGCGACGTGAAATCCTCGTTCGACGAGCTGCGCAGCCTGAACCCGAAAGCCATGGTGAAGCGCGCGATAGACCCGGACAACACGATGAGTTCGGCGTTCGCCGATCCGTTCCGCGAGCATCCGGTGCGGCCGGTGATGACGCCGTTGGACCAAGCGCACGTGCCAGCGCATCCCGAGACGGTCATCGCGGCGCCTGACCATTCGGCACCGGCTTTCATACCGCCGGCGACGCCGGCACAAGCGGCTGCACCCGCCTTCATCCCGCCAGCCGCAGCACTGCCCGACCACGCCGGCCAGGGCTGAACCATGCCAGACGCCGTAGCGGCCCCGGAAGACCCGATACACGACAAGCCGATGCCCCTGCTGGAGCACCTAATGGAGCTCCGCAAGCGTCTGCTCTGGTCGGCGGTGGCGTTCGTGCTGGCGTTCTTCGTCTGCTACCACTTCTCCGGCGCCATCTACCTGTTCCTGGCGCAGCCGTTGGCGCACATCATGGAAGCCAAAGGCGAACAGCCGCATCTGATCTACACGGCGCTCTACGAGGCGTTCTTCACCTATCTGAAGGTCGGGTTCTTCGGTGCCACCTTCATCGCGTTTCCGGTGATCGCCAGCCAGATTTGGCTGTTCGTGGCACCGGGGTTGTATCGCAGCGAGCGGCGTGCGTTCGCGCCGTTCCTGATTGCCACGCCGGTGTTGTTCGTGGCGGGTGCGGCGCTCGCTTACTACTTCGTGTTTCCGTTCGCGTGGAAGTTCTTCCTCAGCTTCGAGACGCCTGGCGGCAAGGACGTGCTGCAGATCGAGCTGCAGGCGAAGGTGAGCGAATACCTGTCGCTCGTGATGAAGCTGATCATGGCGTTCGGCATCGCGTTCCAGTTGCCGGTGCTGCTGACGTTGTGCGCGAAGGTGGGGCTGGTGAGTTCGCGGAGCCTGCGGAAGTATCGGCGGTATGCGTATGTCGGATGTTTCATCGTGGCGGCTATCCTGACTCCGCCTGACATCATCACGCAGACCGGGCTGGCGGTGCCTTTGATCGCGCTTTACGAAATATCGATTATTTCTGCGCGGTTGGTCGAGGCGAAGCCGGTCGAAGTGTGAGGCGAGCAGTGCTTTCTTGAAGGGGATGCCTGCTGGAGCCGGGGTGGGCACGGTTTCTAGAAGATGGCCCGCAAGGGACTCACCACCAAGCGCACCAAGAAGGTTGAGCCGGTCGTCACCGGTTTAGCCAGGCGCGACCGTTTTCAGTCCTAGGGACAAGGCCTCTTGGCGGTCGACCCTTCTTCCCGCCTTGGCAAGAGCACGATATTTCAAGAAACGCTGAAGCCGTGGCAGCAGCGAGGGAGCAAAAGTTTTTTGCTTCTTTTTTCCAAAAAAGAAGGCCTTTCTTCCTTATGCACGATATCAAAACGATACGCACCGACGCGGCCGCGTTCGACGCCGCCATGGCGCGGCGCCGCTTGCCGAATGCGTCCGGACCACTCCTGGCCCTGGACGCCGAGCGACGTGCTGCCGCCACCGCGCAACAGGAGGCGCAGTCGCGTCGTAACGTGCTGGCGCGTGAGATCGGGCAGGCCAAGCGTGTGGGCGGCGATACTGCGGCGCAGGAGGAAGAGGCCACTGCGCTGCGCGGCGAGATGGAGCGGCTGGACGGGCGCAGCGCGGCGCTGGACGCCGAATTGCGCACGGCCTTGGCCGCCTTGCCGAACGTGCTGGATGCTGAGGTGCCTGACGGTGCGGACGAGGCGGACAACCGCGCGCTGAAGCACTGGGGTACGCCGCGCGACTTCGATTTTCCTGCGCGCCAGCATTTCGAGCTGGGCGAGGCGTTGGGCATGATGGATTTCGAGCGGGCGGCGAAAATCTCCGGCAGCCGGTTCACTATCCTGCACGGCCCGCTGGCGCGGCTGGAGCGCGCGTTGGGGCAGTTCATGCTGGACATGCACACCACGCAGCACGGCTACACGGAGGTGAGCGTGCCGGCGCTGGTGAACGAGGCTTCGTTCTTCGGCACCAACCAGTTGCCGAAATTCGCCGAGGATTCATTCCGGACATCGGACGGGCGCTGGCTGATTCCGACGGCGGAGGTACCGATCACCAACATGGTGGCGGGCGACATGCTGGCGGAGGCGGCACTGCCGATACGGCGTACGGCGTTGACGGAGTGTTTCCGCAGCGAGGCCGGCTCGGCGGGGCGCGACACCCGCGGCATGCTGCGCCAGCACCAGTTCCGCAAGGTGGAGCTGGTCAGCGTGGTGCATCCGGACCATAGCGACGCCGAGCACGAGCGGATGACGCGGTGTGCCGAGGCCGTGCTGGAGGCGCTCGAGATACCGTATCGGCGCATGCTGTTGTGCGCCGGCGACACCGGGTTCGGCGCTGCGCGCACGCATGATCTGGAAGTGTGGCTGCCGGGGCAGGGGATGTGGCGGGAGATCAGCTCGTGTTCCAACACGCGGGCATTTCAGGCGCGTCGGATGAACGCGCGCTTCCGTGCGGCGGATGGCAAGACCGTGGCGCACGTGCACACGCTGAACGGGTCCGGCGTGGCGGTGGGGCGGGCGCTGATTGCGGTGCTGGAGAACTACCAGCAGGCGGACGGCAGCGTGGTGGTGCCCGCGGTGCTGCGTGCGGCGATGGGCGGGCTGGAGGTGATACGCCGCTCCATGTGATTACCGTTGCCGGTCCATTGCCGTCACGTTCTCTAACGATTCGGTAGGGAGGCTGGGATGGCGCTTGGCAAGTGCGAGCGGTGCATCTGCGGCGCCGGGTGCTTTAGGACAAACTTGCGCGCCGCAGATGCGAGGGGAAGTAAAAGTCTTTTGCTTCTTTTTTGCGAGAAAGAAGGCCTTGCTTCCCTTAAGCCGCCTTTCCCCCAACGCGCGCAATGATCCCGGTCGTGGACTGCCCAGCCACCAACTCCGCAAGCACCACCCGCCCGCCATTCGCGACGACCAGTTCGGCGCCCACCACCTGGGCCACCGTATAGTCCGCGCCTTTCACCAGCACGTCCGGCAGCAGCCGGGTGATCACCTCGAGCGGCGTGTCCTCGGCGAAGCCCACCACGCAATCGACGAAGCGTATCGCCGCCATCACCTGGGCGCGCTGCGCCAGGCTGTTGACCGGGCGGGTGGGGCCTTTCAGGCGCGCCACGCTCTCGTCAGTGTTCAACGCGACTACCAGGCGGTCGCAGGCCTGGCGGGCGGCGGCCAGCAGGGTGACGTGGCCGGGATGCAGGATGTCGAAGCAGCCGTTGGTGAAGCCCACGCGCAGGCCCTGCTCGCGCCAGAGCTCCACCATGCCGAGGGCCGAGTCCATGCTCTGCAGGCCTGGGGCCGGGGCGCCGGCCAGCTTGTCGGCCTGGGCGGAGAGCTCGTGCATCACTTCGGCGATGTTGGCCGTGGCGGTGCCGAGCTTGCTGACGACGACGCCAGCGGCTGCGTTGGCGATGTGCATGGCCTGGGCCAGCGTGCGGCCGCTGGCGCAGGCCAGGGCGAGGGTGGCGATGACGGTGTCGCCGGCGCCGGATACGTCGAACACCTCGCGGGCGCGGGCCGGCACGGTGGTGACCTCGCCGGTCCGCTCGACCAGCGTCATGCCGCGTTCGGAGCGGGTGACGAGTATGGCATCGGCCGCGCAATCCTCCAGCAAGACGCGCGCGGCGGTGGCGATCTCGGCTTCGGTGCCGCATGGGCCGCGCGCGGCGGCGGCGAATTCCTTCAGGTTCGGGGTGATGCAGGTGGCACCCCGGTAGCGGCTGAAATCGTCCGACTTCGGATCGACGAAGACGGGTACGCCGGCGCGCCTGGCCGCCGCGATCGCGTGCGACACCACGGCGGGCTCCAGCGCGGATTTGCCATAGTCCGACAGGATGAGCGCGCCGGCGCCGGGAAGCCGTGCATCAACGGCGGCCATGAGCGCGGCGGCCTCTTCCTCGAACAGCCGCGCGCCGCTCTCGTCATCGGCCCGGACCACCTGCTGGCGGCCGGCGATGAAGCGCGTCTTGCAGATGGTGGGGCGGCGCGGGCTGGCGACGAGCGCCGGCTCGATGCCTGCCCGGGATTCCAGGATGCGCCGCAGCCTGGCGCCCGTCTCGTCCTCGCCGATCAGCCCGACCAGCACCGCGCGGGCGCCGAGGGAGGCGATGTTGCAGGCGACGTTGCCGGCGCCGCCGGGCATCTCGCGGGTCTCGCGCAGGCGTATCACCGGGACGGGCGCCTCGGGGGAGATGCGGTCTATGTCGCCGTGCAGGAAGCGGTCCAGCATGACATCGCCCAGGCAGAGCACGGTTAGGCCGGTGAAGTCCAATTGGGTCCCCTAGAAGAAAGCAAGAAAGAAGTTCTTTTGAACAAAAACCAGAAAACTTTAGCTCCTGACGCCTGCATCGGCAGCCGGGTGCCGCATGATAGATCAAGCTGGCGGAACAGCGTCCGGGACAAAAGTTTTTTGCTTCTTTTTTTCAAAAAAGAAGGCCTTTCTTCCTTTCGCCGCCAAAACTTTCCTCAGGCAGTGCAGCTTTTTGGTTCCGATGTCAAAAAAAGACGCAAACCCACTGTAAGCTCCGAAAAATCCGATTGATACGCATTGATTTTCCGCGCGCAAATTGCCAGAACGTCCTCCGGGTGGCGAGGGGCTGCATGACCAGACGGGTAGTCTTCGCCGGCGGAGTACAGGCGCGAGCCCTGGCAAAGGCCTACCGTCTCGACATCGCCGGCGACAGTGACGAAGACGTGTTCTTCATCGGCACCGAGGCGCTGGTGCGCGAGGCTGCGCATCGCGTGATCGCGGCGGCCGATATCGTCGTCACGGACCTGACGAAAGACGGGGAGACCGTCGCCGACCACCTGATCCCGGCCAGCGCCGAGCGTATCGCCGTGCCTGTGGTGCGCGCCGAGTTCCTCTGGCCGTATGCCGGTTCGCCCCATCCCAGGAACGCCGGCACGGCCGCGCTGCGCGAAGGACCCTATCCTGCCGATTTCGGCGACATCTTCCTCGACACGATGGTTGGTGAACACGTCAGCGAAGACGAGGCGGTGCGCCGCTATCTGGCGCTCGACATCGCCGCGGAAGCCGGGCTGAACGACCTGCTGGACACCACGCTGCATGCGCTGGCCATACTGGATGCCCGGTCCGGCTTCGACCTCGCCTCCTTCGTGGCCGCGGAGTTCCGCCAGCAGAACCTGTTCGCCACCACGGAACGTCTGCGCCTGCCGCTGTTCCGCCACATCGCCGGTTGCGTGTTCAGCCGCATGGGCGTGGACCGCCAGCGCGCGGAGACGCTGTTGGAGGCGCCTTTCGCGCCGGGTGCGATGCCGATCCACCCCGGCGTGCTGCGCCATTTCGGCATGGCGGCGCCCCTGCCGGACCATCGCTATCCGGTGCTGGACGAAGGCACCTTCAGCTTCGAGCAGTATTGCCGCCGCTATCTGCGCTACGAGTGGAACGAGCCGCTGCACGCGGCCATGAAGCTGGCCGAGAGCAATCCGGCGGACGCCATTCCGCTGCTGCGCCGCGCGCTGGAGGTCTCGCCCGGGTCGAGGGCGGGACAGCTTGCCCTCGAGGACGCCGAGCGCGTCGCGGCCGAGAAGGCGGGCGTGCCGCCGCTGGTCATACCGGCACAGGCGCCGGCAGTGGCCGTGGAGGCCACGCCGGAGGGGCCGATCTACGCGCCTGTGGACGAGGCGTTGCCGGACAACCAGGCGACGTCCGGATTGATGCCAGGCAGCCTGCCGGTGCAACCCGCGCCCGCGCATCCGGCCCCAGCGGAGCCGCCGTTCTATTCACCCACCGGCCTCGGCAAGCTGGCATTCAACGGCACCGAACACGGCGCATTTGACAATCCTGTTCCGGCCGCACTGCCGCCGATCTCCGTCTTCGACCCGGAGAAGGCGGACTTCGTCACGGCGGGAGCCGAGGAAGACGTGCCCGAGCAGCAACCTTACGTGGAGCTGCCGCAATTCGGCGACCCGCCGCCGCAGCAGCAGGCGCCCGCACAGACGACGAACAACCGCTACGTCCCTTTGCCCCCATCCTCGGAGCTCATCGAAGTGCTGCCACGCATGCTGCCCGACACACGTGGCCTGGCCAACATCGTGGACGGGCCGTTCTCGGCCATGCCGGAGACGATGCCGCCGCCGCCGCTGCGGCCTGTTCTGCCGCCTGAGCTGCAGCCGGATGGCGAGCCCAAGGGGCTGGTGGCTCGGCTGTTCGGGCCGAAGTAAGGCAAGGCAAGCAGTCCTTTTTTGAAAAAAAAGACCAAAAAACTTTTGCTCCTGTCGGCGGATGCTTCAGCGTTCGCCGACAGGGACCAAAAGCTTTTTGGTCCTTTTTTTCAAAAAAGAAGGCCTTTCTTCCTTCCTGACCGCGCGCACATCTTTCCTACGTGTAGGAGTAAGGGGTCTTTAAGTGCGGCAATTCCCTGCCTTATACGTCAACCAAGAAGCACATAGGGGACTTGAGGCATGAGCGAGCGCGAGGCGATGGAGTTCGACGTGGTGATCGTGGGCGCGGGGCCTGCGGGACTGGCGGCTGCCATTCGCCTGAAACAGCTCGCACCTGACGCCGCGGTCTGCGTGGTGGAAAAGGCCGGCGAGGTGGGCGCGCACATCCTTTCGGGCGCGGTGATCGAGCCGACCGCACTGGAGGAGCTGCTGCCTGACTGGCGCGAGCGCGGGGCGCCGCTGCACACCCAGGCGACCGAGGACCATTTCGTTTTCCTGACGGAGAAGCGCGCCTTCCGCTCGCCGATCAACCCGCCGCAGATGAACAACCACGGCAACTACATCGTCAGCCTCAGCGATGTAGTGCGCTGGTTGGGCAAGCAGGCTGAAGAGCTTGGCGTGGAGATCTACCCCGGGTTCTCGGCGGCTGAGCTGCTGATTGAGGCCGATGCGTCCGGGCAGGATCGCGTGGTGGGTGTGGCGACCGGCGACATGGGTGTCACCAAGGAAGGCGAGCACGGGCCGAATTACGCCGCGGGCATGGAGTTGCGCGCGGCCTACACGCTGTTCGGCGAGGGGTGCCGCGGGTCGTTGTCCAAGCAGCTCCAGTCGCATTTCAATTTGCGTGAGGGCGTGGACCCGCAAACTTACGGGCTGGGCATCAAGGAATTGTGGGAGATACCCCGCGAGAACCACAAGCCGGGATTCATCCAGCACAGCGTTGGCTGGCCGGCGGACAACAATACCTATGCGGGCTCCTGGCTCTATCATTTTGGCGACGGCCTGGTCTCGTTCGGCTATGTCGTAGGGCTGGACTACAAGAACCCTTGGCTGTCGCCGTTCGACGAGATGCAGCGGCTGAAGACGCATCCGGCGATGCGCAAGCACTTCGAGGGCGGGCGGCGCATCAGCTACGGTGCGCGTGCGCTGT
Source organism: uncultured Acetobacteraceae bacterium (assembly GCA_964242035.1). Taxonomy (GTDB): domain Bacteria; phylum Pseudomonadota; class Alphaproteobacteria; order Acetobacterales; family Acetobacteraceae; genus BOG-908. The sequence continues at coordinate 13,455 of CAXTCL010000018.1, read as the reverse complement.
CCGAGGGCGGGTTCCAGTCGATACCGAAGCTGAGCTTTCCGGGCGGCGCGCTGATTGGCGACTCGGCGGGGTTCCTGAACCTGCCGAAGATCAAGGGCACGCACTGCGCGATGAAGTCCGGCATGCTGGCGGCCGAAGCGGCAGCCGAGGCGCTGGCCGCGGACCGCACGATGGAGCTGACGGCCTATACCGACAAGTTCCGCGCGAGCTGGCTGTATCCGGAGCTGAAGCGCGAGCGCAACCTGCGGCCGGCTTTCGCCAAGTTCGGGCTGTATGGCTTCATGGCGTATTCCGGGCTGGACACGTTCGTGTTGCGTGGCCGCGCGCCTTGGACGTTCCACCACAAGCATGCCGACCATGACGGGCTGGCGCTGGCGACGGACGCCAACAAGATCGTCTATCCCAAGCCGGACGGCGTGCTGACGTTCGACCGGCTGTCCAGCGTGTTCATCAGCAACACCAACCATGAGGAGAACCAGCCGGTTCACCTGAAGTTGCGTGATCCTTCGCGCTGGCTCGGGGTGAACTGGGAGGAATACCGCAGCCCGGAGAGCCGGTATTGTCCGGCCGGGGTGTATGAGGCGGTGGGCGTGGAGGAGGGTCATCCGCGCCTGCAGATCAACGCGCAAAACTGCGTGCACTGCAAGACGTGCGACATCAAGGACCCGACGCAGAACATAGACTGGTCGGCGCCGGAGGGGGGCGGGGGACCGGCTTATCCTGGCGGGATGTAAGGCAAGAAAGGCCTTCTTTTCTGAAGAAAAGAAGCAAAAGACTTTTGGTCCCTGTCGGCGGGTGCTGAAACAGTCGCCGACAGGGAGCAAAAGTTTTTTGGTCCTTTTTTTCAAAGAAGGACTGCTTGCCTTGCCTTGCCTTCGGTTGAGCGCTCAGCCGGAAACGCCTACGTTCCAAGTATGAACACCCTCCGCACCGCACTTCTCCTGACCGTCGCCCTCGCGCCTGCCGCCCACGCCGCGCGGCCTGCGGATTTCCTCGTGTCGCAGTTCGCCTCGCACCAGGGAGATACGGCCCTTGCCGCGTCCAGCATGGTGGACGCCCTGGCCGGCGACCCGACCAATCCGGAGCTGCGGGAGGACGCGTTCGTGCTGGCGCTGCTCGCCGGCGACAACCAGGCCGAACAATTGGCCCGCTCGCTGCCCACAAACCCGCTGGCGCAGCTTCTGCTGGCCACGCGGGCGGCGCATGACGGCAACTGGCAGCAGGCGGAACTGGGCTATGCCGAGCTGCCGCACCAAGCGCTGGCCGACGCGATCCGGCCGCTGCTGCTGGCCTGGGCGCAGCAGGCGCAGGGCGAGTCCGACCGCGCGATGGACACGCTGCAGCCGGCCATCACCGGCGGCAAGCTGGGTGCCATCGCACCTCTGCACGCGGCGTTGCTGGCGGACGCGTCCCATCGGGACGGCTTGGCACTGCGGCTGTATACGGACCTGGCACACGGTCAGACCGCGCCCAGCCTGCAATTCGCGCAGATCTTCGCAAGCTGGCAGGCGCGCAGCGGGGACATGACCGCGGCCCGCGCCACCATCGAGGGCGCCGTCGCGGCCTCCCCGGAGCTTGGCATCGCCAAGCCGCGGCTGGTGGAAGCACTCGACCGCGCGCATGCGCCGACCCCACTGCACGGCCTGGCGATGGCGCTGGTGGAAGTGGCTGCGGCGGCAGACGGCCAGACCGGCCATGAGGTGAGCGAGCTGCTCGTCCAGGTGGCGCTGACCGCGGAGCCTGCGATGACGGACGCGCATCTGCTCGCCTCCGAGATCGCCGCCAACCACAAGCAATACAAGCTGGCGGCGACCGAGCTGGAGCACGTGCCCCAGGATGATCCGTTGAAACCGGTGGTCCAGCTTCGCCTGGCAAATCTGTATGCACGGCAGGACCGGCTGGATGATTCCGTGAGCCTGCTGCGCAGCCTGGCGGCGGCCTACCCGAAGCGACCGGAGCCGTTGGCCCAGCTTGGCGACATGTTGGCCGATCAGAAGAAGCTTCCCGAGGCGATCGACGCCTATGACAGGTCGATCGCGCTTCTGCACCACCCGCAGGCCGCCGATTGGGTGGTGTTCTACGCGCGCGGCACGGCGCTGGAGCGCGCGCATGCGTGGCCGCGTGCGCAGGCGGACATGAACCGTGCGCTGGAGCTTTCGCCGGACCAGCCTTTCGTGTTGAATTTCCTCGGCTATGCAATGGCCGAGCGCAACGAGGACCTGCCTGCAGCACGCGAGATGATCGAAAAGGCGCTGCGCGCGCGACCGAATGACGGCGCGATCGTGGACAGCCTTGGCTGGGTGGCGCTTCGGCAGGGCGATACCAAGGAGGCCCTGCGGCTGCTGGAGAAAGCGGCCGAGCTGGAGCCGGAAGATCCCAGCATCACCGGGCATCTTGGCGACGCCTATTGGGATGTGGGGCGGCATCTGGAGGCGGAGGACCAATGGCGGCGGGCCCTGGTGCTAAAGCCTGATGCTGACGAGCAGGTGCGTATCGAGGCTCGGTTGAAGAGTGCGTCTAGATAGGATGTCAGTAAGTTAGCAAGGCCTTCTTTTTTGAAAAAAAGAAGCAAAAAACTTTTTTCCCCCGCATTTCCGCCAATGTGTTTTGTTTTGAGGGCGCTTGTTCGTTGATTCAGACGAACGGGCTTGCCAGTTGGCAGGGCTCATCAGGCATTCAGATGCTGGCCTGGATGATCCCTCGCACAGTTGCGGATAGCTCCTCTCCCAATGCCGTAAGCGCCGCGTTACCGTAGCGGCCGAAGGCGGCAGCAGGCTCGGCGATACGCAGCGATACTGTGCCGTCCGGGCTCTCCATCACCACGAGTTTGAGCGGCGCCTCGACCATGGCGCTGACATCTGCCGAAATCACCCGCACGACCAACGCGGGATGAAAGAAGAACAGCAGGCGGAATCCATCCACCGACCGACCCGCGCCGGCCAGGGCTTTCTGGACGTCAATCTCCTGCAGCAGTCTCAGGCCGGCGCGTTCGATTTCGGCCACGAGGGATGTCAGTACCTCGTCGAAGCGGCGCGTGCTGCTTGTTGCATACTGGAAGGCTTCCGCCTCGGCACCGACTGCGCCGAATGTCAGCGATGATTGCTCGGCCATGAGATCTCCTTTTCGGTGGAGGCGTGCGCTCAAGGGGACGAGCGATCGACAAGGCAATTAGCCGAGGCCAATGTGACAGTGGCGGCGAACGCCTCGCTGTAGAACAAGTGGGTCTTATAGCGAGCCTTGTAGTTACTCACGCGAAGCTCTCACGAACGCCGCTACACGGAAATCGAGCGCCTGACGAGTTGTTTGAACAGGGTCCAGCGCGCCTGCGATTTGATGAGCGCCTGCGACGACCCGAAAAACAGCCGTAATGCCAGGACACGGGAACTCGAGTTTGCGACGTTCAGGGCCTGCGACCGCCAGACCACCTTGTGGACCTTGATCCTGACGTCGCGCACGCCCTTGCGCTCCTGCAGCCTGAGAAGCTCGTCCCGGGGAGATTTGCCTGCTGCACGCATCGCATCGTAATTCGGGCCGCCCAGCGGACGGGTGTGACGAATGACCACCTCGTCGATGACCGCGATGCCAGTCTCACGGTCATGGACGTAGTTCGGCCATAGCCAGTCTATGCCCCAGCCGCTTTCAGACTCGGAGAACGTGTCCAGGGCACGGCGCAGTAACGATGTGCTGAAACAGGGCGCCATCGCCTCGACGAAATTCGTGAATCTTATGAAGGTGGCGGTGTTATTGATGAGCAGCGGGTGCGTCATCGGGCTGTCTGTCGTGAGTGACGGCTGGGCGAGCTCCAGCCGGTATTTTGCACACAGGTCGAAGAAGCGGTTCATGTCCGTCTTCGTCATTGCCAGGTCATCGTCCGGAAGCCAGACATAGTCATAACGCTCTAGATACTCGGGATGATCCAGCAGCAGCTGATGCAATGGCGGCCATTTCGGGCCGACACTGTCGATCCTGGTGACGTCAACCTGCTTGTAGATGTCAGGATCTTTGCCGAAATAGTTCACCACCAGGTCCCAGTTCCGCTCTTCGGGGCCGACGAGCCACCCCGGATGGAGCGAAGCGTTTCCTGCTCGGACGATGACAAGATTGGGACGCGACATATTGTCTGTTACAACCATTGAAGTTCAGGCTGGGGCAAAAGAAGTAAACTTGACCTAGCTACACAACCAACTGCCTTATCATAGCGTACGATTAAGAACACTACATTCCTTCTTGCCGGCCCTAGGCAATCCTCAGCGCTTCCGGCTGGCGTCGGTTCCCGCCTGCCGGACATGCTGCGGCAAACCAGGGGCGTGTCTATTACGTCTGGTGGTTGGTCAGCATCCGCGGTCAGCGTTCAATGTGAAACCCTGCCTGTCCGAGATCGCTAGGTGGTAACTCCTGGGGCAGAGAAGCGGGTCATGCAGCCTACCCTCCAGCGGTCTACCGCCACCGGATTTCTCTGGTTGCTGTTCCAGGGATTATCCGGCCGGGTAGCGAGCTTCTTCAGCCAGCTGGTGCTTGCAAAGCTGCTCATGCCTGAGGCTTTCGGCCAGATCGGTCTGGCCTACACGGTATCGGCGCTGGTCACCGCCATCGTCAGCTTCGGCATCGACGACGTGCTCCTCACGCGGTCGCGGCATTTACGCCTGTGGGTGGCGCCGGCTTTCTGGAGCAGCCTGGCGCTCGCTTTGGCCGGCATGGTTGTCATGCTGGCGGTGAGCCCGGTCGCCGCTTGGGTTTATCACGCGCCTGGGCTGGTCGGGCTGATCGCCGTGATGGCCATCAACCTCCCGCTGGGCGCGGCGTCCACTGTGCCGGTGACGAAGCTGCGGGCAGGATTGGCCTTTCGCTATCTCAGCACCTACGCCAGCCTGGAGACGGTGGGCATACAACTGGCCACCATCGCCTGCGCTGCCGCGGGCCTGGGCGCCTACAGCTTCGTCGTGCCGCTGCCAGCGGCCGCCGCCATCAAGGCGATCATCTTCTGGCAGAAGGCGCCGATGGCTATCCGGCCAGGGCACCGCCTGCGGCAATACCGCCACCTGGTTGGCAGCGGCCTGATGGTGTTGAGCACCCGGCTGATAATCACGCTGGTCAACCAGGGCGACTACATCGTGCTCGGCATCATGGCCACGCAGAGCGTGGTGGGCGTGTATTTCTTCGCATTCCGTCTTGCCGCCCAGCCGCTGCAGATGCTGGCGGGCAGTTTCGGCAACGTGTTGTTTCCTGCCTTCACCCAGCTCGGGCATGACCCTGCGCGCCAGATGGAGGCGGCCTTGCGTGCCTCGCGCATACTCGCCTACGCGATCACACCGGTGTGCTTCCTGCAGGCGGCGGAAGCGGCCCCCCTGCTGCACCTGATGTTCGGCACGCGTTGGGACAGCGCCGTTCCGCTGGTGCAGATACTTAGCCTGGGCCTGCCCGGCGACGCGTTGGCCTGGGTGGCCGGCGCGCTGCTCATCGCCCGCGGCGAGTTCAGGCGCGACATGCGGCTCGTCGCTTTGTTCACACCGCCGTTCTTCGTCTGCGTGGTGGTGGGCGTGTGGCTCGGCGGCGCCTTGGGCGTGGCCATAGGAGTTTCGCTGTTCTACGCGCTTATCAAGCCGTTGAACTCCTGGCTGGTCTTCCGCCAGGCGATGCGCGTATCGGACATCCTGCAGATCTACGTCATACCACTCGCGCTTGGGCTGGCAACGATTGGTGCCGCAGCCGGCGTGGCCGCCCTGCCGGCATTTGCGGGCAGCCGGCTCGTGCAGGTCGCGGTGATCGGTGTTCTTGGGCCGGTGTTCTACGTGATCGGGCTGCGGGCGGTGGCACCGTCCACGCTTGCGGAGATGATGAGCCAGCTGCCGCTCGGCCGGCTGGGTGGCTTGGGGCGGCGGCTTGCGCAGCTGGTTTGAGGATGCGTTGGGTAAGGCAAGCAGTCATTTTTGAAAAAAGGACAAAAACTTTTGCTCCGCTGTCGCGCGCTCGGGGCAATCCGGGTCTCATGGAATAAACCGTGACGTTGATCCGACCGGGGGGCAAAAGTTTTTTGCTTCTTTTTTTCAAAAAAGAAGGCCTTTCTTCCTTACGCAACATTTCCGCTATTTGCCTGACCGTCGCCACAGCCGCTTCGACAGACGAATGGCCTGCGTGCGGATGGGGCTTGGGAACAGCCCGAAGACAACAAGACACGACGCGTAAGCTGCCACAATGCGGACCGACAGCCCGACAGCGATGACGGACGCAACAGGCGCGCGCGGCATTCCGAGAAGCGCCAGGACAAGGGCTGCCGCCAAAACGCCGGCCGTCACGGGCAGCAGGCAGGCTGCGACGTGGCGCATGCGCACGGGCCCGGTGCGCAGGGCGCCCCAAAGGACTACCCCGTCTATCGGTAAGGACATGATCGCCAGCATACGCGTGACGCCGAGGGCGCCGTCGTGCAGGCCGAGCAGCACGGTGAGCAGGGTGATGAGCATCTTGGCGATTGCGTAGGGGAGCTGCTGGCGTGCCCGGCCCTGGCTTACGAAGAGCCAGTAGGAGGCGAGGCTGAGCGGCGAGAGGAGGGTGGCCAGTGCCAGCCAGGCAACCATCGGGCCGGCCTGATCCCAGCGCGCTCCCAGCAGCAGCGGCACGGATAGGCGCGCCGTGAAGGCGATCCAGATCAGCAGCGGCGAGAGCACGAGGAACAGCGCCTGGATCATCGAGGCGAACGCTGCTCGGTATTCGGCGTCCCGGCCGGCCAGGCGGGACAGCAGCGGCAGCGCCACGCGGGCAATCGGCAGGCTGATCTGCCAGAACGGCGTGGCCACGAGGCGGACCGCGCGGTCGTAGAAGCCGAGCGCCACGCTGCCGGCCAGGCGCCCGACCAGCACGGCATCGAGGTTGTTGCAGAAATAGTTTATGATGTTGTAGCCGGTGACGTGGCCGCCAAAGGCAAGCAGCGCGCCCGCGCCCGACCCGCGCCGCGGCAGCGAGGGGCGCCAGCCGGAGAACATCCAGGACAGCACCAGGATAACCACGGAGTTCGCCGCCTGCATCAGCACCAGCGACCAGACACCCAGGCCGGCGGCGGCCGCGGAGATGCCGGCCACCACGGCGCCCAGGTTGCAGGCGACGTCTATGCCGGCCAGCGTCAGGAAGCCCATGCGCCGGTTCAGCAATGCTATCTGCTGCGCCGAGAGGCCGCTTACGACCAGCAGGCCAGCCAGCGCCACGCAGACGGACGCCACGCGCGGTTGCCCGTAGGTGAGGGCGATCAATGGCGCGCTGGCGGCCAGGGCGGCCGCCAGCGCGCTGGATACGGCGGCATTCGTCCAGAACAGCATAGAGAGCTGCGCCTGGGAGATGCTCTCCAGCTGTATTGTGGCCTGGGACAGCCCCAGCTCGTTGAAGATTTGCACGAGCGAGAGGATGGGGACGGCCATCGCCATGACGCCGAAATCGGCCGGGGCCAGGAGATGGGCGAGCAGGACCTGGCTGCCGAACTGCAGGACGAAGCGAATCCCCTGCGCACCCAACGTGACGACAGCGCCCCTGGCGGAGCGGGCGCCCAGCGAGCTTGCATCGAGTTCGGCCTCGCCCTGCGACGCGTCGGACCCGGCGACCCGTGGTCCCGTGCTGCCTAGGTCCGACAAGCAAGGTGGCCGTGCAGGAGGCATTTCGCGGAGATCGCGGGAAGTCGGACCGGTTCCGGCATCGCGTCACGCCTCGCCTGAGTTGGGGCTTCGTGGTGGCCTAATCGACGATGCCGGGCAAGTGCGCGGGACTCACGTCCGCTTTGTCGACCAGCGTTCGGTGAAGCTGAAGAGCGGGAGGCGGCTCTTCCCGCCAATCAGCCCTTTGGTTGCTGGTGCGACGCTTGGTTTCGCGCAAACCCGCTGTTCCGGGTAGGAGTCCTGCGCGGTTCCGGCAGTGCATTGCGTTCGCGGGTCCTGAAGGCGGATGCCAAGGAAGCAAGGCCTTCTTTTTTGAAAAAAAGAAGCAAAAAACTTTTGTTCCGACGCTGTTTCTGCCGGATCGATCTATCTTGCAGTGCCATGCTGCTGGTCTCGGCAGGCCGCTTCCGCCGCAGGCCTGCGGCGGTTGACAGCACACGCTGCTTTGCCGACCTTTGCTTGTTGCATCGGATACGTGTCTCCTTCCGTCCATGACTGATCCCATCCTCAACCCACGCACCGGCGCCCGTATAGGCGATACGCTGGAGTCAACGCCCGCGCAGATCGACGACGCAGTACAGAACGCGGTCGCCGCCTCAGCCCGCTGGTCCCGCACCACTGCCGCGGAACGCTCGCTGCTGCTGCTGAAGCTGGCAGATGCGATCGAAGCGGAAGCCGAGATCTATGCCGACCTGGAATCGGCCAATTGCGGCAAGCCGAGGCATCTGTTCTTGCGTGATGAGCTGCCGGCTATCGTCGATTGCATACGGTTCTTTGCCGGCGCGGTGCGTTGCCTGCAGGGGCCTGTGGCCGGCGAGTACCTGCCGGGTCACACCTCGATGCTGCGGCGAGATCCTGTGGGCGTGGTCGCATCCATAGCGCCGTGGAACTACCCGCTGATGATGGCGGCCTGGAAATGTGCGCCGGCGCTGGCGGCGGGCAACACCGTCATCCTCAAACCGTCCGAGTTGACGCCGCTGACGACGCTGAAATTGGCAGAGCAGGCGGCTGCCATCCTGCCGCCTGCCGTGCTGAGCTTGGTTCTGGGGCGAGGCGAGACCACAGGCAGCCACCTGATCAATCACCGTGACGTCGCCATGGTGTCCGTCACCGGCGACATCGGCACCGGGCGGCATGTGCTGGATGCTGCACGGGCCACGATAAAGCGCACGCATCTGGAGCTCGGCGGCAAGGCACCGGTGATCCTGCTGCAAGATGCGGATGTGGCTTCAGCCGTGGACGGCAAACGCAGCTTCGGTTTCTATAACGCCGGCCAGGACTGCACGGCGGCGTGCCGTATCTATTGCCATGCCAGCATCTACGAGCGCTTCGTTGCTGACCTGGCGGAAGCGGTGGCTACATTGCGTTTCAACGAGGCGGACGACTCCTTGAACGATTTCGGCCCGCTGATCTCTGAGCGTCAGCGCGCCCGGGTGGCGGGATTCGTCGCACGAGCGGCGGCGCTGCCGCATGTCAGCATCGTGGCAGGTGGCAGCGTTGTGGACGGACCGGGCTTTTTCTTCCAACCGACGGTGGTCGCGGGCGCGCGCCAGGACGACGAGATCGTCTGCCGCGAAGTGTTCGGGCCAGTTGTCTCCGTCACGCGGTTCGACGAGATCGTGGAGGTCATTGGCTGGGCCAACAACTCCGATTACGGTCTGGCATCCTCGGTCTGGTCCACCGACGTATCGCGCGCGATGCAAGTGGCGTCGCGTCTGCGCTACGGCTGCACGTGGGTGAACACGCATTTCATGCTGGCCAGCGAGATGCCGCATGGCGGCCTGCGGCACTCTGGTTACGGGAAAGATCTAAGTATGTTGTCGCTGGAGGATTACACCGTGGCGAGGCATGTCATGGTTCGGCTGTGACGCCGGAAAGGATTGCTGCCTTGGCATCTCAGGAGACCGCCAGGCCGGAACCTGACGCCGACGATCGGCAGTTGCTGGCGCTCGGATATACCGCGCAGTTCGATCGCACGATGTCGCTGTGGGAGAATTTCGCGCTCGGCTTCACCTATCTCTCGCCCGTGGTGGGCGTGTATTCCGTGTTTGCCTTTGGCATGCAGGCGGGCGGGCCGCCGATGATCTGGTGGTATATCATCGCGGCCCTGGGCCAGTTCCTGGTCTGCCTCACGTTCTGCGAGGTTGTCTCGCAATTCCCGATCTCCGGCGGACTGTACCCCTGGGCACGGCGCCTGGTGGGCCGGGGCTGGGCGTGGATGGCGGGCTGGCTCTACGGATGGGCCCTGTTCACCAGCATTGCCGCGGTCGCAGCCGGTGCCACGCCGTTCATCGCACCTTTGCTGGGGTTCACGGCCACGCCGATCACCACGGCCGCCTTGGCTATCGCACTTGTGGTCGCCTCCACGCTGATCAATCTGGCCGGGACACGCGTGCTGGCCCGCGTCGCCATGTTCGGGTTCGTGTGCGAAATCGCCGGCGCCATCGCGGTTGGGTGCTATCTTCTCGCATTCCACCGCCATCAGCCGCTTGCTGTGATCGTCCAGGGTTTTGGCGCGGCGCGTGGCGGCTCGTACGGCCCGGCGTTCCTGGGTGCGGCCATCGTGGGCCTGTTCACGTGCTATGGTTTCGAGGCTTGTGGGGATGTGGCTGAGGAGACGCCAAATCCGGGACTGGCGGTACCGCGTGCGATGCGCAACACGATCTATGTGGGTATGTCGGCCTCGCTGTTCGTCTGCCTGGCGCTGATCCTGGCGCTGCCGGACATCGGCGCCGTGGTCTCCGGCCGGGTGGATAACCCGATAGGGGAGATACTGCTTTCCGCGTTTGGAGTCTGGGGAGCCAGGGTTGTGGTTCTGGTTGTCATGGTGTCCTTCATCTCCTGCATACTCAGTCTTCAGGCAGCTTCGAGCCGGCTGCTGCACGCCTATGCACGGGACGGCATGATCGTCGGCAGCGCCTGGCTTTGTACAGTCTCTCCCGTCACACGGATGCCCACGCGTGCGCTGGTGCTGTCCGGGTTGATCGCCTGCATCATCCTCGCACTCGGCGTGTTCCTGCAGAACGTTGTCGCCACGATCGTGAGCTTCGCCGTGATCGGGATCTACGCGGCGTTCCAAATGATCGTGGCGGGAGCTCTCCTGGCACGTCTGCGAGGCTGGGTGCCTGCCGGTCCGTTTCGGCTGGGACGGCAGGGTGCCGCCATCAACGTGGCCGGGCTTGTCTGGGGCATTGCCGCGATTGTAACCATCGCGTGGCCGGGTGGGGCGGAGGCGCCATGGTACAGCGCGTATGCCATGCTGCTGACGGTGGCCGTCGTGGTTACATCCGGCGGCATCTACATGCTTGCGGTGCGCCCGCACCAGAAGGGTACGGCGCCGGCGGGCGACGCCAGGTAAGCAAGAAAGGCCTTTTTTTTTAAAAAAAAGAAGCAAAAAAATTTTACTGCCTGCGTAGGTCCAGTGGCCTCGTTTTATCTTTAGGCGTCAGGCTGCTGCAGATGCGGGGTAGTAAAAGTTTTTGGTCATTTTCTTGAAAAAAGGACTGCTTTCTTCCTATCCAAGCTTGCGGTAGGCATCTTTGCATACGACGCGGGCGTCGTCGTCGAACGTTATTACATCGACACCATCGACCAGGCTTCTCGTCTCACCGTTCGGCAAGACCAGGCTCCAGTAGGCGACGCACATCCTGCCGAAGAATTGCATGTTCGGCTCACCCGTCTTCGGTGCGCCGTCACTTGGCTGAGGCTGGCACATCCTGGTCAGACCCTCGCGGAGGGCCAGGCGTCCCGCGAACGTGGTGCCCGAAGACGTCCTGTAGACGGGGTCGTCACCGAACAGCGCCATCAACCCGTCGATGTCGCCCGCGTCCCAGGCCAGGGCGAACGCCCTCATCGTCTGACGTGTTTCGTGGATGAAGCCGGGCGACGCAGCGCGGTCCTCGGGCTTGTCAGTCACGGCGATCGTCAAGAGTGGCCTCCCTGGATGACGGTTGCTGCGGTGCGGTCAGTAGAGCGCGGCCCAGCATATAGGCCTTCCACAAATCCCGTCCGCGGTAGTTCGCGGCGGTGAGTTCTTCGATTTGTGGAGACGCGTTGATGGACACCGAATTCTTCAGGGTCCTGAACAGCGGGATGTCGGAGGCGGAATCGCCGTAGCAGATGCAATCTGCGGCAGCGAGGCCGTAGCCGGCGGCCAGCCGCGCGGTGATCTCCACCTTGGACGATGGCGTGAGGACCTGCCTTGCGTCGGGCTGTTCGCCGCCGAAGACCACCGCACCATGCGCCGTGGTGACGCCCCAGCGGCGTAGACGCTCGGCGAAGAACATGGGCGACAGCGTGATGACGGCGCTGTACTCGCCGCGCGCTGCGATGTCTGCGAGGACGTCCGGAATGTTGTCGATCCACGGCGCGTTCTGGAACACCGTCTCGATGCCGGCGTCGTCCAGGCCTGCCCAAAGCGGCAGACAGAGCTCGTAAAATTCGACATGCCCGACCTCGCCCCGGCCCCAGGCTTCCTCGATGACGTTCACGCGCTCGATGACGCCCATGTGCTGCGAGATGTGTACACAGGCAGATCCATCCAGCAGCGTTCCGTCCATATCAAAAACATGTAGTTTGGACATGCAGTGTTCCAAGACAGTGTACAGCCGGCAATGCGCGATATGATCGATACGGCTCTGGCGGAGCCGCAGGCTGGTCATGCCAGCGCCTTTTCTCCAGTGGTCCTGCGGCCGGCGCTTCTGGCCTGCTTGCGTGGGGGCGCCACCGAGTTACGGCGTTTGAGCTCGGTGGGAAACCGTGTGGTCTTTGGCTCTTCAGCCAATCCAAGCCGGTGAAGCAGAAGCTGCGAGGCAGCCTTTCCCATCTCGTATCCCGGCTGGGCGACGGTCGTGAGCGAAGGCGTGACGTAGATGGAAGACACGATGTCGTCGAAGCCTACGATCGACACGTCCTCCGGCACATCGCGTTTTGCCTCCTTCAGCAGGCGGCTGCCACCGACGGCCATGAGGTCGTTTGCATAGATGATTGCGGTACTATCGGCGGTGCGCGGGTTTTCCATGATGGCCCTGGTTTCCCGGTAGCCGGACTCCTCGGTGTAATCGCCGACGAAGACGGGAACGGCGTCCGGATCCTGTCCGGCAGCCGCGATCGCCTCCCGGTAACCGGCCAGGCGCTGCTGACTGGTCCAAAGCCACAGGGGACCCGCGACGATGGCGATCTTGCGATGCCCTGCCAGCAGAACCTCTTGCGCCACCTGCCTCGCACCTTTCCGGTTGGTGGCGCTGATGAACGGCGCGTTCAGGCCGGGAACGCATTCGTCAACGAAGATGACCGAACCCGATTCGACAAGCTTGATGAGGCCGGCGGTGGGTTTGCCCGATCCGGAGAGCAGGATCATGCCGTCCAGACGCCGCGTCCGCAGGCTTTGCGCGTAATACTCCTCCCAGCTTATGTCGGAGCCTGTGGTGCCGAGAACCATCAGCACGTCGTGCAGCTGCGCAAAGGCCTGAACACCGCCGGCGACGGAGGTGAAGAACGGGTTTTGCAGGTCAGGCACGATCAGGCCGATGGAAGAGCTGAGCTGGCGTTTCAGGCTGCGTGCCGCCGTATTCGGCTCGTAGTCGAGCTTTGCGATGCATTGCAGCACCGCCTGACGGTTCTTCTCGGTGACGTTCAGGGAATTGTTGATTACGGCACTTACCGTGCCCACCGAGACGCCGGCGCCGCTTGCAACGTCGCGTATCGTGGATCGGCGCTTTTCGGACGGTTTCTCTGTCATCGTGTCCTGCCTGTGATGGACATCTTCTTGTTGCTGCTTTTACCAAATGGCGTTGATTTTGACTCGTGAAAGAAAGCA
>CAXTCL010000017.1:0-30507 GCA_964242035.1 uncultured Acetobacteraceae bacterium | reverse complement strand
CGTCGCTGCTGCGAAGTTACATTCAAATAGAAGTAAAGTTTTTTGCTTCTTTTCTTCAAAAAAAGAAGGCCTTCCTTCCCGCACGATAGTGAGGCGCACATGGACATCGCGCTCGTGCTGTCTCCCGGCGGCAGCTCGGCCGACCTCGCCATCATCAAAGGCGACATCGCAACCGACGCCACCCTGCAGACAGCCATCCTCGCCTCGCTGCAGTCGGACCGCCTGGCCGATCCGGGCGACATCATCCCGGACGGCGGCACGAACCGCCGCGGCTGGTGGGCTGACGCCTACTTGCCCGCGCTACCTGACGGTTCACCGGATTTCTGGGGCAGCAAGCTGTGGCTCCGCCGGCGCGTCACCGCGACGCTGGCCAACGCCGCATTGATGCAGGGCGACATCGAACAGGCCCTTGCCTGGATGAAACTGGACGGATTGGCCTCGGAAATCATCGTCACCACGGCGTGGGCGAGCGCGATCGCCCTGAACATCGGCATCGTCATCGTCCGCAGCACGCCAGGCGGCGTCATAAACAGCAAATACGACCTGGTGTGGAACGCCTCCCTGGGGACCGTCACACTGGCCGGCGCAATCCCAGTCGCCGCCGCCACCACGCTCGATCCGTATGGCCTGGTGGACGCCCAAGGCAACCAGTTGCTCGACGCGCAGGGCAATCCTCTCGAATACGCACACTAAAAGGCGCTACGATGATCCGTTCTCTGCTGTTCCTGGCAGCCCTGGCGCTGCCCGCCGCCGCATGCGCGCAGCCGCACGCGCTCGGCGCGCCCGACATCGTCGGCGCGTGCGCAAAAGTCACCGGCGGCTGTGCCGTCGATCCCGCCGTCCCTGCGGCCGCCGCCGCCGCCACGGCTGCACAGAACAAGGCCACCACCACGGCCGCCGCACTCACAGCCCTGGCCGCCAAGGAGGCGGTGGATCACAGCAGCGACGCCGCCGCCATCGCCGCCGCCAACGCGACCGTCGCCAAGTTCCTGCCTATCAGCCTGTCCAATTCCGGCATGTTCACCGGTATCGCGCCCAACGGCACGTCCTGGACGCTGCAGGGATCGTCCGTCAGCGCCACCACCCTGGTCGCTGATGGCACAGTCGCCGCCACCATAAACGGCAGCACGTTCGCGTGGGCGCACCAGCCGAGCGGCGCCACGGTCTCGGGCGGCGATAGCGGCGGCACCACGACCGAGCTGAATATTTCGGAGCAGCCGCACGCCCAGCCTTCGAACCAGGCGGCGCTTGTCGCCAAGATGCTCTCCACGGGCAGCGCACTCACGCCCGCCTGCTATTCCGCGCTGATGTATGTCACCGACCCGGCCGGGCAGAACTACACGAGCGGCCTTTTCCTGAGGAACGCAGCCGCCCCGGAGAACCTCATCTTCTTCAACGGCGGCGCCTCCCCAGGAGGTTCATATTCAGGCATAGATTCAGAAACCGACTTTGCCCACAGCAACGCCACGAATCTGATCCCGAGTGGTAACTACGAGGCGGCCTATCCGATTGGGCAGCAATACTACCAGAAGATTTGTCCGGACGGCACGAACATCGCTTTCTACAGGTCCCAGACAGGCGCTGCAGGAACCTTTGGCGCCCCTTACTACACAGCGACCGCCTCGTCTTTAGGCAACCCGACGGACATCGGTTTCTATGAGGATGCCCAGTACACGAACGGAACGACGACCTATGCCGGCGTCTCGCATCTCGTCGCCTTCGTCGTGCAGCTCGGCTACAACCCACAGGCGGCCGCGCCCACCACGGTGCAGACCTTCGCCAACGAACTGACCAACAGCGTATTTCCGACCGCGGCCGACCCGGTCGATAACACGGCCAAGCCCCAAGGCTGGCCTTCCGCAGACCAGTCGAACCTGACGAACTACGCGAGTTTCGTGTTCGGCTCGGCCAACACCATGTCGCCGAACTGTTCGGCCTGCCTGATCACCAACCGTGCGCAGCTCGACGCGCATTTCGAGCACAACCAGCTCGATGGTAACGCCTACACCCTGGTCGATACCGGCCCGAAGGACGGCTACAGCAACACCGGCTACACGTCGATATTCCGCACCTATCCGGCGGGTGACCCGCACGATACGACCGTGCTGACGCCGAACGCCTTGCAGTTCAAGGCGTTTTGTTCCGGGCTCAACGGCACGGTCTGCCAGGGCAAGGGCAACGTCGTCAGCGGGATCATCCGGCCCGAGACTGTCGTGCAAGACGACACGGTGATCGAAGCATGCATGATGCGCCCGAACACGCTTGCGGGCTGGTTCACCGTCTGGGTGGAGCGTGGCAACTATCCGCCGGCCGGCACAACCCCTGTATTCTACGCCACGGGTAGCGCCAGTTATTACCCTACAAGCACGCCCTTCTACCTCGAGCACGAGGGGACCGACGGCTACCCGATCAACGACGGAACGGCCGCCAACTTCGATCTTACACCGCAAACACCCGTGCTCGACCCGCCTGGCAGCAACGTGAATGCTACCCGCCAGAACATCTCAATCCATTATGCAGCAAATGCCTCGAACGGTGTGCCCTTTAGCCGGGTCGCCGGGGGCTATCACACCTCCTATGACCAGTCCGTGGCGATGCACTGCTTCCAGTCGGAATACGTGCCGCCTGTGTTTAGCGATACCGCGCACACCGTCGTCGTCACGGCCGCTCACATCATCGATTCCGTGGATGGCGTGGAATATCAGGACACCGAGACGAATTGGGAGGGCGGCCAGCAGACTGATTGGCAGGGCAACCCCCTACCCGGAAACCCAAGCACGATGTCCTCGGTGATGATCGGCCTGCAGTATGGCCCGCAATTCACCCCGAACGCCGACGCCACGATGACGCCGTCCAATGTCGCTGGGGCTGGCGCCTACCTCGCCAGCCTTCGGTTCTTCAAGCGCACCGGCGGCGCTCACGCCGCACCCACGCTGCCCTCCGGCTAGCGCCGCGCTCATCCGGTTCTAAACCATCGAGGGCGAGCGGGAACAAATCACGCCGCATGGCAACCCGGGGCACGCATGACGATCACTGTTTTTGCCCGCCCAGCACTGCCGGACCTGATCGCGCGCGTCACCCAGCAGATACAGGCCAACATGCCAGGCGCGGATCCCGCGCTGCGCCGCGCCGTCACCGTGGTGGTGGGGGCCGTTGTGGCGCGCGAGCTCGCCAACGAATACGCCTATCTCGACAACCTGGCGCAGTGGTTCTTCGTGGCCACTACCAGCGGCCAATATCTGGACCTAAAGGGCAACCCCGTCGGCGTGTACCGCGAACAGGCGGCCTCCGCCGCCGGTCCCGTGGCCTTCACCGGCGTCGCCAACCTCGACCAGCCGATCCCGGCCGGCAGCCTCCTCACCACCCAGGACGGCACACAGAGCTACACGTTGGGTGCTCCCGTCGCCTTGGACGCAAACGGCAACGGCACGGGCACCCTGACCAGCACCTCCGGCGCGTCCGCCTCCAACCAGGACACCGGCACCATCCTCACGCTCTCCGTCGCGGTGCCCGGCGTCAACGCACAAGCCACAGTGCTGTCTCCAGGCCTCACCGGCGGCCTGGATCTGGAGACCGACGCCAACTACCGCACACGCGTGCTCGCCCGGCTGCAGCAGCCGCCCCAGGGCGGCGCCGCGCGCGACTACGTGGCCTGGGCCAAGCTGGTGCCAGGCGTCACCCGCGTTTGGGTCTATCCGCTCAACCGCGGGCCGGGCACAGTGGACTTCGCCTTTGTGCTGGACGGCCGCGCGGTCGGCGGCGGCTCGATCCTGCCCACGCCAACCGACGTCGCCGCGGTGCAGGCCAGCGTCAGCGCCTATTGCCCCGTCGTCGCCAGCAGCCAGGACCAGGTCCTGACCGCCAACAGCGTGAACGTCACCATCAGCAACCTGGTCCCGCTCGCCGGCTACACGAAGGCGCAAGCTTTGGCCAACGCACAGGCCAGCCTGGCCGGACTGTTCGCGGCCACAACCCCTGGCGGCGCCAGTTACGGCGACGGCATCCCGTCTGGCGGCACCGGCGGCACGCTCCTGCTGAAGGACATTGATGACGCTGTGGACCAGTCGGCCGGCGTCGGCGGCTATGACCTGACATCGCCCATGGCGGACGTCGTTTCCGCCACAGGCCAGCTCGCTGTGCTGGGCGCGGTAACCGCGCCGTAGCGCCGCCGTCCGACACCGGCGCCTGGCAGTCAGACAGAAAGGACAAAATGTCGGACGCGCTCTCGCCGGTTCAGTTCGGCAATCCCTGGGCCGCCGCCGGCGCCGCCGACTTCACCGCCAGCCTCAACGCGCAGTTGCCGCCGGGCGACGCCTGGACGAACCCGATCATGGGCGCGCTGATGGCCGGCATCGGGGAGGCCATCGCCGCGCTGCACGCGCGCGCCTACCAGCTCTCCGAGCTGGAGACGGTGCCGAGCCTCACCGAGGAGCTGATCGGTTTCTGGGAAACCGACTATGGCCTGCCGGATTGCTGCACGCCGCTGGGGTCCACCCTGCAGCAGCGCCGCAACACGCTGCTGGCCAAGATCGCGCAGATCGGCGGGCAAAGTCCGGGCTATTACATCGCGGTCGCTGCCGCCCTGGGCTTCAGCGTCACCATCACGGAAGGGCTTGTCGGCAGCTTTGAATGGACGGTCAACGTACCGCTCGCCATCACCCCGCAATTCTTCCGCGCCGGCGTCGGCCAGGCTGGCACCAGGCTCGAATACTGGAGCGGCAACGACGAGCTCGAGTGCGTGCTCAACCAGATAAAGCCGGCCCATTCGGTCCTGAACTTCGCCTATGGAGGCTAGAAAACTTACATGGCTTCGCCAGCAGCGCTGATCTACGGCACCGATGCCGTCGCCGAGCCGGATCCCGTGAATCTGCCGACCCAAACGGAGAATTGGTTCACCGAAGGTAACGGCATAAGTGTGCAGGGCACACAGGTCGCTGCCTATTGGGTCAACAAAATAGGCGGAGAGATCAGCTCGATCCTTTCAGCCTTTGCTGTTCCGCCGAACATGAGCAATACATCGCAGGTTGCGGCCATCCTACGCGCTGGCTTTGCCGGCCTGCTGCTCGGCGCGCCGATGCCATCGGTGACAGACCTCGACGCAACAGGCCTCGGCTGGACATTGTACATGGCCAGCTCCGAAAATGCGGCCACTACGTCCCCAGGCATCGTCTACACGGTCAGCTCTAATGCCCAGACGTTCGGCACGAACTTCCAGATCATCAACCAGATCGCCTATGATCAGGGCGCGTCCACCCCCTGGAACCGCCAGAAGATCAGCGGCGGTTCGTGGTCGAACTGGACACGTGATGCACTGCTCAACGGCGACGCCAACCAGAACTTCTCGGTAGCCACGGCAACGCAGAACGCACACGCAGTGCCGCTTGCACAGCTCTCTGCCATCATCGGTCAGGTCAATGCGGCGATTGGCCAAGTCAATGCAGCGATCAGTGCCCTTGCGGCCATGTTCGTCCTGAACGCCGGCAACCCGGGCTACTTCAAGCTGCCGGGCGGGGTCATCCTGCAATTTGGCACCACTATTGTGCCTGCCGGGCAAAACGAAGTGAGCGCGCAATTGGCGACGTCTTTCCCGACAGTCTATCTCGGCGGTGCTGTTTCGGACACGGGATCAGGCGGTTTCGCCGGGGGCGTCTCGGCGGGATCGGATAATGACCATATCTCGATCTTCTGCGACGTAAACCAGATCATCGCCGGCCAGGTGGGGCCGCGAAACAGCGTCACGTTGAGCTGGTTCGTGATCGGCCATTGATCGGTGCGCCTTTGAGGTGAGCGGATGAACGGTGCGTTACCGACGGCGGCCGAGATCGAGGAAATAATGGCCGACGATAACGACTGGCGCGGCGCCTTCAACGGTCTACGCCAGACCGTAGAATCCTACCAGAACGTGCTTATGGGTGTGGTGGACACCCGCAACATGAACGATGCCGACCGCATCCGGCTGGTGCGTGATGCCCTGGCCTATGCGATCCGGATGAAAGCCAGGGAGACCGAGACCGAGGAGCTCCTCAACTTCGTCCGCAAGAAGTGCCAGGCGGAGAACCCTACGGACGATCAGCTGATGGATCTGGTCCGGGGCATGTGGAAAAGAGAAGAGCCGTCGTTTCCTGAAATGAACGCCTTTGTGCGACGTCTGATGAAGGCCGAGGCCAACAAGCCGAAAGCACTCATGGAGTGGTTGCGCTTACTGGTCGGCGGAATTCTTGGTGCTATTCTCGCAGTGATTGGCGGATACGTCCTTTTCAGAATGACGGGCAAGTCATGACCCCAAAGACAGTCAAGATGATCTGGCATGAAGCCATCGTGCTGGGCGGTCTCTGGCGCGACATGACGCGCCTCGAGCTGGTGAAGTTCATCCTCGCCACGTTCTTGGGTGCAGCCATGATGTTCTGTCTGCGCGCCTACACGAACAGTGGTCCGAGCGTCATCAGCCAACGCTCGCCGGAAAGCATGCAGATCGTCGCGCGCGGCCTGAACGTGAACGTGCATATCAGGCATTTCGAAGTGAGGCGCCCGTGTGTGTTCAGCTACGCGATCCGCCGCGCGGTGCGCTACGTCGACGACAATCCCAAAAAGCCTATGCGCGAAGTGGCGTTCTTCCGCGAGCACGACATCGGATGGTCCGAGCTGGGCGAGCAGGACTACCAGCTCGACCTCACGCTGTATCGGCCACTGGAAGGAAACGGCTGGTTCCTTCTCTACGAGCGGCATGACGCCTGCGGCCTGTTCGACGATCTTTTCCCGGAACACGGGCAGGGCGGGCCGCCGATGCCGATGATCGTGGCCGCCCGATAAGCCGCAATCGAACAAAGCGCCTGTCCGGTGTCCCGAGGCTGCGGCTGTTTGTTTATTTCCAAAGGAGCGTCCCATGGCCGAGCAGATCGCGGTTCCGCGCGGCGTGCGCAACAACAATCCCGGCAACATCCGTCGCCCCGCAGGCTCCATCCTGCGCCACGTGGCGCTGCCGTGGCGCGGCGTCACCCTGCTGCAGCCGGACCCGGAATTCATCACGTTCCAGGCACCGGAATGGGGCATACGCGCAATCGTCGTCACCCTGCTGACCTACGAGAGGAAATACGGCCTGCACACGGCCGACGCGATGATCGCGCGCTGGGCGCCGCCGAAAGAGAACCGCACCGGCGACTATGCGCATTTCGTCGATGACTGGCTGCACTTGCCGCCGTTCACGCAAATCCACATGGCCAATTGGAGCACCGCGCGCGCCATAGCGACAGGCATCATCGCCGAGGAGTGCTCCCGCCACACCTATCCCGAAATCATCCTGAGCCGTGGCTTGTTCCTGGCCGGGATCCAAGAGCCGGCGTCGTCCGCGGTCAAAGCCGCCGCCTGACGCCAAGGCGCCACCAACCAAGGAACCTATCATGAAGCTCATCCGCTCGCTCGGCCTCGCGGCCGCGCTCGGCCTCGCCGCGTGCCAGCTCTCCGCCTGCTCACCCCAGCAACTCACCACTTTTACCTCCGGAGAAACGAAGGTAGCGGGCGAGCTGCACGCCATCTGCACCGTGGCAGCGACCAAAGCGACCGTGCTGGTGCCGATCGGCGCCGCCGTGGCCCAGAACGCCAACAGCAATGGCGCCGCGACCGTCGACGTGGTGGCCCAGCAGGGCACGCTGGCCTGCGCCGCTATCAACGCGGTGTATACCGGCACCACCACTGTCGCCACCACCCAGCCGGCGCCGGCGGTCCCCACGCCCACGCCGATCACCGCCTCGCCTGCCGGCCGCTGAGGCCTGCTAGGTGCATCGCTTCCCAACCCAGACTGAGCGCGCCCTGGCCCCCTGGCCAGGGCGCGCTGCCGTGCGTGTGCTGCCATGACGGCAAGCCCGGGCCTCATCGCCTACCTGCCAGCACCGGGCGCCGCACCGGCGCCGCCGCTGCGCTGGCAGGACAAGTCCGCCGGCGACACCATCCCCTGCACGCTGAACGTCTCGGCCTTCCTCGCGGCGTTGAATAACGACACGATCGCCCCGGCGAGTGTGTCGTTCGCCTCGGTGCCGGCCGGCTTGGTGTTTGGCGCACCCGTGATCACGGCGGCTGCTATCACCGTCCCGATCAGCGGCGGCGCCGGCACCGACCCGGTCACCGACTATGCGGTCGAGGTGACCTTCAGCACCGTCGGCGGGACCACGCTGACCATAAGCGTTTCCATGAATGTCCAGCCGATCTCGCCCGAGGCGGCGTTCGGCAACAACCTGGTCACAGCAACCGGTGTCGGCGTTTCGGAAATTACCCTCGACTCAGCCAACGACGCCCTGGTCTTCAATTTGACCGACGGCAGCTCGCAGAAGGTGTCCCTCGGCACCTTCATGCAGGCAGTGTCGACGGCGGCCGTGGCGGCTGCTGTCGCCGTGACATCGGTCACCAGCCCGAACATCAGCGCGGCATTGGCCAAGGCGCCGATCGACGTGTCCGCACAGCTCCTCAAGGCGGCCGCGAACGCCGGCTTGCTGCCGATGCCCGCGATCATCGGCCGCGTGCCGCATATTGACAACTATCCGCTCGTCACGGGTGTCGAGACGACATTCGACAATGCATGGCAGCGGCTGCTGGCCGATCTTTCCAGCCTGAAAAGATTGGGCGGCAAGATCCTGATCGGGCCGAACGCCTATCCGTTTGCCAATGGTCCATCGCTGCCGTCTGGCATGACCGTGGAAGGCGATGCGGGCCATGTTGGGTGGTCTTACGCCAGCACGTCGATTGCTCCGCTGCTGACGCGGCCCTACAGCCTGCTGCTTACGCCTGGCGCGGCCCCTGCCACTGGCAACCCAAACCTGCGGTCGGGTTCGCTCACCCTGGGCGACGGCTGCTGCGTCCGGCATCTCAACATCAGCTCCCTACCTGTCGCTCTCCTGGCCGGCACGAAGATCACCAGCGTTTGCACCCAGCAATTAATCTTCAACCAGATGCAATCACCTGCAGGCGGCGTCGGAGTTGCATCTACGGGAAACGACCCGCGCATTGAAAACTCGACCCTGAACGGGTTCAACATCGGCTACATCCATGCGAACGCCAAGAACGATGCTCTTGCTGCGGGCGTGCGTCCTGTCGTCAGGGACGTACGCTCGCACAACTGGATCGGGATGATACTTAGAAATGTGGACGATGCCGGAAACGTCGAAAACTTTCATCACTTTTCCAATCCGTTCGCGCCCACTACGAACAGCGCTGCCGATAACGCATGGACAGTGACGATCGCCTCGGATGGGGTGAGCGGGTCGGACCTGACAATCACCGGCGGACCCGCGATCACGGGCCAAGTCGATGGCGCCGTGGCAACCATCGTTTTGCAAGCGGCCGGCCTCAACAACCCGGCGCCATCGAGCACGAATAGCAACCTCAACCGGTTCGGCGATAATCCGACCAATAGCCCGACCACGCCTGCTACTGCCCCGGCTGTATGGCGCAATCGGTCTGGCACCTTCGTGCTGAATTTACCTTCTTGCGCGCCCGCGAGTTTTGCTGCTGCGCCTGCCACACTGGCATTCGAGGCCTGCCAAGGCACGGGGATAGGCGTGTGGTTGGACAGTGCCGGGGCAACGCAGTGCCTCTCTTCCGGCGTCATTCGCGCGCAGACACACTATTACATAACCGACACGCTCGGCGCCACCCTGAGGGTGTGCAACGCCGACGGCAATGTAGCCTGCTCCGACATGACAATCGTCGGCCGGAGCGTAAACGGGAACAGCGCCGGAACCAATTTTGAGGGCGGCTACAGCAACGGATCCTTCGTTGCCTATTATCAGAACGTCGCCGAGACAGGCCGCGGCCTTAACAATAGTGCGGCGTGCCTGGTGACGAGTTGCACACTCAGCGACGTGCCGAATGGCGGTAGCCTGATCGTTGTTGCCGGCGGTCAGCTTATGGTTTCGGGTAGCAACATTCAGGACGGTAACATCGTCGTCACCGGCAAAGAGAACGTTTATTTCGCGGGCAACAACTTCGGCACGGGTACCGGAGCACAGGGCACGACAATTAACGGTCAGTTCACCAGCGCGGCGGTGCCGGCCAACCTCCTTCTGGCGCCCGGCAACATCAACGCGCCTGCGTTTATTCCAAGGATGACGACCTGATGCACGCTCACCAGGGAGCGGCGTAAACATGCCGGCGGTGCCGGGGTTGATCGTTTATCTCCCCGTGGGCGAAATCACGCCCAAGGAGCAACGCTGGCAAGACAAGGCTAGCGGCGACGTGCTTCCCCTCACGCTCGATGCCACCAACTTCCTCGCCGCGTGCAACGGCGACTCGATCGTCGCCTCGAGCGTAACTGTTGCCTCGATCCCTCCTGGACTGATCCTCGCGGCGCCCGTGGTCACCGCCACCACCATCATGTCCGTCATCTCCGGCGGCGTCACGCAGACGCCGGTCCAGGACTACGGCGTGCGCCACACCTTCAGCACAGCGGGCGGCATGAAGCTGGTGCGCGACGTGTGGATCCGCGTGCGGCCGATTTCGCCCAACACGACCTTCGGCACGGACGTGGTCATCGGCGGCGTCGGTATCACCGGTCTCTCTTTCAACGCGGCCACCTCAATACTGACGCTCGAGCTCGGCGACGGCACCGCACTCACGGCTTCCCTCGCCGGCGCTTCCTGACATTGGAGAATTGCCATGCGCATGCCAAAGAACATTGCCGCGATCCTGGCGACGCTCGGATCAGCTCTGGCGACACTTCCTGCCCAGGCGGCCTCTCCGGTGTTTGTCAATCTCGGCCTGACGCCGCCAGGCTACAGCGTCGGTATCGGCTATGGGCCGGATGCCAGCTATCGAGCTGTGACGACGGACATCTTCGGGGATCAGAAGTATGTGCCCGTTGACGCGAACGGCAATGTTTGTGTGGGCGGATCGGCCCTGCCTTGTCCCCAGGCGTCCGGCACAGGTGGATCGGGTGGTGGGGCCGTGACACAGGGCAGTGGCTCTACATCAAATCCCTGGACCGTGCAGTTCCCACAGGGAACAAATCAGTCAGTCGCGGACACTAACAGCGCGGCCTATCAGGGCGTTGTGGCACTCACCCCTGGCTCGGCCACTCCAGCGACCCCGGCGCGCGGCCTGGGGTTCATCTGCACGGCGGCCGGCACCCTTACTCTCACGCTCGCCAACGGTAGCACTCTGGCGGTCCCCATCGCCGCCAGCGCTGCCTTTCAGACACTCAGCTTCGGCGTCACGGGCATCGCACTGTCCGGCGGCGCGGCAGGCACTTTCTGGAACCTGATCTGATGAAGAAGCTCGCCCTGTGCCTTGCTTTCCTCTGCTTGGCCACGTCTTCCCAAGCCGTTCCAGGCAACAGTCTGGCCGCGCCCGCGTCGACCAGCATCGCCGCCGCCGGCACGTCGTCCTACTTTCTAAACAGCACCACACAAACCACCAACGCGCTCCGGGCGAAGCTCGCCGCCTTGTGGTCAGCCGTGGGGTCGGGCTCCACAACTGCGAGCCTCAAATGGGACAGGATCGGCGACAGCACCTTGCACGGCTACATCGTCGGCGGGAACGCGGCGAACTACTATTCGACAAGCCCCACGCACATCCTGACGATGCGCCTGCGCGCTGCCGGGTGGCCCGCGCAGGATAACGCGGTGTTCGGGCTCGCCGGCAATAACACTATGGTGGCCCCGCTATATGACGACCCTCGGATCACGCACACTGGAACCGTAACAGTCGTTCAGGCTCCGACTGTGGGTGGCGACTTCGTGAGCCTGGCCACCTCGACCACCAACACGATCAGCGACACTCCTATCTATCCGGTCGACACCTTCAAGTTCTGGTACGAAACAGCGTCGACCAACGGCACCTGCACTCTGCAAGTAAACGGAGGCACCGCCACTACTGTGAACGAAACCGGCTCTCTGTCGGTGCAGAGCGTCACTGTGACCTCGGGTGCAGCTCCAAACATCGATACGCTGAAAGTTGGTTGGGGCAGCGGAGGGCCGTGCTCCATTCTTGGCTTCGAAGCGTGGAACAGCACGATTTCGGAGTTGCGGATCGAAGCGCTGGGCTGGGTCGGGAGCACCAGCACCAGCTGGAACAGTTCAGCTTCGCCGGCCGCTCCGATACCGATGATCGGCAAGCTCGCGCCGGACATCGTGGACATCGGGTTGACGATCAACGACGAGGGCGCCTCGCCGCCAACGACGATCAGCTCTTTCACCGCCAACATGCAGGCTATTGCTACGGCGGCCGCGGTGACGGCCTCGGTGATCTACGTGTCCGAGGTGCCGATCGCAATCACCTCGACGCCTTACGCCAATCAGCAAGCCTACGTGCAGGCGATATCGGGCCTGGCGCAAAGCGGCGGATACCCGTTTATTGACATGTTCGACCTCTGGGGCTCGTATGAGGTGCAAAACCCCCTCGGCATGTATTCTATCAACTCGCCCATCCATCCAAGCGCAGGAGGATATGCTAAGAACGGCGACACGATGTTCGATCTCATCAACCCGTTTTAGCCGGGTTCTAGCTTTCTGGGCGGTTCAGCGCCCCCTGCATCGCAAACCCATCCATCAGCGCCAGGATGCCCGACCGGATTGCGGCGGCATCGTCAGGCTTAGCGGCAGTTATAGTCCGAGCCAGCACGTAGGCACACGACGATATGACTGTGGCGTGCGTGGCTCGCAACTGCCTCGCTTCCCGGTCAATGGCCGCGACGAACGCCGCAATCTTTTTCGGTGAGCTACGGTCCCGAATGATCCGGGCCGGCTGTTGTGCAACGTCGACGTGGCAAACAACAGCACTTTGCTTATTAGTATCCTGAAACATTTCGTGTTTCCGATTGGCTAGTGGAGGTCGAACATCACCGTTTTCATGCGTCCCGATTTGGAAACCGGCCGCTGAAATCATGAAAAAACCATCCACCTACGAATCTGGGGGTTGGAGGTTCGAGTCCTTCCGGGTGCGCCAGCTTTCCTGCAGTAGCCAAGCAGGGCCGTAGCCGGGCGTCGCGACGGCTCACGCCCCTATCGGTCGCTTGCTCACGCTGCATTGTCCTGGACGGCCTGTGCCGCGGCGTGCCGGACGGCGAAGGCCAGCGCGGTGGCGCATCCCGGCCGCGCAGAGCCAGGGCTCACTTCTGGTGAGGGCATTGCTTGAGCTCGCGTTCGAGTATCGGCAGCTCGGTTGTGGTGTCGAAGCCGATCATGCCCGTCCTTCTGCCCAGAAGCCGCCAGGCATCGCGCGCTTCGGTAAAGGCGGCGCAGGCATCTGCCTGCCGTCCCGCAGCCAGATAGACTTCGCCTACCGGACGCAGCACGACCGGTACTGCCCGGGCGGCTTCGAAGCTGCCAGGCGAGGCCGCCTCGGTGGCGCGGACATCGGCCAGTTCGGCGCGGGCCTGCGCGATTGCATCCTCGAACCGGCCCACGGACGCGAGCGCCTGCGCCCGCTGGGTATGCACCACGTCAACCACATGACGCGCCCGGGTGCTATTCTCGAACAGGCGCATCATCTCGGCGTCGGCCGTGCCGCGGTCGATCACCGCAAGGCCCTCTTCGTGGCGGCCCAATTCGTCGAGCACGGAGGCCACGTTCCAGGAGGTAAAGGCGCTGCGTTCCAGCAGGCGCATGTCCGGCATCTTGCCCCTTGCGGCGTCCAGGCTCGCAGCCGCCTGCTGGTACAGCGTCAACGAACCCGCCACATCGCCCAGGTAATAGACGGCGTCCCCGCGCAGGTTCAGCAGCGCGGCTTTGGTGAGCGCCATCTCGACGCGGTCCGGCCCTGACGGCAAGCCGCCCAGGTCGGCTGCGGCCGTATCGAGAGGAGCCAGCATCTCGGCGGGGCGGCCACTGTCGTTGAGCAGTTCGGCCACTCCGATCAGCGCGCGCGCCTGCGTCAGGCGCTGCTCCACCGGTGGCGAGGCCCGCCCCTTCGGCGCGGTGAGTCGGGCCGCCTCCTCATAGAGGAGCCGGGACAAGCCGGCATCGTTGTCCACCGTACGCGCGATGGCGGCCCGCGCGCACAAGGTCTGTGCCAAAGCGGTGGCGATCGCGGTGGCGGTGTCGGCACCGGCGGGCATACCCGCGGCGGTGGCGGCCAAGGCGCGCAACGACGCCTCTGCCTTTCCCAGATCCTGCTTGGCCGCTTCGTCGTCGCCCATGCCCTGCACGTCCGGCAGGCCCAGGATGCGGCCCGTCTTGGTGTAGCCCCTCGCCACCTCCAGCCCGATGTCCGGCGCGGCACCGGGCACCCTGCTCAGTTTCTCCAGATAGGCGCGCGAGCGCGTGGCGATGTCGCGCCGCAGCGCCGATGTGCCGGGGAACGCCTGCAACTGGTCGGTCACGTCGTCCAGCAGATAGCGCGACAGCGCGCGCACTTCGGCAAAGCGCTGATCGGCCCGTGCAAGGGCGGTCTCGGCACGTATCTCCAGCGTGGTGGCGACGATCACGGACGCGGCCAGGCCGGCCGCCGCTGCCACGGCCGCCGAGCTGGCAAGCCGGTGCCGGCGCCAGAAGAACATCAGCCCGCGCCGGCGCGTGGCGGGCCGTGCGCGCACGGGGAAGAAGGCGCAGAGCCTTCCCACATCGTCCGAGAGCGCCCCGCACGAGGTATAGCGGTCGCGTGCGTCGGCCGCCCGCGCCTTGCCGATCACCGCGCGCAGTTCCGCCGCGTCCGCGCGCCTGGCGCAGCCTTGCGTCAGGGCCGCGAGCAGGCAGCCGAGCGCGAACACATCGTCTGCCGGGGTGGGGCGGGCGCCGTGGCGCTGCTGGGGGCTTGCATAGGCGTCCGTGCAGGCCGCCGCCTGCGGGTGGTCGACGGCCGCAAGCGCGGAGATGCCGAAATCCAGCAGTTTCACGCCATGCGTGGAATCGACCAGGATGTTGCTGGGCTTGATGTCGGCATGCACCACGCCCTGCTGGTGTGCGTAGCCGGCCGCGTCGCACACGTCGCAGAACAGTGCCAGCCGGGCGCGTAGGTCGAGGCCCGACCGGGCGGCGTGCTGGTCGATGGGCAGCCCGTCCACCAGCTCCATCACGATGTAGCTCTGGCCGTCGCCGGTCAGTCCGCCGTCGTAGAGCCGTGTCACGTGCGGATGGTGCAGGCGCGCGAGGATTTCCCGTTCCTGTGCGAACCGGTCTGCCGCCGCGCGGGAGAACAACCCGCTGCGTATCAGCTTGATGGCGACGGTCTGCGCGAAGCCGCCTTCGACGCGCTCGGCGCGATGCACGCTGCCCATGCCGCCCTGGCCGATCTCCCCGGCCAGCCGGTAGGCGCCCACGCGCTCCGGCAAGCCTTCGGGGGACGACCGCGCCCCTGGTTCGGGCAGGCAGGTTCGCATTAGGTGAGCGTCCTGCTGGGCGGCGAACAGCCGTTCCACCAGGCCGATCAGGGCGGGGTCACCGGCGAGCGTCGTGCGCAGCCTCGCCGAACGTTCCGCCTCGGGCCAGCCCAGCGCCTCGTCGAACACGTCCAGCGCACGTCGCTCGCGCAGCCGCGCCGCGTCGTCACGCATCATCGGCCAGCCCCGTCACGCATCATTTGCCAGCTCCGTCACCCATCATCGGCCAGCTCCGCCAGCAGCCAGGCGCGCGCCGAGCGCCACCGCCGCTCCACCGTGCTTTCGGATTGTCCGGTCTCGCGCGCGATCTCCGCAATCGTCAGACCGCCATAGAAACGCAGTTCCACCACGCGCGCGCGGTCCGCGTCGATCGCGAACAAGGCTGTCAGCGCGTCATCCAGCCGGTCGATCGGCAGCAGGCGCGGCGCCTCCGGCCCTTGCAGCCACGACGTCACCTCCGGCATCTGGCGCTTGTCGGCCTTGAAGCGGCGCACTTCGTCCAACAGGGTCTGCCGCATCACCCGGGCCGACAATGCGAGGAAATGGCCGCGGTCGCGCCAATCGATACGCGCCAGTTTCAGGATGCGCAGCGCCGCCTCGTGCGCGAGGTCGGTCGGCTGCATCGCCAACTGCCCGCCATCGTCGCGCAGCACGCGCCGGGCGACCGCGCGGAACTCCTGGTAGTGCATGGCCAGCAGGCTGTCGCGGGCGGCTTTGTCGCCGCGCGCCAGGCCGTCCCACAGCGCGTCTATGCCGTCATGAGCCAAGTCGCCCTGCCCACCGCGATTTCGCAATGAACGCTGACGCGTGTCGACACCCAAGTCAAAAAATATTTCTGCGAACGCTGACGGGTTTCGGTGCGCCGACACGCCTTTGATGACAGGCGGACCACCAGGACATGACGACCCATGAGATACGCCATCTGCAGCATGCCTCCCGCATCCGCCGCGCCGACCGGTTCAAACGGACCGGGCCGGGACGGATGTGCGGCAGGCGGCCTGTGGCAAGCATGAAACGATGATCGGCACGAGCCATGTCGGCAGCTTGGACCGGATTTAAACGTCGCCGCATCCTGAACCAGGGAGTCTATTCCGACCCATGACGACAGCAAACACGATTTATGCCATGCTGCAGGCGGAGATAGCATCAGGCAGAGGCACGAAGAGATCCATCGGCGCGTTCTATGCAATGGCGCTGAGGTTCATCCCTGCTGACGCGAGGGATCGCTGGAGACCTATCAACGAGGCGATACGCGCCAGCCAGCATCGCGACATACGCTATCTGGAGCACGTCAAGCAGATCGCCTGGAGCATTCACGACGCCGGTGTAGCGGACGAAGGAATTGCGCAATCCGGAACAGCGCTGTCCCCATCTGAATTCAGGCCGGGTGAAATACCCGCCATGGGCAACATGGGCCGTCACGAGGCATTGTCTTTGATCGCTGACGTCTAGCAGGGATGTCGCGCGTGGCTTGCCGGAGCAATCACCGTGCGCGCCGGACGTAAGCTTCTGGGCACTGAAACGTTGATGAGCAACGCCAACAAAATGCTGAGCACAGGTCTGCGACAACAATCATCCTGGGCTTCGGGCGCGCTCTGCGTCCCGCGTCCCGATTGCGGTTTGTAGCGCGGCAATCTGGATGACACCGATACCCCACTGTGGGCGTAGCGGCGGGCGAGTCCGCGTCGTCACCCGGCGTGCGACTCCGCACGACGCGGGCTGTTCGAGATCGAACCGATCCGCCAGGCTAGGCCCCGTCCGGCATCCTGAGCGTGAAGCAGGTCTGCGCGGGCGTCGATGTCGCCGTCATCGTGCCGCCGTGCCCGCGCGCGATTTCGGACGCGATGTAGAGCCCAAGGCCGAGACCCTGCTGGCCGGACTTCACGGCGCCGCGTACGAACGGCTGGAAGAGGGTCGCCAGCGTCGCAGCCGGTATCGGCTCGCCGGCGTTCGTCACGGACAGCTCGAACAGGCCCCCGCGCGACGAGGCGCGCACGTGGATCGGCGTGGCGGAGGCGCCGTGTGTCAGCGCGTTTCCCAGCAGGTTGGACAGGACCTGGCCTATCCTGGCCCCGTCGCAGGTGACCGGCTCCTCCAGCAGGAGTTCGGCCGCGATGGACCTGCCCGGATGGGCGCTTTGCGACTCCTGTATCACCTGGAGCAGGATCGGCTCCAGAGAGCCGCGGCGGCGCCTGTCGAGCGCCAGTCCGCCGCCCAGCCGGCCCCTGGCGAAATCCATGACGTCGTCGATCAGGCCCGCCATGCGGCCTATGCTGCGCTGTATGTGTCCGGCGATTTCCGTCGCCCGTTCCGGGTGGCTCACCAGCATCCTGGTGCCGGCCGCCACCGCCGCCAGCGGGTTGCGCAGGTCATGCCCGAGGACGGCGATGAACTGCTCGCGCAACTCGGCGCTAGCCCGCTCGCCGCTCAGCGCCGCCTCCGAGCTGGACAGGCGCGCATGCGCATCGAGGTGGAATGCTATCAGGTCCGCGAACAGTCTGAACGAGCCCACAATCTCCGGGGTGTCGAGGTTGCGTGGCGCCGGATCGATGGCGCAGAGGGTGCCGAAGAAGGTCCCGTCCGGCAGCACGATCGGCATCGAGATGTAGCTCTGGAAACCGTACATCGCGGGTGTCGCGTGGTCCCGGTAGGCTGCGTCCTCGGCCACGTTGGAGATGATGACGGGGCGGTGGTGCTCGCGGACGTCGCGGCAGATGGTCGTGTCCACCTCCAGCTCTCCGCCCGGCTGAAGCCCGAACTGTATGGTGTCCTGGACGCTGCAGGCGATCCACCGCCCTTCCGTCACTCGGGCCACGGCGGCGAACCCCATGCCGCTCATCCGGCAGACGACGTCGAGGAGCGTGGGCATGACCGGGATTGCCTGGACGGCTTCGATGTCAGCGCGATGCTCTCGGGGGAAGCTGCCCTCGTCCATCAAGCAGCTATAGTAGGTGGCCAAAGGAATGGCCAATCAGGGCGCAGAAAACAGAAATCTCGCCTCCCGTCGAATGCATGTCGTTGGAAACGCACACCGCCGCGTTCCCGCGACAGCGGACCAAAAGCTTTTTGCTTCTTTTTCTCGAAAAAGAAGGCCTTGCTTACCTTTGCTTCAGAGTCCCAGTAACGCCGCAGCGTTGCCGCCGGCCACGAGGGGAAGCGCGTCCCCGTCCAGCCCCATCGCCAGCAGGTCCTGCACGCTCTGCCGCATTGGCCGGAACGGAAACGAGGAGCCGAACAGGAGCTGGTTCCGCAGGAAGCCGGAAGCCGCCTCGGCATACCGCCGTCCGCCGGGCGCGAACAGATACATGTCGGGCGAGACGAAGACGTTCTCGTGCCGGAACGCCACGCCTATCATCGCGTCGATGTTCGGGTAGCAGCCGTGGCAGACCACGATCGGCAGTTTTGGAAAAGTGGCGGCCACGGTGTCGATGCTCAGCGGATCGTTGAAGGCGAGGTCGGGCGTGGTCGGGCCGGACATGACAAAGGCCGGCACGCCGAGCGAGACGCAGGCTTCGTAGAGCGGCATCAGCCGGTCGTCGTCGGCGCGCAGCGGGGTTTCGTAGAAGCCGGCGTCCAAGTTGACCGCGCGCAGGCCCAGTTCGCCCACGGCACGCCGGGCTTCGGCCACCGCTGCGTCACGGCCCAGCGCCAGCGGATCCACCGATGCCACGCCGATGAGCCGGCCGCCGGATTGCGTGGCCAAGGCGGCCACGTCGTCGTTGGCGATGCGCACAATGGGGGTGCTTCGGCCGACGGTCACGCCGGTTGCGATACCGGCCTCGTCCATGCCGGCGAGCACCTGCTCCAGGTTGCGATACGCGGTGAAATGGTTGGGATCCGCTGCGCCTACGCGCCGGTTGACCCAGCGCACCAGGTCCTGGTCGGGGCTGCCGGAGACGCCGCCGAAGAAGGAGTGCAGGAAGGGCGGACGAAGCCGCATGTCGATGATCTCGGGTATGCGGTCGGTCATTCGGATCCTTGGCGAGCGTAAGAAAGGAAGCAAGGCCTTCTTTTTTGAAAAAAAGAAGCAAAAAACTTTTGTTCCTGTCGGTGCTGCGGCGGCGTATCTATGTGTGAGGTACCCGGACCGCTGATGCAGGCTAGGGGAGCAAAAGTTTTTTGGTCCTTTTTTTCAAAAAAGGACTGCTTGCTTTCTGTTGTATAGCCAACAGACCGGCGACCAGCGGCGTCAGGACGCCAGCCAGCAGCAGAACAGACGGCAGCCCGACACAGCAGGCAATCACCGGGATGCCGAGGATGGCGTCGTCCGGATCAAACAGCCTGCTCACCGCGGCCGCTACGAGAGGCTGCGAAGAACGATTGAGAAGCCAGAACAACAGCACGGTGCTGATCGCGCCGGAAAGACCCAGGACCAGCGCCCATCCGCCAAGCCAGCTATGGGCCGCTCCCACGCCGATCGCCAGGATGATCAGGGCGTCCGCGCTGCAATCGCCGGCCAGATCGAGAGCATGCCCCCATCTGCTGAAATGCCCGGTCTGGCGTGCCAGCTCGCCATCCGCGCGGTCCAGCAGGGCAGATACGACGAACAGGCCCGATGCGATTCGTACCGCTGCGACAGATCCGGCGGAAAACGCCGCGGCGGCTGCCAGCGCGGTCGCCATGCGAAGAACGGTGACGTGGTTTGGCCGTAGCCTGGTTTTCGCCGCCTTTGCGACCAGGGGACGTATGAGGCGATGGATTGCGGTATTATGGCTCACGGGTAGCCCGGTGCTGTGGCAGGCAAGAAAGCAAGCAGTCCTTTTTTGAAAAAAGGACCAAAAAACTTTGACTACCCCGCATCTGCACCAGTCGGGTTCCTCAAGAAACAGCACGTCCGCCGACGCAGCGGAGAGACAAAAGTTTGTCGCTTCTTTTCTTCAAAGAAGAAGGCCTTGCTTACTTTCTCCGGGAAACGGTAGCCAGCAGCGCCGGCTCGAACGTCAGACTCGACAGCAGCGTGCAAGCCAGGCTCACCAGCAACAACCAACCCATGCTGGCGGTGCCTGGATGTTGTGACGCAGCGAGCGAGCCGAACGCGGTCGCCGTGGTCAGCGCGGAGAACAGCACGGCGCGCGCGGTTGCGGAGCCGAGCGGCGTACGCATGCCGGCGCGCCAGTTCATCACGAAATACACGTTGAACGACACGCCGACGCCTAGCAGCAGCGGCAGCGCTATGATGTTGGCGAAGTTGAGCGGAAGGGGCAGCAGCACGGCGGCGATAACCGTGAGCAGGGTGGAGAACACCAGCGGCGCCAGCACCAGGGCCGCATCCAGCAGGCGGCGGAGGGCGACCAGCAGGATAATTGCGATTGCGGTCAGCGCGCCGACCGCGGCCAGGCGGAACGCGGCCACGATGGTGTCCGCGCTGCGCACGATGGCCACCGCGGCGCCGCTGGCCTCGGGTGCGGCCTGAATCACCTGGGCCACGAAGCGGTGCAGCCCTGCGCTGTCCTGCGCGACCGCACGCGTCGGCAGGACTTGCAGCTTGGCGCGTCCGTCGGGAGTTAGCCAGTCGGCGGCGAGCACTCGCGGGATGTCCGCGCGCGTCACCGGGCCGGCTCCGAGCACGGTCTGCAACTGGCGGAGCTGCCCTGGCAGGAACCTGGTTAGCGCGGTGCCTGCAGCCAGGAGTTGGGGGTCGCCGGCAGAGCGCAGCCGCTCCAGGTCGGCGGTGACCAGGGCGAACGGAGCGCCGGGCGCCATGGTCCGCGCGGCGTCCTGCATCGCCGGCAGCGCGTGCCCTAGTGCCGCACGCAGGGCGGCGGCGTCGGGCGCCTGCTTGGCCTGCACCGCCAAAGTGGGCAGCAGGATGGTGGCAGCGTCGGCGATCATCGGCAGCTTGGTGGCCTGGTCGGCGGGCACCAGGCTGTCCAGGCTGATCGTGCCGGCCACGGTCGGCAGCTTCTGCAGCCGGGCCGAAAGCGCGGCCACATCGTTGATGGAGGGTTCGAGCATCTCGATGCTGTAGGGGTTGGTCACCGGGTCGGCCGCCAGGTCGGCCAGCGTGGTCACTGATTCACTCGTCTGGTTCTTGGTGTGCAGCGGGTCGCCGTCGAACTGCAGCCAGGGTGCGAGCCCGACGCCGAGCAGGGCCAGCACGCAGGCGCCGGCCAGGATCGGCTTGCGGTGCCGCACGATGAAGGCGTCGGCCGGCTTGGCCCAGGCGAAGCCCACCTCGCCGGCCTCCGGCGCCGGGCGGCACAGCGCGATCAGCCCGGGGAGCACGCTCAGCGTGCAGGCGAACGCGATCAGCATGCCCGTCCCGGCGATCAGCCCGAGCTGGGCCACGCCGGCGAAGGACGTCGGGGTAAAGGCGAAGAAGCCGGCCGAGGTGGACAGCGCGGCCACCAGTATCTGCCCGCCGCTGCGCCGCCCGGCGGTCCCTAGTGCGGATGCGATGTCAGGATGCGTGGTGCTGGCCTCGCGGAAGCGCACGGCGAACTGGATGGCGAAATCCACCGCCAGACCCACGAACAGCACGGCGAACGCCACCGAAACCAGGTTCAGCGTGCCCACCGCGAGTGCGGCAAAGGCGGCGGTAAGGTCCAGCCCAAGCAGCAGGGTGCCCATGATGGGCAGGATCAGCCGCCAGGACCGCACGGCGAGCCACAGCCAGAGCACGACCAGCACCAGGCTCGCCGCCAGCCCTCTGGCTGCCCCGTGCGCGACGGTCGCGAACTCGTCGTCATCGAGCGCCACCGGGCCGGTGATGCGCACACGCGCGCTGCCGTCCTGCACGAACGGCAGCCCGGCGGCGGCGTGCCGTATCACCGCGGTCGCGCGGGCTCCGGGCTGCAAGGCGCCGTAATCCTGGATCGGCTTGATCAGCACGAAGCGGTAGCGCCCGGCCATCGCCGCGGCAGGGCCGGCCAGCAGGTTCTGCCAGGACAGCGTCTTGCCGCCGGCCAGTGCTGCGTGGAAACCCAGCAGCGCCGGGGCAAAGGCGGTGAGGTCCGCGTGCTGGCGCGTGACGCCCATGCCGATCAGCGACAGGGCGCTGGCCAGCCCGGCCAGGCTGGGGTCGGCGGCCAGCTGGCCCAGGAAAGGCTGGGCATCGACGGTGCGGTCGAGCAGGTCCGCCAGCTTGGCCGTCTGCAGGTACAGCAGGCCGTTCTGCTGCAGGAAGGGCGAGGCGGTGGGCTGGACGACGGAGATGAAATGCGTGGTGTCGGGGCGGAGCGCGCCGGCCAACGACGTGGCGGTGGCGTCCGCCTCCTCCGGTATGGCGGCGTCGATCACCGCTACCAGTATGCTCTTGGTCTGCGGAAAGGCGTCACGCAGCGCGTTCTGCCGCTGCTTCCACGGCAGGCTGGCGGAGAACAGTGTGCCGGTGTCGGTGCTGACGCCGAGGTCCGCGCGTATCGTCAGCAGGCCCAGTATCGCCAGCACCAGCGCGGCAGCCGCTACAGACCGGGGCCTTGTGCCGCACCAGGCGGTCAGGCGGCCAAGGAATGCCGGCACGCTGGGCATGAGCTAGGCCCTCGGCAGATGTTGCAGGCGCCACGCCGTCAGCAGCATGATCGCAGTGGCGCCGATAGCGGCGCCGATCAGGATCGGGCTGAGCCAGCCTAGCCAGGCCAGCGGCGCCACCAGGTACAGGGCGTCCTCCAGGTCGAACCCCCAGCGGCCGGAATAGGCCTTGGTGCCCGGCGGGCTGCGCAGTTCCAGCCGGTGCGAGAAGATGCTGCCGAGCAGCAGCGACAGGCTGGCGGCGAGCCCGAGCGGTATCGCCCAGCCGCCCAGCCAGGAATGCCGCAGGCCGAGCCCGACAGCGACGAACAGCAGCGCGTTCACCGTGATGTCCACGTAAGTGTCGTAGAGGTGCCCGGCCGGGCTGGAGAGCTTGCCGAGACGGGCCAGTTCGCCGTCCGCACGGTCCAGAAAGGCGCTGAGTATCCACAGCCCGCCGCCCCACCAGGCCCCGGCGCGGCTGCCCAGCGCCAGGCCTGCGCAGGCGGCCAGGCCGGTGAGCAGGCGCAACGTGGTCAGGTGGTTGGGCCGGACTGGGGTGCCGATCAACGGGCGCACCAACGGCCGCGCGATCACGTGGCTCCAGGAGGTGCCGCTCAAGATGCGGCGTCCTCGGTGAGGCGCGTGCGGGCGTGCGGCAGGCGGCGTTCCATCCTGTGCCAGAGCGCCAGGGAGGGCAGGCCCAGGGCCATCTCGCGCAGCCGTTTTACCAGGGACAGCGCGATGCCGACCTCCGGCGAGAGCTGGAACAGGCCGCAAAGCACGATGTAGCCGCCCTCCTGCACCCCGAGCGCGCCCGGCACGGCGAACCCTGCCGCCCGCAGCGCCTGACCGAGACTCTCGATCACCAGCCCGGCACCTAGACCCACATCGTGCCCCAGGCAATGCAGCGCCACGCAGACCTCCACCCCGCCCAGCACCCAGGAGACCATGTGCCAGGCGGCGCCGGACAGCACCGGGCGCGGCCGGGCGTAGCAGCCGAGCAGCGCCGCATGCAGCCCCGCCACCTGATCGCTGCCCGCCCAGCCGAGCCTGGCGCCGAGGCGCAACATGCCGGCTTCCAGCAGCCGGCCCAGGCCGAACCACTGCGCGCCGACGAAGCCGGCCGCCACGCCGCAGGCGGCCAGCAGGCCGGTTGCCACATAACCGGCGATGCCGCCGCCGCCCACGGTCAATAGCAGCAATGCGAGGCCGAGCAGGGTGAACAGGATCTGGGTGACCATCTCCAGCGTCAGGTCGGCCAGCGTGGTGGCGATCGCCAGCGGCAGCGCCATCCCGCCGCCCTGCAGCAGGCGCGCGGCCACCACCGGGCCGCCGATCTGCGCCACCGGCAACAGGTTGTTGACCCCCTCGCGCACCAGGCGCAGCGCCACATACGCCGCAAGCCCGGGCCGCCGGTCCGCGGATGCCGAGATGCTGCGCCAGCCGGCGGCGGACGCGGCAACCTCCAGCAGGTGGAAACCTGTCACTGCGGCCAGGCCGAGCCAGCCTGCCCGGCCGACCAGGGATACGACCTGGCCAAGCCCGTAGGCGTGCAGCAGCCACGCCGCCAGGCAAAGCCCCGCCACCCCGGCGACGATCGGTACGGCCTTCACGCCGCGGCCACCGAGCGCCGGCATTGCCGCGCGCGCGCGCGCTGCGCTACGCCCCCGGCATGCCAGAGACCACCGACGAGCCAACGCTGCTGCTCACCCCCGGCCCGCTGACCACGTCGGACCGCACGCGCGCGGCCCTCGGACGGGACTGGGGATCGCGCGACGCGGCCTTTATCGCGCTGAGCGAATCCGTGCGCGCCAGGCTGGCCGGCCTGGCGGGTGGCGCCGGCAGCCACGCCGCGGTGCCGATCCAGGGCGCCGGCACGTTCGCGGTGGAAGCCGCCGTGCAGAGCCTGGTGCCGCGCGACGGGCGGCTGCTGGTGCTGGTCAACGGCGCGTACGGCCGCCGCATCGCCGACATGGCGGCCAGGGTCGGCCGGCTGGGCCGGGTGCTGGAGGTGGCGGAAGACCAGCCGATCCAGGCGGACCAGGTGCGCGAAGCCCTCGCGGCCGACCCCACGCTCAGCGACGTGGCGCTGGTGCATTGCGAGACCACCAGCGGGATACTCAACCCGCTGGCACAGGTGGCCGAGGTGGTGCGCCAAGCTGGCCGAAGGCTGATACTGGACGCGATGAGCTCGTTCGGTGCGGTGCCGATCGACGTGCAGGCGACCCCCTGTGTGGCGGTGATCGGCTCGGCGAACAAGGGGCTGGAGGGCGTGCCGGGCCTGGGCTTCGTCATCGCCGACCTGGCGCATCTGCGCTTCTGTGCGGGCAACGCGGTCAGCCTGAGCCTGGACCTGCACGCGCAGTGGCGCGGCTTCGAGGCGAACCGGCAATGGCGCTTCACCCCGCCGGTGCAGGTGGTGGCCGCGCTCGCATCCGCGCTGGATCAGCTCGAGGAGGAGGGCGGCGTGACCGCACGGCACGCCCGCTACCAGGCCAATTGCGAGATGCTGACCGCCGGCCTGCGCGCGCATGGGTTCGTCACGTATCTCGACGATGCCGTTCAGGCGCCGGTGATCGTGACGTTCCGGATCCCGCCTGGCGGGTGGTTCGATTTCGACGCGTTCTACGCGTTCCTGGCGGCGCGCGGCGTGGTGATCTATCCGGGCAAGCTGACGCGGGAGCCTAGTTTCCGTATTGGTTGTATTGGGGCTGTGGGCGCGGCCGAGATGGCGCGGGCGGTGGCGGCGGTGGATGCATTCATGGTTGGGCGGTAGGGAAGCAAGGCCTTCTTTTTCGAGAGAAAGAAGCAAAAAGCTTTTGAATGTGCTGTCGCGGGGTGTTGAGGTTTGGTCGCGTCTTCTTGGAAGCGTTCGGTTTGTGGCGATGGCGCAAGTAAGATCAACCACCAAGCGCACCAAGATGCCTTGTTCTATCCTCGGCGACACGTGTTTGAAACAAAAAATTTGGTTTTCGTCGCGTGCGTCCCGTTGAAGCGCACGCTTCATCGTTCCGCGACAGCACAAGTAAAAGCTTTTTGCTTCTTTTTCTCGAAAAAGAAGGCCTTGCTTCCTTCCTTGGTGTTCTTGGTGGTTAGTGACTTGCCTAAAGCAGGAAAAGCAAACGCCGCTTCTACTTGAAACGACACGCGTCCTCCCCGCGTACCCACCAGAGACAAAAGTTTTTTCGTTCTTTTTTCCAAAAAAGAACTGCTTGCCTTCCTCCACTCAAGCCGCCGCCAGCACGAAATCGCGGAACCGCCGCGCCACCTCATGCGGCGCCACGGTCGGCCGCCCGAGCTTTGCCATCGAGCCCGGCCGTATGCGCACATGCAGCAGGACCGGACCACGCAACCCAAGTGCCGCGGCGAATGCGGCGGCGAAACCTGCTTCGGTGTCGCAGGCAAACGCATGGGCGTAGCCGCAGGACAGCGCCACGCCGGCGAAATCGACGCTGGCTGACACGGTCGCCTGGCCGCCAGTGGAATCGTGCACGCCGTTGTCCAGCAGCACGTGCAGCAGGGCGGGTGGCTGGTAGGCGCCGATGGTGGCCATGGCGCCGAGTTTCATCAGCGCGGCGCCGTCGCCGTCCAGCACGATGGTGCGGCGGCCGGTGGCCAGCGCCAGGCCCAGGGCCATAGGTGCGGCGCCGCCCATCGAGCCTACCTGGTAGAGGTGTTGCGCGCGGTCCTGCAGGCTGAACAGTTCGCGGCCGGTCTTGCCGGTGGTGGCGATGATCGGGGCGTCGGCGGGGGCGAGAGCGAGCAGGCGTTCCAGGATGGCGGCTCGGGTTGGGCGCGCGCCGTGCTCGCGGAGGTCGGTGCGGCTGCCGGCCGGGGGCGGCGGGCGGGCTGGCTCGTCCAGGGTCTCGTCGGCAAGGTCGTCTTTCTGCAGGATGAAGGCGAACGGCAGGGAGGTCCGGGCCATCTCTGCCTGCGCGTGGGCGAGGCTGGGGCCGAGAACCGCTTCGGTTTGCGGGAAGGGGGCGTGGCCGAGGCGCATGAGGGCCAGCAGGTCCTGGGTGATTTCGCCCATAAGCGCGTGCTGCGGTTCATCGGCCAGGCCGGGCTGGCCACGCCAGGTGACAATGAGCAAAGTGGGGATGCGGAACGGGGTGTTCAGCGAGGTCAGCGGGTTCACCGCGTTGCCCAGGCCGGAGTTCTGGCACATCACCACGGTCTGTCGGCCGGCGAGCCAGGCGCCGGCGGCGATGGCGACCGCCTCGCCCTCGCTGGCGGCGGCCACGTAATGAAGCGTGCGGTCGCTAGCCACGCGGTTGATCAGCGGGGTGAGGAAGCTGCACGGCACGCCGGTGTAGAAGCTGAACCCTGACGCGCCTGCCGCCTGCAGGACCGCGCCCGCCTGTAGCATCAGGGGAAGTTCCGCGCGTCTGCCAGGTCGTTCAGCGTGTCCACGTCCAGCCAATGCCCGGCGATGTAATGCACCGCCACCTCGCAGCGTGCGACGAGCCGGGCGATCACCGCCAGCAGGTCGGCCTGCTGCAGCGTGCCGTCCGCCTGCATCGCCGCCAGCTCGGCCCGCAGCATCTCCGTGCCGCGCGCGCTGCTGTGCATCAGGCCGATCCACTCGCCGGCCGCCTGCTCGCGGGCTACGGCCACGCCGGTCAGGCGCGCCGGCGCGTCGTCCAGGTAGGCGGCGGTGTTGCGTCGGTCGGCCGCCACCAGGTCGGCCGGGTTGGCGTCGCTGCGGAGCGACGAATCGACGACCACGGTGATGTCCGCCGGCGAGGCGAGCAGGCCTTCCAGCACGTAGCGCCGGAACAGCACGTCACCGTAGGACACCACCACCTCGCCCTGCAGGCGCGGCATGGCGCAGGCGAGCGAGGCCGCCTCCCCGGTCTCGGCGTAGGCCGGGTTATCCACCACGCCGAAACCGTCGGGCACGATCGCCTCGCTGGCGTAGCCGCGCACCACCGTCACGTCGTGCACGCCGCCGGCACCGAGCGTTTCAAGCAGCCGATGCAGCAGCGGCTTGCCGCGAATGTCCACCAGGCATTTCGGCAAGCTGGCGGTGACCTCGCCCAAGGCGGTGCCGCGCGAGGCCGCCAGCACCACGCCCTGGACGTGGCGGCTGCGCGGCAGATAGCGCAGGGATGCCTCTTCCAGCTCGTCGTTGCCGGTCAGCCGGAATATGTCACGCACGCTGGTGATGCGGTCCTCGACTTCCATCAGCGACTCGGTCTGCGCAATCCGGCGCGCCGTCTCGCGCATGGCGGTGATCGAGGAGCGCACCAGGTGGTTGGCCCAGATCACTGTGGAGATGCCGGCCTCGCGCAGCGTGTCGGTCGGCGTGGCGTAATACATCGTCGGCACCACGACGATCGGGCAGCGGCCGTCCCAGCGTCGCATAAAGCCGGCAATCTCGCTGAAATCGGCGCGCTTGGAGTGCACCAGCACCGCGTCCGCACCCGCCGCGTGGTAGGCTTCGGCGCGGCGCAGCGCCTCGTCCATCGGATGGCCGGAGATCAGCGCTTCGGTGCGTGCCACGATGCAGAAATTGCCGTCGGCCTGCGCATCCTTGCCGGCGCGTATGCGGCCGCAGAACTCCTCTGTGTCGGCCAGCGACTGGCGTTCACCCAGGAACGAGTTGGTCTTCGGGAACAGTTTGTCTTCGAGACAGACGCCGGCGATGCCGCGTTCGCCGAGTTTGCGCACCAGGCGACGCACGTTGTTGAAATTGCCATATCCCGTGTCACCATCAACAAGAATAGGCAGCGAGCTGGCGTCCGCCATGAACTCCAGCACGTCAAGCACCTGGGTCCACGACGCCTCGTTGTTGTCACGCAAACCCAGCGACGCAGAGATCGACAGGCCGGACGCCCAGATCCCGGCAAAGCCCG
The DNA here is from genome assembly GCA_964242035.1 of uncultured Acetobacteraceae bacterium. Classification (GTDB taxonomy): domain Bacteria; phylum Pseudomonadota; class Alphaproteobacteria; order Acetobacterales; family Acetobacteraceae; genus BOG-908. Next base: position 1,896 of record CAXTCL010000017.1, on the reverse strand, counting down.
CCTCCTCGACGATCTTGGCCGAGAGCCCGCTATGCGCCTCCATCAGGAACGACAGGCCGGGCGAGGAAAGCAGCGACCGAAGCTCGGCCGGGCGGGATAGGCCGCGCATGTAGGTGCGGTTCAGCGGTGCTTGGTCTGGCAATTCATTCGATCTCGGTCTTGGCTCGGTTCGGCCTGGTTTTGGCTCGGGCGTTTGACCGAACGGTCAGTAATCGTACATAATCCTCGCCCCAAGACCTTACAATGTATTTTAGTGACAGAGGGATGACGGCAACGCCACGTGTCGCGCAAGGGATACACGCCATCATGCTGGCGGCGGGCGTCGGACGCAGGCTCGGCGCCGATCCTGCCGACGGCACGCCGAAGCCCAAGATATTGCTGGATTTCGACGGGCGCAGCCTGCTGCAGCGTCACCTTGCCTTGCTCGAACAGGCGGGTATGGCCAGCCTTACCATCGTGGTCGGCCATGGCGCCGCGCAGGTCAGGGCTGCACTGGCCGAGTCTGCTCCCGGGCTGGAGGTGAGCACGCTGGACAACCCGGATTATCGGGAGGGCAGCGTGGTGTCGCTCTGGGCCGCACGCGATATGCTGCGCTGCAAACGCCCGATCCTGCTGATGGATGCCGACGTGTTGTACGACAGGCGTCTGCTGGAGCGACTCGTGCAGAGCACGCACAGCGACTGCCTGCTGCTGGACCGCAACATAGAGCCGGGCGACGAGCCGGTGAAATTGTGCGTGCGCGAGGGCGCCATCGTGGATTTCCGCAAAATCCCCACCGAGCCGCATGACTGGCATGGCGAATCGGTGGGTTTCTTCCGCTTCTCGCCGGATGCAGCGTGCGAGCTGGCAGACCGCGTGGAGAGCTATGTGGCCACTGGCCGGCGATCGATGGAATACGAGGAACCGATACGCGACATGATCCAGGCAAGCGACCCGCACCGTTTCGGCTTCGAGGACATCAGCACGCTGCCCTGGACCGAGATAGACTTTCCCGAGGACGTCACAAAAGGCCATGCGCTGCTGCCCGAGCTTGCAGCATGAGCGCGGCCCTGATGGACGCAGGCGAGACTGGCTCCAGGCAGCCGGCCGCACACGAGCTGGCCAGTATGCGGGAGGACGGCTACCTGGTGGTGCGGCATTTCTTCGGCCCGCGGCAGATGGCCGAACTGCTGCGCTGGACGGAAGAATTGCAGCACGCGCCCGAAATGCCAGGCCAGCACTGGGTCTATCACGAGGACAGCCTGACCGAGCCAGGCCAGCGCGTGATCCAGCGCATCGAGAATTTCTGCCCCACGCATGCCGGACTTGACGACTTGGTGCGCCACGGCAGCCTGCAGCTTTGGACGGCGGCGCTGATGGGCGGCCCGGTGGTGCTGTTCAAGGACAAGATCAACTTCAAGATGCCTGGAGGCCCAGGCTTCAAGGCGCATCAGGATCAACAGGCAGGTTGGGGAAAATACGCCGATCTGTTCGTCACCGCGCTGGTCACCATAGACGCTGCCACGCTGGAGAACGGTTGTCTGGAGATGGTTGCGGGCCGTCACCGCGAAGGCCTGATAGGCGAGGAATGGAACCCTCTCGAAGAGGACGGGCTGGCGCTGCAGGCGGTGCCGACTCTGCCTGGCGACGTGATCTTCTTTGACAGCTACGCGCCGCATGCTTCCAAGCCGAACTTCACGTCGCTGCCGCGGCGGCTTTTGTATCTGACGTATAATCTTTTGTCTGTGGGCGACCATCGCGCGCGCTACTATGCGGACAAGCATGCATCGTTTCCGCCTGATGTCGAGCGGGAGGCTGGGGCGAGTTACGTGTTTCGCGTCTGAACGATTGCGTAAGGAAGCAAGGCCTTCTTTTTTGAAAAAAAGAAGCAAAAAACTTTTGCTCCCTGTCGGCGGC
>CAXTCL010000016.1:0-31006 GCA_964242035.1 uncultured Acetobacteraceae bacterium | reverse complement strand
TCGCCGCCTTCTCCTCCTCCAGCATCTCCAGTCCCTTCAGCTTCTTCGTAACCACACGCGTGCGCTTGCGCGCCTCCTCGATCGAGCTCGTCATGTTGCCAGCGTGCTTGGCCAGCTTCTCCAACGTCGAATCCATCGTCAGCATCTCGCGCTTCGTGGCACCAAGCAGTTGCCCGATCTCCCCGGCCTTCTGCTCCAACGCCAGCGTCACGTAGCCGAGCTGCACCGTGCGCAGCAGCGCCGGCAACAGGCTTGGGCCCATCACCATCACGCGCAATCGCTGGCCAAGCTCGTCGATCAGCCCAGGCACACGCGCAGCCTCCGCATACAGCGCGTCGGTCGGCAGGTACATTACCGCGAACTCAACCGTCACCGGCGGCAGGATGTATTTGCTGGCGATCTTCGCGGCTTCCGTACGCAATGTTACCTCCAGCGCGCGGCGGGCGGTGCGCTCGCCGTCTGCGTCGGCCAGCTCGCAGGCGTCCAGCAGCCGCTCGTAATCGCTGATCGGAAACTTCGCGTCTATCGCCAGCAGCGGCCGCTGGTCGCCGCGCATCGGCATGCGCACGGCAAACTCCACAACCTCGCCGCTCTGCTCGCGCAGACGCGCGTTGCACACCACGCTCCCTTCGGGAAGTAGGTCGTCCAGCAGCGCCTTCAACTGCGTCTCGCCCCAGCCGCCGCGACTCTTCACGTTGGAGAACACGCGCTTCAAGTCGCCGATCTGCGCCGTCACTGCCGCCACGTCCGCCATGCTCTTCTGCACGGCGGTGAACTGCTCGATCACCCGGCCGAAGCTGCTCGCCATCTGCCGCTCCACCGCGGCGGTCAGCTGCTCGTTGACGCTGCGCTGTATCTCGCCCAGCCGCAGCGCTGTGCTGTCCGCCATCTCGCGCAGCTTGCTCTCCATGTGCTCGCGGTTTTGCCCATGGTCGCGCGCCAACTGCGTGGTCAGCATACCCAGGCGCTGCTCGGTGCCGGCATGCAGCCCGTCCAACCGGCCGCCCACCGCGCGCTCCATCGCGGCCAGCGCCGTGCGAATCTGCTCGGCCTCCGCGCGCTGTCCCGCCAGGCCCTGTTCGCACAGCAGCCGCAACACCTGCAAGTCGTTCTGCCGCGGCATTCCCGTCAACACGCGCACCAGCAGCGTCAGCACCAACACTACGCCCACAACCACCAAAACCTGCTCGGCCAATATCGTCACCGTTCCCGTTTTAGCCCAAACTGCCACAGCCCCCCCGAGTCGCAAACAACCCGCGTCCCGCCACCCAACAGTGAGCAAAAGTTTTTTGCTTCTTTTTTCAAAAAAGAAGGCCTTTCTTCCTCCCTTGCTTGCGTTATCCCCACAAGTCACCCCGGAGCCAAGCTGATGTCCGCCAAAAAGCTGCCCACCCTCATGCTGGGCGCACTTGGCGTGGTCTTCGGCGACATCGGCACCAGCCCGCTCTACGCCGTGCAGCAGGTGTTCTCCGACACCCCCGCCTTTGCGCACGATCCGAACGCCATACTGGGCATCCTCTCGCTCATACTCTGGTCCGTCGTCCTCGCCGTGTGCGTGAAATACACCATGTTCGTGCTGCGCGCGGATCATGATGGCGAGGGCGGCACCCTGGCCATGCTTGGCCTCATCGAGCAGCACAATCCGCCCAAGCCCTTTGCCTCGCCAGGCGCGCTCACGCTGCTCGTACTGTTCGGCTCTGCCCTGCTCTACGGCGACGGCATGATCACGCCGTCGATCTCCGTGCTGTCCGCGGTCGAGGGCCTCAACGTCGCCACCAATATATTCAAGCCTTACGTCCTGCCGATCGCGGCCACCATCCTGTTCCTGCTGTTTCTGGTGCAAAGCCGCGGCACGGAGGTCGTGGGACGCCTGTTCGGCCCTGTCATGTTCCTCTGGTTCGGCGCGATCGGCCTGGCCGGCCTCGTCAGCATCGCACACCACCCTGCCGTGCTTGGCGCGCTGGATCCGCGACACGCGGTGGCCTTCCTGTTCGGCCACGGTTGGCTCGGCTATGCCACACTCGGCAGCGTGGTCCTGGCGTTTTCCGGCGTCGAAGCATTGTTCGCCGACCTCGGCCATTTCGGCCGCCGGCCCATCATCCTCGCCTGGTATTTCTTTGTGCTGCCAGGCCTTGTGCTCAACTACCTGGGCCAGGGCGCCCTGCTTCTGCATGACCCTGCGGCCGCCGCAAAGCCGTTCTTCGCCATCCTGCCGCATTGGGCGATCTACCCGATGGTCGCACTTTCGACGGCGGCCACCGTGATAGCCAGCCAGGCGCTGATCTCTGGTGCATTCTCGCTGACACGCCAGGCGGTCAACCTCGGTCTGGCGCCGCGCTACGCCGTGCACCACACGTCCGCGGATTCGTCAGGCCAGGTCTACATGCCTGTGGTGAACTACTTCCTGATGATCGGCTGCCTCGCGGTCGTGCTGAGCTTCCGCACGTCGGATGCGCTCGGCAATGCCTATGGTCTGGCCGTCATCGGCACCATGACGATCACGTCGATCGTCTTCTTCGTCGTCACCACGCGCGTGTGGCGCTGGCCGTTATATCTGGCTGTGCCGCTCGCCGCCGCCTTTCTTATCTTCGACCTCGCCTTTCTCGGCGCCAACCTGGCGAAGATCCTGCAGGGCGCATGGGTCCCGCTCGCCATCGCCGCCTTCGTCTTCACGGTCCTTACCCTCTGGACGGTCGGACGCGCCCGCTACCGTCGCGCGCTCGCAGGCTGGTCGATGAAGACCACCGATTTCCAGGCCGACATGCAAGGCTGGGAAAGGCGCGAGGGCAGCGCCATTTTTCTCACCTCCAACCTCGACTACGTCCCTCTCGTCGGCCGGCACAAATGGCTGCGGGAAAACTGCCGCTACGACAACGTGCTCCTGCTGAAGATAGACATGACGCCGCAGCCTTACGTGCCCGACGCGGATCGCGTCACGATCAAGAAAGTTTGTCAGGGCTTCCACACCGGCGAGGCGCGTTTCGGGTTCATGGAGACCCCTTGCGTGGGGGTAGTCCTTGCCAAGGTCATCCCCTTCGACCTGGACGCCGCAGCCTTCATCCTTGCGCGTCCTATCCCCACCAACCAGGGCGCCTGGAGCCGCCAGGCGCTGCAACGGATCTACATCTTCCTGAGCAAGACGGGGCTGACACCTATCGAGTGGCTGCAGATACCGGCCCACCAGGCGATTTCGGTGGGGTTGGAACTGGATATGTAAGCAAGAAAGGAAAGCAGTTCTTTTTTGAGAAAAAGAACCAAAAAACTTTTGCTCCGCTGTCGCGGACTCACCGGCAGGTCGGCGATAGCGGAGTTAAAAGTTTTTTGCTTCTTTTTTTCAAAAAAGAAGGCCTTGCTTCCTCACGCATTCAACCGAAAAAGCAACGTGCTACGCGCCGTCACATCGTACACGTCACCGATGCTGAACGGCTCCTCCCGCACCACGTCAGGCGTGTTCGTGTCGAACAGCAACTTCCAATGCTTGCCGTCCGTGCAATCGGGCAGGGTGAACTGCACCAGGTCGTGATACGCGTTCAGCACCAGCAGCATCGTGGCAGCACTGCCGCGCCGGCGGATACCTGTGGCCTGCGCGCGGCCGTCCATCAGCATGGCGAAGCAGCGCATGTTGGCGTCATTCCAGTCGCCGCCGCTCATCTCCTGGCCTGACGCGTTTATCCAGGTGACGTCGCGTACGTCGAACTCCTCGTTCATCTCGCCGGTCATGAACCGGCCGCGGCGCAGGATCGGATACTCATGGCGAAGCTGGGTCAGCTTGCGCACGAAGGCGACCATGGTCACGCCTTTTTCGCGTACGTCCCAGTTCACCCAGGAGACGCCGTTATCCTGACAGTAGGCGTTGTTGTTGCCGTCCTGCGTGCGCGCGAACTCGTCACCGGCCAGGAGCATCGGCGTGCCCTGGCTCAGCAGCAGGGTCGCCATCATGTTGCGCATTTGCCTGTTGCGCAGTTCGCAGATCGCCTCGTCCTCGCTCGGACCCTCTGCGCCGTGGTTCCAGCTCCTGTTGCTGTCGCTGCCGTCCTTGTTGCCCTCACCGTTCGCGTCGTTGTGCTTCTCGTTGTAGCTGACCACGTCGTTCAGCGTAAAACCGTCATGCGCGGTGAGGAAGTTCACGCTTGCCCAAGGCTTGCGGCCACGCTTGTTGAACATGTCGGCCGATGCGCACAGCCGCGAAGCTATCGCCTTCGGGGGCACATCGCCCTTCCAGAAATCGCGCACGGTGTCGCGATACTTGTCGTTCCATTCGGCCCAGCCGGGCGGGAAGCCGCCGACCTGGTAGCCGCCAGGCCCGCAATCCCAAGGTTCGGCGATCAGCTTGACGCCGCTCAGCACCGGATCTTGGCTGCAGGCTTTGAGAAACCCGCTCTCGTGGTCGAACCCGTCCGGCTCGCGCGCCAGGATGGTTCCAAGATCAAACCGGAAACCATCGACCTGCATTTCCTGCGCCCAATAGCGCAGGCTGTCCGTCACCATCTGTATCACCCGCGGGTGGGAGAGGTTCATCGTGTTTCCGGTGCCCGTATCGTTGATGTAGAACCGCTTCTGGTCGGGCATCAGCCGGTAATAGCTGGCGTTGTCTATGCCCCTGAAGCTCAGAGTGGCACCGCGCTCGTTGCCCTCCGCCGTGTGGTTGTACACCACGTCGAGTATCACCTCGAGCCCGGCATCGTGCAGGCGCGCCACCATCTCCTTGAACTCGGCGAAAGCAAATGCGGGGTTGTGCGCGTAGCGCGGGTCGGGCGCGAAGAACCCGATTGTGTTGTAGCCCCAGAAATTCGTCAGGCCCTTGTTCAGCAGGAAGTCGTCGTTGATGAAAGTGTGTATCGGCAACAGCTCGACAGACGTGACCCCCAGCGACTTGATGTAATCGACCACGTCCTTCAGCGCCAAGCCCGCGAACGTGCCGCGCATGTCCTCGGGCACCAGCGGGTGCTTCTTGGTGAAGCCGCGCACGTGCGTTTCGTAGAAGATCGTGCGCTCCCAAGGCACCGAGGGTTTCTTCGCCCGCCCCCAGGTGAACGCCGGATCGACCACGCGGCATTTCGGCATGTACGGTGCGCTGTCGCGCTCGTCGAAGCTGAGGTCGTCGCCCTTGGCGCCGAGCGTGTAGCCGAATACCTCAGGGTGCCAGGACAGCTCGCCCACATGCGCGCGCGCATATGGATCAAGCAGCAGCTTGTTGTGGTTGAACCGGTGCCCTTCTTCCGGTGCGTACGGGCCGTGCACCCGGTAGGCGTATGTCGTGCCCGGCCGCGCGTCATGCACGTAGCCGTGCCAGACCTCGTCGGTGAACTCCGGCAACTCGATGCGTTCGAGCTCGGTCTGGCCGCCTTCGTCGAAAATGCACAGCTCCACCTTTGTGGCGTTGGCGGAGAACAGCGCGAAGTTCACCCCCAACCCGTCCCAGTTTGCGCCCAGCGGATAGGGCAGGCCTTCGGACAGGCGGGAGACGCGCTTTGGTTCAGGCATGCTTTACTGGCTCCGGCGGCGCGGCCGCATGACTATCGCGAAGAAGGAAGGCCTTCTTTTTTGAAAAAAAGAAGCAAAAAACTTTCACTCCGCTGTCGCGGACTCACCGGATACGGGGCGCTTCACCAACTGGGAGAGCGCACCGGTCCGTGCAACTCCGCTGCAGCGGCCTTGCTAAAGCGCCGTCTGGAACCGCCGCTTTCCCAAAGCAGGCAACAACGGCAACAGCACCCCCATGTGCCGTTCCACCACACAGCACAGATACCGGCTGGCCGGACCCGCCACCGCCCCCTCGGGCAAGGGCAGGCCGTCTGGCCCCAGCGGCAGCGCCGTCAGCCCGAGGTCCGCATAAACCTTCAGCAAGCCCGCGCCGGCCCGCCAGACGGCCGCGTCACAGCCCTCCTGCTGGGCGAGGTCGCGCAGCCGCCAAATCGCCGACACCCGGTCACTTTCGGCACCGGCAGGATCGCCCAGGCCCAGCAGAACCCGCCCCACCCTGCGGAACGGAATGCCGGAGCGGCCGGCCTCGCCCATCACCAGCCCGTCTGCCTCGGCCGGCGGCAAGGCCCCGAGCGCGGCATAGCGCAGGCGGCTCTCCGCGTTCCAGGCCATGCAGCGCACCCGGCCCGGCCGGATCACGCCCCATAGCGCGGCTAGCGCGAGGCAGACCGCCAGCGCCACCGCCTCGCGTATCGGCAAGGGCGCCTGGCCGGACAGCACGATCGCCCACCAGCTCGTATGCGCCAGGTTGCGCACCTTCGGCTCGAAGCTCGCCAGCCACACCACGCTGAACAACAGCGCCATGACCGGCACCAGCGTGCCGGGCCGCAGCGGGTGGCTGAACAGACGCGCGGTGCGGTAATACGCATCGCGGAACGGCGCGATCGACAAGGCGGCCAAGGTCAGGATGGCCGGCACGAAAGCCGGCTCGCCCTGCAGCGCCGTCATGCCCGCGCCTGCCAGCAGGAAGGCGATGGTGGCCCCCCACGCCAGTGTCACCCGTTGGGAGAGCCCGATCGCCAGGACCATGAGCCCGGTGCCGATCAGCGACGGCACGTACTGCCCCGCACTTGCCGCGAACGCTGCGAAATCCGGGTCCATCCAGGAATAGTCCGGGTGGGTGTCCAAAACGCCGATGGACAGCAGCATGGCCCCGCAAATTGCCACGCCACCGGTGCTGGCGGCCACCGCCAGGTCCGGCTCGCTCCACCTGGCCTGCCCCGGCACCGGCCCGCCGGCGATCCGCTTCCGGCTCACCAGCACCTCGTTGCCGGCAAACAGCGCGCCGGCGAGGAACAGCGGCACCACGTAATAGAACAGCCGGAACACCGCGATCGCGCCGAGCACCACCGGAGCGGCCAGGTTCGTGGTCTTCAGCCCCAGCAGCATAGCGGTGTCGAACACGCCCAGCCCACCGGGCACGTTGGATGCCAGCCCCGCCGCGTAGGACCCGAGATAGACGGCCAGGAAACGCACCCAGCTCAGCTCGCGCATCTGCGGCAGCAGCACGTAGAAGATGGAGGCCGTCAGCGAGACGTCGGCGGTGGCCAGCGCCACCTGGGCCAGCGCCATGCGCCATCCAGGAAGCTCGATCTGGCGGCCGCGCACGTGCAGTATCGGAAACAGGCTGGCCAGCACCACATACGTGCCAACCACCGCCCACATCGCGGCACCTGCCAGATACAGCACCCAGTGCGGCAGGTAGGTCCCCAAAGCGGGCACCGCCTCGGGCTCGGTGAACAGGATGGCGCCGCCAAGCATCATGCCGCCGAGCCCGAACGTCAGGCTGCTGAAGGCGACAACCTTGCCGATCTGCAGCGCGGACAGGCCCCAATGGGCGTATAGCCGGTAGCGGACAGCGGCACCCGAGACAGCCGCGAACCCCAAATTATGCGCAAGCGCGTAGGCGCAGAAGGAAGCCAGCGCGCACCGTCCATAGCTCACATGGTGCCCGGCGTAGATCGTGGCCAGCTTGTCGTAAAACGTGAGCAGGCCGTAGCTGAGCACCGTCAGCACGGCCGCTTCCCAGAGCGCGCGGCCCGGTATGGCGTGCAGTGCATGGCCTACATCGCGCACGTTCAGGTGCCGGAACTCGCGTTGCACGACGTACACGGCACCGATCAGCAGCAGGACGCCCAGGGCTGCCGGCAGGTGCCTTACCAGACGTTTCAGGGTGAGGTTCATCGGAGGCAAGCAAGGCCTTCTTTTTTGCAGAAAAGAAGCAAAAAACTCTCGGTCCCTGTCGGCCACCGTTGAGACGCGCGTGCTTGTCCGGAGAGTCCGCGACAGCGGAGCAAAAGTTTTTTGCTTCTTTTTTGCAAAAAAGAAGGCTTTGCTTCCTTCATCAGGCCGCCGCCTCCTGCGGCACGTCAGCCAGGCGACGCTCGATTAGCGCCACCGTCTCCATTACACCGTAAAGCGCCACGAAACCGCCGAAGCGCGGCCCTTCCGCCTGTCCCAGCAGCACCTGGTACAGGCACAGGAACCAAGCCTTCAGGCTGGGGAACGCGTGCCGCTTGCCCACCGCGTAGACCTCGTCCTGTATGGCCTCCGCCGTGGCCGCGGCCGGCATCGCCCGCAGCACCTGGGCCAGATCGGCGAGGCCCGCGCGCTCCGTCGCGTCCGGCGCGCGGAACCGCTTTTGCGGCCGCACGAAATCGGCGTAGTACAGGACCGCGTGGTCAACCAGTCGCGCCAGGAACGGCTCGCTCTGCGGCGAGGCGCCCGGGCGGTAGCGCGCGATGAACCCCCACAGCATCTCCGGCGTGTCCGCGTTGATGACGCTGGCCAGGTTGAGCAGCATGCCGAATGGAATGGGGCTGCCGGCGTGCTCCGGGATGGTGCCCATGTGCAGGTGCCAGGCCGGGTTGGCCAGCAGGGCCGCGCTGCCGGCCTCGCTTTCGGCCTCCTCGCGCGCCCGCTCCACGTTGGCGATGTATTCGTCCACCGCGCGGGGGATCACGTCGAAGAACAGCTTCTTCGCGCGATGCGGCTGGTTGAACATGAACTGGCTCAGGCTCTCCGGCGGGGCGTAGCGCAGCCACTCCTCCACGCTCAGGCCGTTGCCCTTGCTCTTGCTGATCTTCTGGCCGTGGCCGTCCAGGAACAGCTCGTAGGTGAAGCCTATCGGCGGCTTGGCGCCGAGCACGCGGCAGATGGCACTTGAGAGCTTCACGCTGTCGATCAGGTCCTTGCCGGACATCTCGTAATCCACGCCGAGCGCGAACCAGCGCATCGCCCAGTCCGCCTTCCACTGGCACTTCGCCTGGCCACCCAGCACGCTGGTCTCGAAGCGCTCGCCGGCGGCATCCGTCCAGAACACGGTGGCCGCGTCGGGATCCACCCGCTCGATACGCACCTGCTCCACCACGCCGGTGCGCGGGTGGATCGGCAGGATCGGCGAATACGTCGCGCGCCGCTCCGGCCCCAGGCTCGGCAGCATCACGGCGAGGACCTCGTCGTAGCACTCAAGCACCCGGCGCAGCGCCGCATCGTAGCGGCCGGCGGCGTAGTATTCCGACGAGGAGGCGAACTCGTATTCGAAGCCGAAGCGGTCCAGGAAGCCGCGCAGGCGGGCGTTGTTATGGGCGCCGAAGCTATCATGCGTGCCGAACGGGTCCGGCACCTTTGTCAGCGGCTGGCCGATGAACGCGCGCAGGCGCTCGCGGTCCGGCACGTTGTCCGGCACCTTGCGCAGCCCGTCCATGTCGTCGGAGAACGCCAGCAGGCGGGACGGCGCGCCGGTGAGCACCGTGTAGGCGTGGCGCACCCAGGAGGTGCGGGCGACCTCGCCGAAGGTGCCGATATGCGGCAGGCCGGAGGGGCCGTAGCCGGTCTCGAACAGCATTTCCCGCTTGCCCTCGGCCTCGGCGCGGAGGGCGAGCTTCTGGGCCTCCTCGAACGGCCAGGCTTTGGGGAGCGGAGCGTCTGCATCGGTCATTGGAGAAGGTTACAGGTTTGGCGGGGATGGCGCAAAACGCGCGGGCCGGGGTGGCGGCGTCTCGTGTTTGCAGTTGCAGGAAGCAAGCAGTCCTTTTTTGAAAAACGGACGAAAAAACTTTTGTCCCTCTCGCATCTGAAACAGCCGGATGCCTCCGCATAGATCGAGACAGTCGAATTGCGCTGAGACAAAAGTTTTTTGCTTCTTCTTTTCAGAAAAGAAGGCCTTCTTTCCTCACTGGCACGAGCCACGCCGAAACGCCTTATAGTACCGCGATGCCCCCCTCCCCCGCCCTAGCCGCAGGTGCCGGCCGAGCCGCCATCCTCACGCCGGACGGCGAGCTCCTCACCCTCGCCGCAGACGAAGCCGCCGCCACGCTGCGCCGCCTGCCGCCGCCTTTGCTCGTCCACGCCCCTGCCACCTATCGCCGTCTCGCCTTGCGTACCGCCCCGGCGCTGGACCTCCTGGAGCTCTACGCCTTCGTCCTGCCCGCCCGCCCTGTGCCGCCCACGCCGCGCGGCCTCGCCTTGGCGCTGGACCTGTCGCCACCCAGGACGCTCGAGGATTCGGCAGCCCTCCTGCACGACATCGCCGACACCCTCCTGGCGCGCCTGGCCGCCGGCAGGCAGTTGCCATTGCACAAGGACGCCGCCGGTCTGGCCGCCCGCATGGGCCGCGCCGGCTGGCTTTGGGCGCCGGCCATTCTCGCCGCCCTATCGGACCCGTCCCAGTCGCTGGAGCATTTCCACGCCTACCGACGCCTGCCGGAATGGGAGGACGCCGCCCCGCCGGCCCCGCCATCCTCCCACGCCGTGGCACCCGCGGACGCCCGCGCCAGGCTGTCGCGCATCCTCGGCCCGGCCGCCGAGCAGCGGCCCGGCCAGGCCGACTATGCGGACGCCGCGTCCGCCGCCTTCGCTCCCAGGCAGATTCAGGGCGACCCGAACCTGGTCCTGGCGGAAGCCGGCACCGGCACGGGCAAGACGCTGGGCTACATAGCGCCGGCCAGCCTGTGGGCGGAGCGCAACCACGGCACCGTCTGGATCAGCACCTACACCAAGCTGCTGCAGCGCCAGATCGACGCCGAACTCGCCCGCCTACACCCAGACCCGGCGGACCGCCGCCGCCGCGTCGTGGTCCGCAAGGGCCGTGAGAACTACCTCTGTTTGCTCAACCTGGAGGACCAGGTGGGCCAGGCGCTGTCCGGCCAGCATGACCGCGTCATCCCGCTCGGCCTGGTCCTGCGCTGGGTGCGCGCCACGCAGGACGGCGACCTCAACGGCGGCGACCTGCCTGGCTGGTTCACCGAGCTGTTCGGAGCGCAGCTATCGGCCTCGCTGGCGGACCGGCGCGGCGAATGCATCCACGGCAGCTGCGCGCACTACAAGCGCTGCTTTATCGAACACACCGTGCGCCGCGCGCGCACGGCCGACCTGGTCGTGGCCAACCACGCGCTGGTGATGACACAGGCGGCCTGGCAGGGCCTGGACGACGACACCGTGCCGACACGCTACGTGTTCGACGAGGGCCACCACGTCTTCGAAGCCGCCGACAGCGCGTTCAGCGCCGAGATCAGCGGGGCGGAGGGCGCCGAACTGCGGCGCTGGCTGCTTGGCGCGGAGGACACTCGTTCGCGCACCCGCGGCCTGCGGCGCCGCGTGCTGCACCTGATGGTGGGCGACGCGCTGCTGGAGACGCCACTGGAGGCCCTGCTGCATGCCGCACGCGCGCTGCCAGGCCCGGGCTGGCCGTCCCGCCTGCTCGACACCGGACCCGACCTGCCGGCGATCGCGGCAGACGGGGGTGCTCCGTTCGAAGCCTTCCTGCGCGCCGCCCGCGCCCAGATACTCGCCCGCCTGCCCGGCGACGGCGATCCCTCTGCCCGCGCAGGGGCGCTGGAAGCGGAGATCTTCCCGCCGAACCCCGAGGTGGAAGCTACCGCTCAGACCCTGGAGCGCGCTTTGGGGCGTCTTGCGGGACCGGCCGCGACGCTCCTGGAGCGCCTCGAGGCCAAGCTGGACGCCGAGGCCGACGAGCTGGACACCGGCTCGCGCAGCCGTATCGAGGCCGCCATACGGTCGCTGCGACGGCGCGTGCTGGACCGCGTGCAGGTCTGGCGCGCCATGCTGTCCGCCCTGGCCGCGCCGCAGCCGGAACCGGGCGAGCGGCCGGCGCACATCTACTTCCTGCGCTTGGAAAGGCGGGACGGTTCGGACCGCGACGTGGCGTTCTGCCGCCATCACCTGGACCCTACGCAGCCTTTCGCCATTACCCTGGTGGCCCCTGCGCACGGCCTGCTCATCACCTCGGCCACGCTGCGCGACGCCGGCCAGGACGATGCCGAGGCCGACTGGGACGCGGCCGAAGCGCGTGTGGGTGCCTCCCACCTGCCCAGTCCCGCGCTGCGCGCCACGGTCGGCAGCCCGTTCGACTACGCCACGCAGACCCGCGCCTTCGTGGTGACGGACGTGGGCACCGACACACCAAGCCTGGCCAGCGCCTACCGCACGCTGTTCCAGGCGGCAGGCGGCGGCGGGCTCGGGCTGTTCACGGCGATTGCCCGCCTGCGCGCCGTGCACGCCCGCATCGCGCCGGACCTCGAGGCCGCCGGCATCCCGCTCTTCGCCCAGCACGTGGACGCGATGGATAATACCACGCTGGTGGACGTCTTCCGTACCGAGGAGGATTCCTGCCTGCTGGGCACAGACGCGATGCGCGACGGCGTGGACGTGCCCGGCCGCGCGCTGCGCCTGGTGGTGTTCGAGCGCGTGCCCTGGCCGCGCCCGAACATCCTGCACCGCGAGCGCCGCATCCACCTCTCCGGCGGCGACACCAGCGGCTACGACGACCGGATCGCGCGCCTGCGCCTGCGGCAGGCGTTCGGGCGGCTGATACGGACGGCCACGGACCGCGGCGTGTTCATCCTGCTGGACCGGCGTACGCCGACGCGGCTGTTCAGTGCGATGCCGGCGGGGGTGGTCTTGCGGCGGGTGGGATTGGCGGAGGCGGTGCGCGAGACAGCAGAGTTCTTGAAGGAAGGCCTTCTTTCTTGAAAGAAAGAAGCAAAGAAGTTTCGGCCCCTTGTCAGCGGCTGTTTCAGCACTCGCCGACAGGGAGCAAAAGCTTTTTGCTTCTTTTTCTCGAAAAAGAAGGCCTTCCTTCACCCCGCCGGCAGCAACCGCTGCGCCAGATCGACAAGCTCGGGAAGATCCCGCGCAACCGCCACCGACCCCTGCTCCATGCCCGGCCGCCCGTAGCCCCACCCCGCAAAGATCGCGCGCACGCCGCAGCCGGTGGCCGAGAGCACGTCGTTTGTGTGGTCGCCGACCATCAATGCCCGCTCGGTGGTGCCGCCGGCCGCCGCGATCGTCTCACGCACGTGCAACGGATCAGGTTTGTGTGCCGCGAAGCTGTCGCCGCCGCCGATGGCCGCGAACCGGTCCGCCACGCCCAGCGCGCCTAGCAACAACCGCGCTGCGTGCTCCGGCTTGTTCGTGCAGACGGCGAGCGTCCAGCCCTGCGCGAGCAAATTGTCGAGCGCTTCCGGGACGCCTGGGTACAACCGCGTGGCATCCGCTACGTTCGATTCGTAGTCGGACAGGTAGTCCTGCGCCGCCTGTGCGTCGGGCGTGGTGCCTACGGCAGCAAAGGCGCGTTGGATGAGAGGCTGCAGGCCGTCGCCGACCATGAGGGTGATCTCCGCTTGCGGCAGCGCCGGCAGGCCGCGTGCGGTCAGCGTCCGGTTTACCGCGGCGGCGATGTCCGGCGCGGAGTCGGTCAGCGTGCCGTCCAGGTCGAAGGCGAGCGTGCGGGTCATTCCGTGAGGGTCCTAGATTTCAAGATGAGCAAGCAAGGCCTTCTTTTTTGAAAAAAAGAAGCAAAAAACTTTTGTTCCCCCCGCATTTGCAGCGTCCGAGTGTTTTCAGGCAAACACGCTCGCGGCAAATACGGGGAAGTAAAAGTTTTTTGCTTCTTTTTTTCAAAAAAGAAGGCCTTGCTTGCTTCCTTTAGTAATCACCCGCAGCCCGGTTAATCACTGGCTGCTGCCGTCGCCTTTAAGCGGGTCGATCGACCCCGTCAGCTTATTGCCGCGCAACGTCGCTTCGGTGGCGCTGCCGTTATAGACCAGCGCCGTGCGGTAGTTGCCGTCGTTGGTCAGATGGTTGTGCTCGACGGTGATCTCGGGCGTTGCCTGGTCCACGCCTTCGGCACCGATCGAGATGGCGGCGTTGTGGTTGCCGGAGAGCGGCCCTTTCTCGAGCGTGTTGCCGCGCACGATCACCGCACCGCCGTTTGGCGCCTCGATGAGATAGCTTGCCGTGCCCGTCTGCCCGTCCTGTATGTCGCAGCCGGTCACCTCGGTGCGTGCGGCACGCGACTTGATGTCGTGGCCCTGGCGGGTGTCGCGGAAGACGCTGTCCTGCACAATCAGGCTGGCGATCTTGCCGGCGTAGATGGCGTGTGCGCAGGCTTCCAGGCAGGCGCCGTTCTTGGTGAACTGGCTGTGGCGGACGGTAAGCACCATGGCAGGGTTGGCGTTCGTCAGGATGCCGTCCTGGTTGTTGACGAAGTGCACGCCGTCAACGGTAAGGCTGCCGCCCTCGGCGCGTATGCCCGCGCCGTTGCCATCCGGCACGCGGGCGCGTGTGAGCGTGAGGTTGCGTATGGTGATGTCGTCGCCGTCGACGATCAGCAGGGCCTTGCCGCCGCAGGTCTTGTCGGTGAGGACGACCGTAGCAGGGTCGCCCGCGCCTTCAACGGTGAGGTTGTTGGCGGCAAGCGTCGCACAGTCGAAATACTGGCCTGGGTATATGACGATGTGGTCGCCCGGTCCGGCAGCCGCGGCCGCGGCGGACGGCATGGCGAACGCACGGCCTGCGCCCACTTCGAGCGTCTTGGCGGCTGCACCGAAAGAGGAAATCGCCACGCAGGCTAGCGTGGCGACCCAGGCGGACCGGAACAAAATCAAGAAGGGCGACCCCTACACCGAGCGGCGGCGTACTATCATGGTCAGACCGGCCAGCGCCAGCCCGACGATCGCCAGCGAACCAGGCTCGGGGACGAATTGCGGCGGCGGGTCGGAAGAGAAGGTGCCCGTCAGGTCCGCGCCGAAGCTTTTGAGCAGACCATCGCTGGCGATCCCCACAGACGGCAGCAACGCCGAGAAGGCGTAGCCGGCGGTGATCGTCGAACCGGACGTGAACTTTAGGAAGTCCGAACTGAACGTCTCAGTGTAGGCGGATGACTGGGTGCCGGTGTTGGATGTGCTGGAGGAGGCGCCCGTGCTGCCGGATGAGCCTTCGAACGTGAGGCCAGCGCTGCTGCTGGCGTTCGGAACGATGGTGATCGTCAGCAGGTTGTTCGAGCCCAAGGCGGCGCCGGCGAGCTGGTAGCTGATCGTCAGGGCGCCGTTGATCGACTGGTAGTCCGCACCCATGAAGGATTGCGCCTGCAGGCTTGTAGTCACACCAAGGCCGCCGTTGATCGTTTCTATGGCCGAGACAGCTCCTGAGAGATAGCTCGGCAGACCGGCAACGTTCTCGTATTGGAACTTCACCATGTCGCCAGTCGCCACGTCGGTATTGAGCAGCGCGGTGCCGTCGCCGTTGTTCGTGAAGCTGATACCGTCTGTCGAGTCGGTGTCGTTCACCTGGGCAAACGTGACTGGCGCGGCGTGAGCCGCGGTCGCGGCCAGGAGCGAGCCGAACGTAGCTGCCTGGATAACCTTCCGAAAGCGCATCATACCTACTTCCCCAACCGCCGAATGTGCTGCAAACTCACTAACACGTGAGTTTCGCGGGCGCAACCAAATTTCCGCCGTTTAGCAGAAAAAAAGAGACTATACCGGCTTATCGTGTCAATTATGGCTGAAGCCATTTGCTTGCGCGTGGCTGCTTGATAGACTGCAACCGCCTCTTGCGGACGGAGTGACACGATGTGTGGCGTAGCTGGCATTTTCCGTCCTGACAGCTCGCGGGTTCCGCAACAGACTGAAATCAGGCGGATGACCGATGCCATCAGCCACCGCGGACCGGATGGCGAAGGCTTCTTCTTCAACCCGGGACTGGCGCTCGGCCATCGCCGCCTGGCCATCATCGATCCAGCCGGCGGCCAACAGCCGATGTTCAACGAGGACCGCTCGATCGCGATCGTGTTCAACGGCGAGATATTTAATTTTGAGACGCTTCGGCAGGAGCTGAGCAGGCTGGGTCATGTTTTCGAAAATCGCTGCGATACCGAAGCCATCGTGCACGCATGGGAAAGCTGGGGTGCGGATTGCGTCACCCGGCTGTCCGGCCAGTTCGCCTTCGCCCTGTGGGACAGTAACGCGCAAACGCTGTTCTGCGCCCGCGATCGCACCGGCGAAAAGCCGTTCTATTATAGTGACGTAGATGGCGCGTTCGTGTTCGGATCGGAAATCGCCGCCCTAGCCGCCTACCCCGGCCTGTCGCGCAAACTGCGTCCCGAGGCGGTCGACGACTTCTTCGCCTACGGCTACGTGCCCGAGCCAGGCACGATCTTCGAAGGCGTCATGAAGCTGCCCGCGGCGCACACGCTGCTCCTCGACAGGAGCGGCGGCCCGCCACGTATCGAACGCTACTGGTCCCCGCCTGACCGCACCGCCCCGATCGAAGCGCGCGAAGCGGCGCCGCTGCTCCGCCACAAGCTGACACAGGCCGTGGGCGCCTGCCTGGTCGCCGACGTGCCATTGGGCGCCTTTCTCTCCGGCGGCGTGGACAGCAGCGCCGTGGTCGCCGCCGCCGCCCAGCAGCGCAGCACGAAGCTGGACACCTTCACCGTGGGCTTCGACGGCGCCGAGGACGAGACCCCCTTCGCCCGCCAGGTGGCCGAACGTTACGGCACGACCCAGCACAACGACCGCGCTGCCGAAACCGACATGATCGCCGCCGCACGCATCCAGGCGCGCGCATTCGGCGAGCCGTTCGGCGACAGTTCTGCCGTGCCGACCATGACCGTCTGCCGCCTGGCCCGCCAGCACGCCACGGTAGCACTGTCCGGCGACGGCGGCGACGAGGTGTTCGGCGGCTACCGGCGCTACCGCTGGCACAGCCTGGTCAGCGGCGTACGCAAGCACCTGCCCGCCGGCGTGCGGCGCCACGCGATCGGCACGCTGGCCGCGCTGTACCCCAAGCTGGACCGCGCTCCGCGCTTCCTGCGCGCCAAACACACGTTGACCGAGCTGAGCCTGGACTCGGCGCTGGGATACGCCCGCACCATCACCCGCACCCAGCAGGCCGAACGCCACGCGCTGTTCAGCCCGTCCTTGCGCGCCCGTATCGCCGGCCATGACCCAGCCGCCTCCGTGCGCGCGGTCATGGATGCCGCGCACGAGGCGGACCCGCTGCTGCAGGCGCAACTGGTTGACCTGGCAACCTGGCTGCCGGGCGACATCCTGACCAAGGTGGACCGCGCCAGCATGGCGGCCTCGCTGGAAGTGCGCGCACCGTTCCTGGACCACGAATTCCTGAGCTGGGGCCTGGCGCTGCCGGCAGGGCTGAAGATCGGTGCCGGCGGCGGCAAGCACATCCTCAAGCAGGCGCTGGAGCCGCTGCTGCCGCACGACATCCTCTACCGGCCGAAACAAGGCTTCACCAGCGACCTCGCACCGCTTTTCCGAACGCAGATGGCGCGCGTGCGGACCCTGGTGCTCGGGCCGGTCATGCTGGAGAGTGGGCTGTTCGATGCAGCCGCGATCGGCCGGCTGCTGGACGCCCACGAAGCCGGTGCGCGCGACCATGCGCAGGTCATCTGGCTGCTGCTGGCGTTCGAGGGGTTTCTCGCGGCGCTCGTGACTATGCCTGTGGCGGCGGCTGTTGCGGAGTCTGTGTTGACGGTATGAGGGAGGAAGGAAGCAAGGCCTTCTTTTTGGAAAAAAAGAAGCAAAAAACTTTTGTTCCGGCTGTCGCGGAATTCTTGGAAGTGCCGTGCTGTTTTAGAGGCTGCTCTTGACGGGCACGTTGCCGCATCTGCTTTGGGTATTTCCAGGGTTTGGGGTGGGCGGGGCGCAGGTGCGGTTCGCGGCGTTGGCAAACCATCTCGGCAACTTGTGCCGGCATACGGTGGTGTCGCTGAACGGCGATATCGCGTGCGTGGAAAAGCTGGACTCCGGGCTGGACATAAGCCTGCCCGAGTCAGGCCACAGGCGCGGACGCATGCTGGCCTCGGTGCGGCACGCGCGGCGCTTCCTGCGGCGGGCACGGCCGGATTGCGTGATCACCAGCAACTGGGGCGCCATCGAATGGGCGATCGGCGCGCGGCTCGCCGGCCTGCGCCATGTGCACTCTGAGGACGGCTTCGGCCCGGAAGAACGTGACACGCAAATCCCGCGGCGCGCGCTGACACGCCGCCTGGTCCTGCGCGGCAGCGCGGTGATCCTGCCGTCGCAGACCCTGGCGACCATCGCGCGCACCTCGTGGCGTCTGCCCGAACGCGTGCTGCACATCATCCCGAACGGCATAGACCTCGCGCGCTTCTCCGGCGCCCCCGCGCTGCCTGCGCCGGCGGGCGAAGGCCCCGTCATCGGCACGATCGCAGCTTTGCGCCCGGAGAAGAACATCGGCCGGCTGCTGCGCGCCTTTGCAGCATTGCAAGCGACGCGCCCCGCGCGGCTGGTGATCGTGGGTGACGGACCGGAGCGGGCCGGGCTGGAAGCGCTGGCGGCCGCACTCGGCATTGCGGCAGACACGCACTTCGCCGGGCACAGCACGGTGTCTGAACGCTGGCTGGCAGGGTTCGACGTGTTCGCGCTCTCCTCGGACACCGAGCAGATGCCGCTCTCCCTTCTGGAAGCAATGGCGTCAGGCCTGCCGGCCGTGTGCACGGATGTGGGTGACGTGCGAACGATGCTGGCCGCGGAAAACCTGCCTTACGTGACGGCCGCCTCCGATGACGCGTTTGCTTCTGGACTGGGTGCGGTCGTGTCCGCCGCGGACGCTACGGGGATCGGCGCCGCGAACAGGGCCAAGGCTCGGGCGGGTTATGGGCAGGAGCAAATGTTTGCTGCCTGGCGCTTGGTGATTGGGGCGTAAGGAAGCAAGGAAGGCCTTCTTTTCTGAAGAAAAGAAGCAGAAGACTTTTGATCCGCTGTCGCGCACCTGGGGCAACAGCGGGCCTGTCAGGACGGACACGCACCTCTGTCCAGGCGCAGGAGCTTTCAAAAAAGAAGGCCTTCCTTGCTTCGCTTACAGTCAGGCGTATGCGTATTGGCCGCCGCGTTTCAGTGCGGCCTGATATGCCGGACGCGCGTGCACGCTGGCCAGCCAATGCTTCAGCTTCGGCGCGTCTCCCAGGCCACCGCGGGTGCCGGCCGCTTCCACGGGAAAGCTCATCATCACGTCCGCGCCGGTAAGTTGGTCGCCGGCGAACCAGGCGCTTTTGCCAAGCTCGGCCTCCATGAGCTTGAGCTGTGCTTCGATGTTCGGGCGCAGGAAGCTTTTCTGCACGTTGTCGCTTATGAGCTTTGCGACAGGGCGGATGAAGAACGGCACACGCGAGGGAAGCGCGCCGAACACGAGGGTCATGACGAGCGGCGGCATCGCGCTGCCCTCGGCGAAATGGAGCCAGTAGGTGTAGCGCAGCCGCTCTTCGCTGCCCGTCGGCGGAATGAGTCTGCCGTCGCCATAGGTGGCGATGAGGTAATCGACGATCGCACCCGTCTCGGCAATCGTGTGTGCGCCGTCGGTGATGACGGGAGACTTGCCGAGCGGGTGCACGGCGTGAAGCTCGGGGGGTGCCAGCATTGTCTTCGCGTTGCGTTCGTAGCGCTTCACCTCATACGGCACGCCCAGCTCCTCAAGCAGCCAGAGCACACGTTGCGAACGCGAGTTGTTCAAGTGATGGACGATGATCATTTGATATTCCCAAGATTCCTGCGAATAGTCCGCGACAGCGCAGTCAAAAGTCTTTTGCTTCTTTTCTTCAGAAAAGAAGGCCTTGCCTGACGCTACCGGGACAACTCCCGCGTCATATCATCCAGCCCCGTCAGCGTAAGCGGAAACATACGCTGCGCCACCAGGTCACGCAGCATGAGGATGGATTGCGTATGCCGCCAATACTGTTCCGGCGCCGGGTTCAGCCAGGCCGTGCTGCGGAAATGCGCGGTCAGGCGTTCGATCCAGACGCGGCCTGCCTCCTCGTTCCAATGTTCCACGCTACCGCCTGGCTGCACCACCTCGTAAGGACTCATCGTGGCGTCGCCTACGAAGATCAGCTTGTAGTCCGGGCCGTAGGTGCGCAGCAGGTCCCAGGTGGACAGCGAGGTTTCGTCGCGCCGGCGGTTCTCGCGCCAGACGCGCTCATAGACGCAGTTGTGGAAGTAGAAATGTTCGAGGTGCTTGAATTCCGAGCGAACGGCGGAGAACAGCTCCTGCGAGGTGCGCACGAAATCGTCCATCGATCCGCCGATGTCGAGCAGCAGCAATATCTTCACCGCGTTGTGCCGTTCGGGGATCATCTTGAGGTCCAACGAGCCGGCGTTGCTGGCTGTCGCGTGTATCGTACCAGGTAAATCAAGCTCGGTCGCGGCACCCTGACGCGCGAAACGGCGCAGGCGGCGCAGCGCGATCTTCATGTTGCGCGTGCCGAGTTCGGTGTCGCCGTCCAAGTCGCGGAACTCGCGTTTGTCCCACACCTTCACCGCGCGGCGGTGGCGTGATTCCTTCTGGCCGATGCGTATGCCTTCGGGATTGTAGCCGTAGGCGCCGAACGGCGAGGTGCCGCCGGTGCCGATCCATTTGTTGCCGCCCTGGTGGCGTTCCTTCTGCTCCTCCAGGCGCTGGCGCAGCGTCTCCATCAGCTTGTCGAAGCCGCCCATCGCCTCTATGGCGGCCATCTCCTCGGCGCTGAGGTTCTTCTCCGCGATCTTTCGCAGCCACTCCTCTGGGATGTCGGTCGCTGGATCGCCTGGTGCCTGTTCCAGCCCCTGGAACACGGTTGCGAACACGCGGTCGAACCGGTCCAGGTGACGTTCGTCCTTCACCAGCGTGGCGCGCGTAAGATAGTAGAAATCGTCGATGTCGTAGGCGGCCACGTTGGCTTTCATGGCGCCCATTAGCGAGAGATACTCGGTGATGGAGACAGGCAGGCCGGCGCTGCGCAGTTGCTGGACGAAGGTTGCAAACATCGCGGCCGCTCTACCCCTCCCGCCTTGCCATGAACGCCAGGCGCTCGAACAGGTGCACGTCCTGCTCGTTCTTCAGCAGCGCGCCGTGCAGCGGCGGGATCACCACCGTCTTCTCGCGCGTGCGCAGCGCCTCGGCCGGCATGTCCTCGATCATCAGCAGCTTCAGCCAGTCCAGCAACTCGCTCGTCGCCGGCTTCTTCTTCAGCCCCGGTAATTCCCGCACGCGGAAGAACATCGTCAGCGCCTCGCGCGCCAGGTCCTGCTTTATGTCCGGATAATGCGTCTGCACGATCCGCTCCATCGTCTCGCGATCCGGAAACCGGATGTAATGGAAGAAGCAGCGGCGCAGGAACGCGTCCGGCAGCTCCTTCTCGTTGTTCGACGTGATGATGACCACCGGCCGCCGTATCGCGCGCACCGTCTCGCGCGTCTCATAGACAAAGAACTGCATCCGATCGAGTTCCAGCAGCAGGTCGTTGGGAAACTCGATGTCCGCCTTGTCGATCTCGTCGATCAGCACGACCGATTGCTGCTCAGCCGCAAACGCGTCCCACAACTTGCCGCGCACGATGTAATTGGCGATGTCGTGCACGCGCGCGTCGCCCAACTGGCCGTCGCGCAGGCGGCTCACCGCATCATACTCGTACAAGCCCTGCTGGGCGCGTGTCGTGCTCTTCACGTGCCACTCGATAAGCGGCATGCCCAGCGCCGCTGCCACCTCGTGGGCCAGCACCGTCTTGCCGGTGCCTGGTTCGCCCTTCACCAGCAGCGGCCGCTCCAACGCTACCGCGGCGTTCACCGCCACCTCGAGGTCGCGCGATGCTATGTAGCTTCCGGTGCTCTTGAATTCGGCCAACGCGTTTCGCTCCTTAATGGGTAAGGCAAGAAAGGCCTTCTTTTTTGAAAAAAAGAAGCAAAAAACTTTTGACTTCGCTGTCGCGGACCTTTTCACCAGCCGCCGACAGGGAACAAAAGTTTCCTATCCTAACGCTGCCAACAGACGCGCCGTCCCGCAGATCCGCACCCAGCCGGCAAAATCGATGTCCCACCGATGCCCGCCAGTCGTGGGCGTCTTGCCGCGTCGGCTCAGCCAACCGCGCAAGACCCCGCCAGGCCCCATGCGCACGGTCCCCGCCGGCTCGGCCGCGCCCGCCACGCCCACTGCCAGCAACCGCGCCGGCCCATACGAACGCAGGCTCGCCTGCAACGCCGCAGCCAGCGCATCACTCATCACCGCCCCGCCGTTGAACACGAACAGCTTCTCGCCCGCCGCCAGATCCTCGAACAGCTTGGCCTTCAGGAAAGCCATGCGCCGGCAATGGTTGAGCTTGAAGCGTGCCAGGTCCACGCCGCCCTTCTGCACGAAGCTGTGCATCCTGATGCCGTAGGTCACGTCGTGCGCCATCAGCTCGCCCCAGGGGGCGGCATAGATTTCCGTTCGGTCCGGGTCGCCAAAGCCCTCCAGCCGGCGGTCCAGCAAGTTGGTCAGTGTCTCCGGCGACAGCGTCACCCAGCGCAAAAGGGCCAGATGCTCGGCGCCGTAGCGGCGCTGCACCAGGCCGAACTCGCAGTCGTCACCCAGGCTCTGGAAGCCGGATAGCAGGGCGCAGGCGGCCGCGTCCTGCACTTCGCCCACGTTCACGGGCAAGCCTACGGGGACTACGCCCTGCTCTTCCAGTTCGGCGGGGAAGCTCGGGTGTAGCTGGGTCATGCAAGGAAGAAAGGCCTTCTTTTTTGAAAAAAAGAAGCAAAAAACTTTTACTACGGCTGTCGCGGCCTAAGCCGGAAAAGTCCGCGACAGCGGAGTCAAAAGTTTCTGGCTTCTTTTTTTCAAAAAAGAAGGCCTTGCTTCCTAGCCATGGTAACTCAGCGCAGTCCCCCCATGCCCGTCCTTGCCCAGATGGAAACCCCCCGCACTATACGTCCCTGTCAGCCCCACGCTCACCGAGTGCGTGCCGTCACTGATGGTCAGCGTGTCCAGCCCTGTCGTCTGCAGCGCGGTCAGCGTGGCGCTGGCGGGATTGAGGTCGGTGATGTCCAGGCTGTCCGCATTGCCCCAGTTGCTGACATGCGCGCCGGTCAGGTTGGCGGACACGCCCTGGAACGTGTCGCCGGCCGGCGAGGCCCAGAACAGCATGTTGGACTGCCCGACCCCGATCAGCGCCGGCGTGCTGCCCGCGCCCGGTGTCTGCGCGGTGAAGCTGATGGTGGCGCCGCCATGCGAATCGTGTCCCGCTGACAGCTCGCCGCCCAGTGGCGTAGCGCCGACGAAGCGGTAGTTCTGCGTGGCTGTGCTGGCCACCAGCGTGCCGCTGTTCAGGCCCACGCCGGTCAGCACAACGCCTGGCAGGTCGATCAGGTCGCCGGCGGCAAGTCCGCTCAGCGTGCCCGCAAAGCCGGCCGGCTGGTCCAGTTTCAGCGTGCCAGTCGTGCTAGCAAAGCTGACGGTCTGGCTGGCCGGCGCACCCACCCCCAGCTCCAGTATGGCGCCGGAGTCGATCTGCAGAACGCCGGTGCCCAGCCCGGATTGCGCCAGGTAAAGCCCGGTGCCGCGCGCCTCTATGGTGCCGGTGTTCGCGATCTCCGCGTAAATCTGGCCGCTGCCCACGATGTCGCCGCCCACCAGGTTGAGCAGCGGGACCTGGGGGAACAGGCCGTTTCCTGTCGGCTCCTGCAATATGCCGCCCTGCATGGCGATCACGCCGCTGTTGCTGAACACGCTCGGCCCGGAGATCGGCGACGCGTAGTAGTTGTAGAGCGTCACGGCTGCGGCGGAACCGGCACCTATGCTGAGCGTGCCCGTGTTGATGAAGCCCGCATCACCCAGGGCCAGTATGCCGCCGCCGGACGCGCTGAGCGTGCCGGCGTTGGTGAAGAAGGTGGAGCCCAGGCTGAGCGTGCCTGGCGTGGCGGCCGATATCTGTCCCTGGTTGAGTATGCTGTCGCTCCACTGACCGTAGCCGGCGTTGCCGAGCGTGCCCGCGGTGCCGGACAGGTTCAGCGTGCTGGCCGGCCCGAGCGTCAGCTGCACGCCGGCAGCGGCATCGAGCTCGGGGGCGGCCAGCTTCTGGCCGGCGTATAGCTGCGCCGCACTGCCCAGCGAGATCTGCGCCGCGTTGATCGTCTCGCTGCCGGTCACCAGCAGCCTGGATTGCGCGCCGGTCACCAGGATGGTGCCCGGCTTGCCGCCGGACGGGCCGCTCACCGTGGTGCCGCCGGAGATGGCGAGCTGGGCGAACGGCCGGCTCAGATCCAGCGTGCCGTCATAAGTGACGCCGTTCAGCGTCGCACTTCCGGCCGGCGCCAGGCCGCCGCCTGCATCGGTGATGGTGCCGTCGTCGATCGTGCCTGTCAGCGATATGCGGCCCACGCTGCTGCCCAGGCCGATGGCCAGCGTGCCCTGCCCGAGGTCCAGCGTGCCGGCAACCGACAGGGCGCCGTTGGTCAGGCTGACCTGGCCCAGTTCAGCCAAGGTCAGCGAACCCCCGATGGAGAGCAGCCCGCCATTCACCGTGATGACACCCGTGTTGGCGAAATCCTGCGTGGCGATGGCCAGGGTCTCGCCCTGGCCGACCACGATGCTGCCCTGGTTGGTGAAGCCGGGGCCGCCAAGGGTCAGCGTGCCACCGGCCACGCCGGCGGTGATCGTGCCCTGGTTGACGATCATGTCACCCGCCACGCCGGTGCCGCCCTGTCGGCCGATCGCGGCGAGCTGGCCGGCCTGGGTGATGCTGACGCCGGTGCCGAGGACCAGCGTGCTGCCGCCCGACTGCGCGGGGTCGTGCGCCACGTCCAGCGCGGCAGCGGTGCCGGTGGCGCCCAGCAGCACGTGCGCGTGGCCAAGGGTTTGCGAGCCCTGGAAATCGAGCACTGCGCCGGCGCCCAGTATGTCGGCCATGCCATTGAGCACCAGGCCGTCCCGCACGCGCAGGAACGCGGCCGCGGCGGTCAGGGCCAGCGTGCCCTGGTAGCTGACGCCGTCCAACAGCGCGCCGCCGCCGGTGCCGGCAGCCAGGGCGCCGGACTGGTCGATGATCGTGCCGCCGGCGATGGTGCCGGCCAGGCTGATCGCCTGGATACCGACCGGACCGGAGCCGCCCAGGGTAAGCGTGGCGCCGGCATTGGCCAGCGTGCCGGCCAGGCTGATGGTGCCGCCAGTCTGGCTGACGGTGCCAAGCTGGCTGGTGGTGAACGCGCCGCCCAGCACCAGCGTGCCGCCGGAGACGGCGATCAGCCCGGTGTTGGA
The DNA here is from genome assembly GCA_964242035.1 of uncultured Acetobacteraceae bacterium. Taxonomy (GTDB): domain Bacteria; phylum Pseudomonadota; class Alphaproteobacteria; order Acetobacterales; family Acetobacteraceae; genus BOG-908. The sequence continues at coordinate 6,193 of CAXTCL010000016.1, read as the reverse complement.
CCAGGCGGGCGCGGTGCCGAACACGCCCGGCTGCGCGCCGAGCAGGATCGTGCCGCCTGCCCCTGCCACGAGCGTGCCGGTGTTGGCGAACTGCGCGGCGGAGATGGTGACCGTGTCTCCCCCGGCGGCGGTGATGGTGCCCTGGTTGATGATCGTGCCGTAGCCGCCCAGCGCCATCTGCCCGCCGGCATACCCCGCGGTGATGGTGCCCTGGTTCACCAGCGTGTCCGCCAGGCCGAACCCGGGCACGCCACTCCAGCCGAGCGCTTCGACCGCCGCGTTGGCCCCTTGCTGGACCACGCTCGCCTGGGTGCCGAGCGTGGCGGTGGTGCCGGTGCTGGCGAGCCAAGGATCGGCGGTGGCGATGACGGAGGCGGCACCCGCGCTGCCCAACGCGATCTGCACGGCACCCAGCGTCTGGGTGCCGCGCAGCAGGAGGGCGCTGCCGCTGCCGGTGTCGGCGATGCTGCCCGTGCCGCCGCTGGCGGACGTGACCTGCGCGCCGTCCGTCAGCGTGACGCCGGCGCCGGCGGCGGACAGGTTCAGCGCGCCGGCGTACGTCACGCCGTCCAGCACGCCGGTCCCGCCGGCGAAGCTGAGCCCGCCGCCGCCATCGGCCACCTTGCCGCCCGCGATCGTGCCGGTCAGCGACAGCGCGCCGAATGCCGCTCCCAGCTTCGAGCCGGCGCCGAGCGCCAGCGTGCCGCCATAGTTCTGCACCGTGCCGGCAAGCTGGATCTGGCCGGCGCTGAGCGTGACCGCGCCCAGGCTGGAGAGCAGCGCGGACGCGAAGGTGCCGCCCAGTGACAGCGTGGCGCCGGCCACCGTGATGGTGCCAGTGTTGGCGAAGCTGCCGGTGGCGATCTGCAGCGTGGCGCCGTTGCTGACGCCTATCGTGCCCTGGTTGGTGAACGCCCCGTTGCCGGTGATCGTCAGCGTCTCGCCGGCAGAGCTGGCGGTGATGGTGCCGGCGTTGACCAGGGCGGCCGGAAGGCTGCCCGCGCCGGCCGGGCTGGGTCCGCCCACCACGATCTGGCCCTGTCCGGACACGCCGCGCAGCCAGAGCCCGGTGCCGAGCGTGAGCGTGGCCGCCGAGCTGGCGCCGGCACCGGCCGCCACCGCCAATGTGGCCGCACCCGCCTGGCCTGGCAGCGCGCCGATCGCACCCAGGCTGACCACGGCGTTGTTCAGCGTCTGCGTACCCAGGAAATCCAGCGACGCGTAGCCGCCGGTCAGCGCGATGCTGCCCGCGCCTGACCCGCCTGCGCCGGCCAGCGAGAGCCCGCCGGTGACGAACAGGCTCTCCTCGGGTGCGGACAGCGACAGCGTGCCCTGCACCGCCACGCCGGCCAGCGTGCCGCCGGTGGAGAGGAACTGCCCGCCGGACAGCGCCAGCGTGCCGCCGCTGATCTCCCCGTAGGCCAGCGCCAGGGTGCCCGCTTGCAGGGACAGCGTGCCGGCCAAGGCAAGCACGCCGGCATCGTAGAACTCCGCGCCAGGCGCGGTCAGGTTCAGCGCCGCGGCCGCGCCGGTGCCGAACAGCGTGACGAGAAAAGCGCCCGGCCCGCCTATGGTGGCCGTGGTGTTGGCGGACGGCATGCCGCCGCTCCAATCGGCCGCGTTGCTCCAATCGGCGGAGACGCCCGTCCAGCTGTCTGTGGTCATGCACGATCCTGCGCGGCCGGCCATGTTGCGTCGCCCGCTTTTCGCGGCTTCGCAGGCTTGGTGGGGCTGGCCTGTTTGGGCCGGCCTTGGGTCTTCTCACGGTCTAGCGAGGATGGGCTAAGATCGGGTGAACGCGAGTCGCGGAGGGGACGTGAGGCGAGGAAGGAAGGCCTTCTTTTTCGAAAAAAAGAAGCAAAAAACTTTTGACTCCGCTGTCGCGGACCTTTCCGGCAACTCGCCGACAGGGACCAAAAGTTTTTTGCTTCTTTTTTTTAAAAAAGAAGGCCTTGCTTCCTTTCTCCTTTGTATGTTGCGCGCCCCAGATCAGCGCGCCATGAGTCCGGCATCCCCAAGCCAAGGACCCGCTTTCATGCGCCCCACCCGCCGCCTGCTCCTCTCCGCAACCGGTGCCCTGCTCGCCGTGGCCGCCCTGCCCGCCCGCGCCGCCGAAGCCGCCGACCCCCGCATGGCGGACCGCGCGGAAGGCAAGCCGGACGCGCCCGTCACGGTGACCGAGTGGTTCTCCTTCACCTGCCCGCATTGCGCCCACTTCGCGGCGGATGTGTTCCCCGAGGTGAAGGCCAAGCTGATCGACACCGGCAAGCTGCGTTTCGTCTTCAAGGAATACCCGCGCGACCAGGTGGACCTGACCGCCGCGATGGTGGCGCGCAGCCTGCCCGCCGAGCGTTACGAGGCGTTCAAGGACACGCTGTTCGCCAGCCAGGCGCGCTGGGCTTACGACCGCAGCAAGGACCCTAAGGACGAGCTGGCCAAGATGGCGGCACTCGCCGGCATGCCGCGCGAGACGTTTGATCGGGTGGTGGCAGATGACGCGTTGCGCAACGCCATCCTGGCCGACCAGAAGGTGGCGGAGGACACCTACGCCATCAACTCGACGCCGACCTTCATCGTAAACGGCAAGTCCCACACCGGCGAGGCCGGGGTGAGCTACGCTTCGTTCGCGAAGATGGCGGGCCTCTGATGCCCCAGCCGGTCCCGTGACGGCGCAGCTCGCCCGGCTGCGTATCGCCGGCTTCAAGAGCTTCGCCGAGCCGGTCAGCCTGGATATCCTCCCAGGCCTGACCGGCATCGTGGGACCGAACGGCTGCGGCAAGTCCAACGTGGTGGAAGCGCTGCGCTGGGCGATGGGGGAGACCAGCGCACGCTCCCTGCGCGGTGGCGAGATGGACGACGTGATCTTCGCCGGCACCACGGCACGCGCCAGCCGTAACCTGGCCGAAGTCACGATAACCTTGGACGGCCCCCTGCCGGAGCCGTGGCAGGACGAGGCCGAGCTGCAGGTGACGCGCCGGATCGAGCGCGGCGCCGGCTCGGCGTTCCGCGCCAACGGGCGGGAGCTGCGGGCGCGCGACGTGCAGACGCTGTATGCGGACCTGGCCAGCGGCGCGCGCTCCAGCGGCATGGTTAGCCAGGGGCGTGTGGCGGCGCTCGTGAACGCGAAACCGGAAGAGCGCCGGCAGGTGTTGGAAGAGGCGGCCGGCATCACCGGCCTGCATGCCCGCCGTCACGAGGCGGAGCTGAAGCTGCGTGCCGCGGAGGCGAACCTGTCACGCGCGGACGACCTGCGTGCCCAATTGGAAAATGCGCATGAGGGGATGCGCAAGCAGGCGCGCCAGGCGGCACGCTACCGCAACATCTCTGGCCTGGTGCGTGCCGCGGAGACCGAGCATCTGGCCGTGCTGCTCGCCGCCGCCCGGGCGCAGGCCGACGCGGCCGAAGCGGCGCATCTGGCCGCCGCCGACGCGGCCGACGCGGCCGTCCTGGAAGCCGCCGCTGCCGAAGCCGCGCTGGATGCGGTGGAAGGCACCCTGCCCGCGCGGCGCGGCACGCTCGCTGAAGCAGCCCGCGCGCTGGAACGCCGCCGCATGGAAGCCGAGGGCCTGGCGCAAGCCGCCGAGCGCGCGGCAACCGACGCAGCCGAAGCCGAACGGCGTCTGTTGGAATGTGAGGCCGACCTTGCTGCGGCCGAACAAAGCCGCGCTGACACCGGCGCCTCGGCGGCGCGGCTGGCCGGCGAGGCCGGGCGGCTGGAGCAACGGCTGGCGGACCTGCCGGATGCAATATCCGAAGCGGACGCTGCATGCCACGTCGCCGAGACACGCGCCAACGCGGCTCAGATCGCCAGCGATGCGGCCGGCCAGGCGGCGATGGCGGCGAGCTTGGCACAGGCGCAGGCCAAGGCCGCCCAGGAAGCGGCAGCCGAACGGCTCGAAGCGGCCAAGACGCAGCATTTCCGTGCCGCCCGCCACCACGACGCTGCCCGGGCGGCACTGGTTTCGCCCGAGCTTCTGGACCAGGCCGCGGCGGCTGTGGCCGATGCCGGGATGGCGCTGTCCGCCGCACAGGTGCTGCTGGAAGAGGCGGAGCAGGCGCGCAGTGCCACGGCGAGCGCCCATGCCGAGATGCGGCTGGCGGCACGTCAGTCCGAGGCGGCGCACGCCGCGGCCGTGCAGCGCAGAAGCGAAGCGGAGCAGCGCCGGCAGCGCCTTAGGCGTTCGCTGGATGCCGCCCGGGCGGCACTGGACGCGCTGACCGGACGACGGGTGGACGCCGCCGCGCTGGCGGCTGCACATGCGGCCGCCGACACTGCCCTGGAAGTCTCCGCCTCATCCGCGCTCCGGCTGGAAGCCTGCGAGCAGGCGGCCTCGGCCGCCGCCCAGCACGCGGCCGACGCCTCCCGCGCCCAGGCCGACCTGCACGCCACCCGCATGCGTGCCGAGGCCGCGCTGCTGGATGCCGATACACGCGCCAGGCGCATCGCCCAGGAACACGCCGCCGCGCAGGCCGCGCTGCAGGATGCAGCGTCCGCCGCACCCGACGCAGCGGCGCTGGCCTACGCCGCCGCTACGCTGGCGCAGGCACAATCCCGCTTGGCGGAACGTGCTGCCACCCGGCAGGCAGAAGAGGCGACTCTGCGCCAGGCGGAAGCAGCAGTGGCCGCTTCCCGCCAGAGCTGCGACCGCGCACGCTCGCAAGCGGCGCAGCAGGCCGGCGCGGCTGCGGGCCTGGCCCTTGCGATGCCGGATCAAGGCGCCAGCAGCGCCGCCGGCGCCCTGGCGGACGTCATTGTGCCCGCCGAACTGGAAGCAGCACTCGGCGCAGCACTCGGCAGTGCGGCCGGTGACACGCTGGACGCGGCGGCAGAGCGCTACTGGCGATTGCTGACACCCGATATGGCGTTGCCCCGGCTTCCGGACGGCGCGGTGCCGCTGGCCGGGCTGGTGACGGCGCCTGCCGCGCTGCAACGCGCACTGGCCCATGTGGCCCTGCTGCCGGACACCGCGGACGGCGACGCGATCCAGGGTGGGTTGCCGCCCGGGATGCTGGCCGTGACACGTCAGGGCGCGTGCTGGCGGTGGGATGGCCACGTCACCCGCGCCGGCGCACCCAACCCGGCCGCCGTGCTCCTGGCACAGCGGCGTCGGCTGGCAGAGGCCCGCGCGGCGAGCGACGCTGCCGAGACAGAGGCGCGCGAAGCCGCCGGCAAGCTGGAAGCCGCGCTGGCGGAGATGGACGCGGCGGCGGTCGCTTCAGCCCGCGCCCGCGCCGGGCAGGAAGTGGCCGGAGCGCTGGCGCGGGAGGCCGCGGACCGGCACCAGCAGGCAGTCAGCCAGGCCGCGCATTCGGAGGCACGGCAGGCCGACCTGCGGCCGGCGGCAGCCCGGTTGCTGGCCGAGCGGGACACCGCGCTCGCGGCGGCGAGCCAGGCGAGGCAGTCCGTCGAGGCGCTGCCTCATCTCGCCGCACTGGCGGAGGCGGCACGCGAGGCGGAGGCGGCCGCCCAGACCAGCCGGGCCGCACGCGACGTCGCGCGGGCCGAACAGCAGGACGCGCGCAGCCTGCTCGAGGCTGCGCGCGACCGGGCGGCGGCCCTCGACAGGCAAGCCGCCGAGACCGAGGCGCGTATCGCCGCGTCCCTGCCGGCGCTCGACGATCTGGCCGCGGAGGCCGGGCGTGCTACCGCGGCTCTGGCAGAGGCGGAGACAGAGCTGGCCGGCCTGCCAGACCCGGCCGGCCTGCGGGAGGCTCTGCACGGCGCGGCTTCCGCCGAGGCGGACGCGCGTGCCGCGGAGGCGCAGGCCAGGACGGCCCGTGCGGCCGCCGAAGCCGGGCTAGCGTCCGCGCGCGAAAGCCTGGGCACGCTGCACGCAAGAAGCAACGAGACGGCGAGCCATCATGCCGCGCAGGCCGAACTGCTGACGCGGGCGGAGGCGGACCTGGCGCAGGCGGAGGGCGATCGGGATCAGGCGGCGGCCGGCCTGGCAGGCCTTGCCGACGCCGCCGCCCTTGCGGACGCGGCGCTGTCTGCACGTGGCACGCTGGATGCGGCACGGCTGACCCGGCAGTCCGCGCAGGCTGGGCTTGCCGCCTTGCAGGCCGAACTCGGGCAGACGACGGTCGCGCTGGAAGCCGCGCGCCGCGAAGTGTCCGCCTGGCAGGCGCGCCACCAGGAGGCCGAGGCGCGCGCGCTGACCCTGGCCGGCCGGGCCGTCGCGGCGCGGACCGC